>JAHRFV010000252.1 GCA_019084435.1 Dethiosulfatibacter sp.
ATGAAAGCATCTCACTCATTTGCTTAGTCTTATACTTTTTGATTTCCTCTATAAGCTTGGGAACTATAACTTTTACATCACCAACGATGCCTATATCTGATACATCAAAAATACTGGCGGTATCATTTTTATTGATGGCAATTGTAAAAGTAATAGTTCCCAAGATTATAGAAGAAATCAAAAAGTATAAGACTAAGCAAATGAGTGAGATGCTTTCATAGGATAAATGTTAATGAAACAATAAAACAAACAAAAAACAAAAGGAACTGTCCCTTTTGTTTTTTGTTTTTATTAGATTAAATTAATTCCGTTCGGTAATTTCTATAGCAGCACCATTTCTTAAGGTATTGCTAATGGTGCATCCCCGCTCTACCATTGTCTTTAGCTTGCGCTTATATTTAGCGTCTAGTTCAGGAAATACTAGAGATATTGAAAAACTGGTGAAGCGATTCTCTATCCCCTCTGTTTTGATTGCCTTTACCTGAATGTCTAATTCGCTATCGTCATATAGGATTCCATCGCGGTCTAGAATTCTAGTCATAGTAATAGAAATGCATAGACCAAGGGATGCCTCCAAGAGTTCTTTGGGATTTAGACCAACCAGGCCTTCAGCCATGCTGCCCTTCAGCTGGTGGCCTGCAGTATTATATATTTCATTTTCTCCATTCTTATACTTAATCGATATCATGTTTATCTCCCTCGCTATTGTCTTCCTTGCTTTGCATAATGGCATGCGACAAAATGTTGCGGCTCAAGTTCACGCATTAGTGGTTTTTCTACAACACAGAAGTCAGTTGCCTCCGGACAACGATGATGGAACGGGCAGCCGGTTATTTGCATCGCATTGGATGGGATTTCCCCTTTTAATATTTTACGGCTCTTTTGATTAGGGTCTTTCAAGAAATCAGGCACAGCGGAAAACAAAGCTTTTGTATATGGATGTAACGGATTGACAAATAGATCATCCGTCAAGGCTTCCTCTACGATATTGCCAAGATACATAACCCCTATTCGGCTTGATATATGGCGTACAACACTAATATCATGGGTGATGAAAATCATCGTAAGCTTTAAATCCTTTTGCAGCTTCATTAGAAGATTCAGAATCTGGGCCTGAATTGAAACATCCAGTGCCGAGACAGGTTCATCGCAGATGACAATGTTTGGATCAATGATTAGAGCTCTTGCCAAACCAATGCGCTGTCTTTGCCCTCCCGAGAACTCATGAGGAAATCTGAAATAGTGCTCCGGTTGCAAACCAACAATATCCAACATTTCAAAAACCTTTTCTTGCCTCTCCTTTTGATTTCCGATTTTATGTATAATCAAAGGCTCTTCTAAAAGGGCACCTACGCGTTTTCTGGGATTAAGAGACGAAAAAGGGTCCTGAAAAACAAGCTGCATGTCTCGTCGATACTGTTTAAACTCTCTGGGTTCAAGCGACATCAGGTCAACGCCCTTATAAATGACTTGCCCTCCGTCAGAATTGTTCAAACCAAGTATTGTTCTTCCGGTTGTAGTCTTTCCGGAGCCACTCTCGCCAACCAATCCGTATGTTTCACCTTCATAAAGATTAAAGGAAACATGATCCACGGCATTGACAAAGTATTTTGGCTTTCTAAGCCGGCCTAAGGGACCATATACCGGAAATCTTTTTTGCAAATCTTTTACTTGTAGAATCGGGTCATTCATCAAGCGAACTACCCCCTTTGTCTAAACCGTTTATTTCCTTGTAATACCAGCATTTTACCATATGATTAGGAATAATGGTCTCTTCGATAGGTGGTTCATTTTCAACGCACTTACTGTCCGCCCAATCGCAACGGGTGCTGAATCTGCATCCCTTGGGAATATCCAAAAGAGAAGGCACTGTTCCGCGAATGACATATAGTTCTTCTCCTCTTTTCCCTTCCAATAAAGGAATCGACTTGATCAAGCCTTTAGTGTAGGGATGAAGGGGATTTTTAAACAAATCACTAGTTGTTGTGTCCTCTACAATTTGACCCAGATACATGACCCGAACACTATCGCATGTTTCTGAAACCACTCCCAAATCATGGGTGATAAATAAAACCGCCATCCCCAGTTCTTCGTTGAGTTTTTTTATCAGATCAATGATTTGAGCCTGTATCGTGACATCCAAAGCTGTCGTTGGTTCATCGGCTATTAATAGCTTGGGTTCACATGCCAAAGCCATGGCAATCATAACACGCTGCTGCATTCCGCCTGACAGTTCATGCGGAAACTGAGTGATACAAAGCCTTGCATCTGGTATACCGGTTAGTTTAAGCAGTTCCACAGCCCTTTCCATTGATTGATTCTTACTCATTCCCTTGTGAAGTATGAGTACCTCCGCCATTTGATTGCCAACGGTATACACAGGATTTAGAGACGTCAAGGGATCTTGGAAAATGATCGAAATCTCATTACCTCTTAAGGCGCGAAGATTTCTCTGACTCAACTTAAATATATCTATTCCTTCAAACAATACCCTCCCTGAATAGATGACAGGGTCAGTATGTTCCAATAATCTAATGATGGACTGAGACATGACGCTTTTTCCGCATCCACTCTCACCCACAATACCGACAACTTCACCGGGATTTACAGAAAAACTGACTTCATCTACAGCAGTCAGTATTCCTCTATCTGTTCTAAACTGTACTTTTAAATTCTCCACTTGGAGTAAAGGTACATTATCCATTTGATTCACTCCAGACTTATAGTTTTGGCCATTCATTTTATTTATTCTTTGCACTGATGTGAGGATCAAAGTGGTCTCGCAGGCCATCACCAAGCAGATTAAGGCTTAGCACTGACAAGATCAGCATGACACCGGGAAATACAGCAACCCACCAGGCTTTATTGATGACCAGCTTACTGGCTTGAAGTATATTTCCCCAGCTTGGTTCAGGTGCGGGGATGCCTGCGCCCAAAAAACTCAATGCGGCCTCTGACAAAATAGCACTGGCAAATATAAAAGTAGCCTGTATCAAAAGTGGGGATAGCACATTAGGAGCAATATTGCCCCAAAGTATACGAAAGTGACCTGCCCCCTGCATATAAACGGCCTCAACGTAGGCCTGTTCCCTGACGACAACAGCACTTGAACGAACCACACGCGCGATACTTGGCGTAAAGACAACCGTCAATGCTATTACCACATTCCAGATTGAACCCCCTAACGCTGCCATCAAAGCAATCGCAAGCAGGATGCCTGGAATAGCTATTAAACCATCACTTATACGCATCAAGATATGATCTAGGGTTTTGTAATAGCTGGCGTATAGCCCAATTATTAGTCCAAGGACAGATGATAGTATTGAAACTGCAAGTCCCACAAGCATTGATACACGCGCACCATACATTACCCGGGTCAACAGATCCCTACCAAACTCATCTGTACCCAGAAGATGCTGAGAGCTTGGCGGCATGAGACGATTAGGCACGTTCATGGCACTTGGACTATAGGGGGAAATGAAGGGCGCTAAAACAGCAATCAAGACCATCGCCAATAGTATTAAAGCCCCAATAAGAAGACTACGGTTGCTGAGAATTTTGCGCAGCTGCAATTTACGCTGTTGATTTAACAGACGATTTCGTATTTCATTAATGCTCTCTTTTTGTTTTATAGTCTCCATAGCAGTCCCCTCACTTTCTGTCGAGACGCACACGTGGATCGATGACGCCATACATCAAATCAACGAAAAGATTTACGCCCACATAGATTAATGTAATAAACAGCACAACACCCTGAATAACAGCAATATCACGTCGTTTGATAGAATTCAATACCAGTTGACCCATTCCAGGGATATTAAATAAAGACTCAATGACCACTGCTCCAGTAACCAATGTCCCAAAGCTCTGTCCTAAAACAGTCAGAATAGGAAGGCTGGCATTCTTAAGTGCATGTTTCAACAATACGGCTCTTTCTTTTATCCCTTTCGCCCTAGCTGTCTTAATATAATTATTATATAGCACATCCAACATGGAGGAACGTGTCATCCTCGCAATCAATGCCGCCTGCACAACCCCTAGTGAGAAGGCCGGCAGTATCAGATAGTATAAATGAGTCCCCAGACCCATGCTTAGAGGGCGATATCCCGCTACTGGCAACCATCCAAGTTGAACACTAAAAAGGAGCATCAAAAATAGACCCAATAAAAACCCAGGTGTTGCCATACCAAGCAATGAGGCACTCATCAGAGCAGTGTCTATAGGCTTGCCTCGCTTATAGGAGGCAATTATGCCAGTGGGTATTGCAATGGTCAAAGCAATGAGCTGTGCCAAAATAGCAAGGCTCATGGTTGGGGGGAAATAATCCCTTATAGCATCCGCAACAGGCATTCTCATAAAAATCGAATCCCCAAGGTCTCCCCTAAGAACATTTTTTATCCAAGTAAAATATTGGATGTGAATCGGTCTATTCAATCCCATTTGCTCATTTAAAGCCTCAATTTCTTCTGGTGTAGCTTCCAGTCCTAGTAATACAGAAGCCGGGTCTCCCGGCGTTATATGAATAATCATAAATATGGCAATTGAGACAACAAATAGGACAGGTATAATGGAAATAAGTCGCTTAAAGATGTATGTCAGCATTTCATCACCCATTCTTAACCAAATTTTGTTTAGTGAGATGGCACTAAAGCGCCATCTCACTATTAATTGTTTTACAAATATTATAATTTATTTTGTGACGACTGCGTTCCAGTATATCGGTAAATCGAAAAACACAAATCCATCCACATTATCTCTGGTCGCCATGGAAGTGTTGTAATGGCCTATTGCTGTCGATGAGCCGTATTCATACATGAATTGTTGAAGATCAGCCCATGCTTGTTGTGCTTCTTCGTCACTTCCGGCTTCACGGATTGCTGTCAATCCTGCAGCTACCTCAGGTGCATCAAATCCTGCCCAAGAAGAGTTAACCGCTAGAATCATCGGTGGAATAATATTGTATCCATTGCTGGTTATGAAAATATTCCATCTTCCGAAGTCTCCTTTTGTTGACATAAACGATGGAAAATCCTGTGAAATGACTTCAACAGTAAATCCTGCTTGTCGGAGCTGCTCTTGGACCACTAAAGTTGCCGTATACATTTCCTGATAGTCAGGTGTAGTTAGGAGGTTGATTGTCTCGCCATTATAGCCGGCTTCCTCCATCAATTGTTTTGCTTTATCAACGTTTTTCTGGTTATAAAACTCGCTCCCTGTCTTTACAGCCCATTGAGACTGGTTTAGGTTCATATATCCTGGATCGAGTGTATAGTGAGCTGTGTCAGCATAGCTTGCCAGCATTATTTCATCCATACTAAGGGCTGCCATTACCGCTTGACGCATCTTCACATCTGCCAATACCCCTTGTTGTGTGTTAAAGAAAGCATTGAGAGATCCACTAGGTTTTGAGAATAATACAACGCCATCAGCAGTATTGAGCTCATCATAGTTCTCTAAAGGTACATTTTCGATGATATCATATTCACCGGTTTTCATACCTGCTATACGTGTTGAGTGATCCTGTACAAAGTAGAAAAATAGATTTGGCGTAGCCGCAGACTTTAGTCCAGAGTACGCACTTGATTCACCGGGGATTGTTGTATAATCATCATACTTAACCAGATGTATGTACTGATCTTGTCTCCATTCCTGAAGCTTGTATGGTCCTGTTCCAATATACTCTTGAACGCCTTCAGCAGTAGCTGCCTCTATGACTTCCTCTGGCATAATCACTGGAAAGAAAGTTCTAGTCGCTATGATCGTCATAACATCGCTCGTAACTTTGGGAACTGTTAATGTTACAGTATAATCATCTTCCTTTGCAAAGACTGATCCACCTAACAGCGTCTTGCCTCTTGCAGAGACTTCCAACCAACGGTTCATTGAAGCAACAACATCATCTGCTGTCATTTCTTTCCCATTATGAAACCTCACGCCCTCTCTCAGCTTGAAAGTATATACTAAGCCATCATCACTGACAGCGTAGCTCTCAGCCAAATCAGGAGTAGGTTCATAGTCTTTATTCATTGTATAAAGCTGCTCAAATATATTCCCAGCAATCGTTAGAGAAACCTGAGAAGCTGTCAATGAGCCATCTAGTGTTGGTGGCTGTGCTGTTGTAGCGATGATAAGGGTATCTTTATACTCCGGTGTTGTACCAGGAGCTGTAGTAGTTGCGGTGCCTCCGTTTCCACTGCAAGCACCAAGAGTGAGCAGTAAGATAAGGATAACCGTTATTATTCTAATTTTTGAATATTTTTTCATTTAATTTTCCACCTTTCATTATTATATGACGATAATTCTACCACTAATTTATTCGGATAGCAATAAAAAAACAAAAGGAAGATTACTTCAACAACAGATACATACTATAAAAGAATGCGACGCTGGCCCCTATGACTGGTATGACAGCCACAGGAATCATATTAATCAACAATCCCGAAGTTATAAGCGCCACGGGCAATATGACCTTCACCAGACTCATAATCAGGCTCAGCACCCTTCCCAAAAGCTTACGTGGAATCTCCTTCTGGAATATAGTCATAATTGGCACATCCACAAAGGCTATTGCGATACCAATAAGCACATAGATGATCGCGTAAAAAAGTAAACTAGTGGCATTTCCCAAATTCAAAATGACAGGAAGCCCAATCAATCCGGCCAATATGGCGATAAAGGCATTCATCGTAATCAACAGCTTTCGGAATCCGACCCTCTTCATCACCCTCTCCACGATCAGTGTCCCAATAATCAAACCAACAGGGAACATGCCGTTGATGATGCCAAAGCTGGTAGAAGGCATCTTCAGCAATTGATTAATAATATAAGGTGCCGGTATGTTCACAGAAAATCCTAACAGAAAATTAAGGGATACAAATACAAAGAAAAGCTCCAGAATTGAACGATTATGCGAAAAGAAATGCCATCCGTCCTTCAGATCCTTTGTGAAACTATTTGCCTTTGAACCTGTTGTTCTGGCAACTTCTATTTCATCCTGATTCAGGTGATAATCGATAAACCATTCCGTTATGGCAGAAAAAACAAATGAAATTGCGTTAAACAGTATAAAGGCACGAATATCAATCAAAGCAAAGACCACTCCACCTATAATCGGTCCCAGAATCGATGCTGACGAATCGATAAGCTTGCTTAGGGAATTGAGCCTGATCAATCTATCTGACGTGACTAGTGAGGGTTTGGCTGCCTCCATGCCTATTCCAAAGAAGGTTGTAAAAACATTGAGCAATACCGTGGTGACATAAATGATAGTCAGATCCAGCGTTCTTGCCGTGGCGTAAAAATAAAGCATGGTAAACAATAATCCGTTAGCGAGATCCATCCCGACAACCAACCACTTCTTGGGTATCCTATCGGCGATGACCCCGGCAATAGGGCTTATGATAATCATTGGAACGACACTCAGCATTAACGTTGTCGCATAATTCAGTGCTGAACCGGTCATCTTCAATACATAAAGCCCGATGGCAAACGTATAGATTGATGAACCCAGTATAGATACCGCTTTTCCCGATGTGAACAGATACAAGTTGTTTCTCTCATTTTTACTAATACTTGTATTTTCTTTGATCCTTAGTTCCATGGTATGCCTCCTTGATCTATTCTAAGTATACATCGTTGGGTCGAGGCGACTACAAGAGGCTATTTTCAAAAAAATACAGTTATTTTTTACAAGAAAATAAAAACCATCGGGTCAGCCCAATGGTTTTATTGATTTCACACCACTATATAAGTAGGTACGTACCCGCTCTCCATCTACAAAATAGTCCTCCAACGGACCACCCTTATCGACTGGTTCAGATAAATAGTCATCAATGCAAATGAATTGTAAGTCCTTCAGATGTGATTTGATATGCTGTATCTGGAATCCTTTCCGTAGTGAAACTGGTACTTTGGACTGTGAAACAAAATTTTCAAATAGTATATAGAATCCAAGAATGCGGGCATTATTTTTCAATAGATGGTTAATCTCATATAACAGGAACTCAGGGTGTTCAAATGAATAATTACTTGAACCCGATACGTCAAGTAACGTATCGACAGAACCAGACCTCAAAGGCATTTGTTTAAAGTCCGCACAAATAAATATGACCTTGCATTTTGGATGGCTTCTTTCGATTATCTTTTTTAACCACATGATTTTGACAGGATCATGATCAACCGCAATATAGGTGCTACTATCCGAAAAACGGTCAAGCATATGACGCATATAATAGCCATGCCCGCTACCAAGCTCCAATGCGATTGCGTTATCCAAAGGGACAGACTCGATATGTCTAGTTGCCCATTGAAGACCTGCGTAAAGCTTTTTCAAGTAATCAATATGTGTGGTGTTGATATATTCATCTATATAGTGTTCGCTGTATTGGCTTAAATCAGTGCTTTTTACTTTCTCATATTTACCAATAATCTCCGGTGTGAAAACAATGCCATCAGCAATACGGATCTGGTAATCACAGGAACATGCTAAGGTTGCATCATTCAAAATGCCATGCTGAATGCTTCCTTCGATGATCTCAAATGACCCATGGCAAAACGGGCAGGCAAATAGTTCCAGAGAGCTCAAGGCTATGCCGATTGTTTCATTGTTTGAATCCTTGTCCACATCGTGTTTGACCTGCAACACTTCCAACTCTTTATTCAGGTTGCGTTTCATTTCATGGAGTTTTTCTATTTCCGTGTCAATAAGCGCTTTCTTCTTTTCAAAAAAAGTCGTGTAGGTCATGCGTCTATCGTACTCCGTCAATTTACCGATCCGTCTATACAGCATCAGCTGTTGGATTTCAGATAACGAAAAGCCTATCTTTTTGAGCTCTACAATCTCCTGAAAATCATCAGTGCAATTTTCATCGAAATCAAATTGAGCATTATGCTTTTCCGGGACCAATAATCCAAGTGACATATAATGCCTGATTGTATCAATGCTGGTGTTGTTTTGGGCTGCAAATTGACCTATTCTCATATGCTTCTCCAAAAATATATTGGTTGTTCGTTATTTATAACTTTATACCAAATTCTATTGATTGTAAATGAAGGAATTGGGACTCCAATTTAATGCCCCATATCCACTCTCTATGTCATAGCCAGCTTCTCCCATATCGTCAGCAGATTCATAGAGAATGCTACGTACATCTGCTGGAGTTAAATCGGGATTTTCCGCTAAAATCATTGCTGCAGCCGCACTGACAAAGGCGCTCGCATAGGAAGTCCCGCTTACATGGGTCATTCTACCGGAGGCCCTAGCTACCCACAAATCCTCTCCACTTGCCACTAAGGCAACGGAGGTGTTTTGCTGGGAAAATTTAGAGACTTCTCCCTCTGCATCTAGGGAACCCACCCCGATCACAGTGTCATAGGCCGCAGGGTAATAGATGTTTTGGGGATCTGATACATGGTCGTTGCCTACAGCGGACACAATGACAACGCCCTTTTTTTCTGCATATTCACATGCATGCTTCAGCTCCTTTGAGTCGATCAAAACGCCTGCGCTTAAATTGATGACACGACAGGAAAAAAGATCCACAGCATCATAGATCATCTGGGCAATCATGTCGGCATCACCCTTTACCAGGGATTTTCCATCAAGGCTGATATAGACAAGAGGAACGAGGGTGGCTTCGGGGTAAGCCCCTTCAAGTCCACGATCAGGCTTTCCTATTATAAGGCTTGCAATTGCAGTGCCGTGATTGATCTTATCCTCGGTGCCTGCTTCTGGAAGAATATAATTTTTGCCTTGGGCAATTTGTTCACTATTCAGTGCCTGGGTAGATATGCCTGTGTCAATGATAGCGATTCTAATACTGTCATCCGTTTCTGCCAGTAAAGCCGGTTGGATCAGAAACAAAAAGACCGCCAATAATAAAGAAAGCTTATACACTGCCTCACCTCCTATTTAAAGATTGCCCCTGCCGATGATTGGCAGGGGCTTTTTAGACTTTAGTTAGCCATGTCTAGAACAGTTCCGCTTAAGGTCACTCCGTTTAGAATGGTTGTTTCAGTGCTATTGGTCTTCACGGTGCCTGTAAAGTAAAGCACATTAGATCCTACACCGCCTGAATAAGTCATGGCATTGAGATTTGTTCCGCTGACCGTCGCCCCGTTGACATTGGTGACAATTTCATCAAAGACAACGGAAATGGTGACTGTTTCTCCTGCTTGATAATCGCCTGAAGCCATGGGACCAATTCCTATTTTACTTGGTTCTTTGGTGTCATGAGGAGCAGAGTATAGTGTTCCACCCTTATACCACCAGGAAGAATCCGCAGTCGCCGAGTTATATGCCGCAACTGAAATACCACTAGTTTCAACAAAAGAGTAGAGAATGTATTCATTAACGTTAATTCCCTCACTGCTTGCCGCTGATACCGCATGTCCTCCTGAGCTTGTTATGTCTCCCGTTGCTGGCAAACCTACAGTGTAAGTAATAGTATTATCAGCAGTACTCGTTAGGGCATACACAACTGCTGATTTTGTGCCAGCCGGCAATTCGCTTAACCAACCATCGCTTTTTCCCGTTGGAGTGCCGTTTGTGTGATTATTGAAGAATACATGACGAATCATGCGCCAGCCCGAGTCTTGTCCGGTAATGTCCAATTTCACTCTCATTGAAATTGATGTCTTTTGCAAATATGTACTCACATTAGCCGAATCACTTCGCCCCGTGAACGGATTTCCGGAAAGCCCTGTGTATTGTGTGCCATCCCAACCTTCAATCGACTCTTTAATTTCCGTGTTTACCGTATGGGTTGCGAAAACTTTGTAATCATAGGTCCCGATTGGCACCGCATAATTAATATTCTTCGCCATGGTCCTGGTTGCCTTGATAGTGCTACCCAAAAGTCCTCCACCAACTACACTCACAATCTCAAGCTGAAAGGTACGGTCGATGTTTGAATAGCTTGTAGCAATGTTTCCATTGTAGGCAGTAGCCACACCATACTCCGTGATTGTAACAGTTTTTGTGGTTTCTCCATCGGTAAATGTCACTGCCGCTGTCGTTCCGCCCTGATGACTAAAATGGGTGCCACCGATTGCCGATCCATTGACTGTTCTGAAGTATACGGTTTGCTGTCCAACATTTTGGGCATCACTTGTTCCGTTGCCGTTTCGCGTGATGGTAAAGATGTTGTTGCCGTTGTTTGTCACTGTAAATGAGCCTGCAAAGCCCCATTTCGCATACAAAACTTTGTCTCCTGTGCTGCCCTTTGTGATGCTTGTCACCTTAGTGCCTGTCAAGCTTGCATTATCATACCACCCTATAAAGCCATAGCCGCTATCTCTGTTTGGATCATTAAGGGCCATATCGTTACTTTCCACTGTGTAGCTTGATGGATTGACGCTTGCCTGAGTACCACCGTTAAGTTGGTATGTGATAGCATACGTCACAAGCTTCCATTTGGCATATAGACTCACTGTACCGCTTTGAACAAGGTTCTGAACCATCTGCATATTGGTATAGCTTGTACCTGTGCCGTCGGAATTCGTACTCCAGCCATCAAACGTGTAGCCATCTCGGATGAAAGTGTTTGCTGTCAATGCCTTGGCTGGCTCATCATATATGAAGCCTTGACCTATGCTTGCTGTTCCGTCTCCTGTGTTCTTGTCGAAGATGATAGTATAGGTGTTTGCTATCCATTTGGCATAGAAGGTCTTAGCGCCGGTTTCGCCCGCTGAAATGGCAATTGCTGGTACCTTATTGGTAAATTCAGCCTCTGTATACCAGTCGTCAAAGGTATAGCCAGTTTTACCGCTAGCGTCTCCCAGAGTAATATTACCGCTTTCTATATTGTAGCTTGATGGATTACCAGTGTGATTTATACCGCCATCCAATACATAGGTAATGGCATAATCAACAGTAGTCCATCTCGCTGTCAGCGTGATGTTTTCTGCCGGCATGGTGCTAAAGGTGTAATCTACACTATTATACTGCCAAGCACCGAAGGTATACCCGGTCTTTGTTGGAACGGCTGGTGCTGTGACTGCCGTACCGTAATCCTGTTTGATAGTTGTCACACCAGATCCACCATTGCTGTCAAAACTGATGCTGTACTGGTTAACTGTCCACTGTGCGTAGAGGGTTATGACACCTTCTGCTATCAAATTTGTCACACTTGCACTATTTGCATAGACTATGCCACTTCCGTCAGTTTGTGTCTTCCAGCCACTAAAGCTATAGCCTGTCCTAGTAAAGCCGTTAGCTGTCAGAGAATTGGACTGATCGTATGTGTGGCTTTGATTTGTCATGATACCACTGCCACCATTTGCATCAAATGCCACTTCATAGGTATTCGCCTGCCACTGGGCATATAGGGTGTGATGGTTTGCGGTAGTGACTCTGGTTGCGCTTGTGATTTTACTGCCGCCGCTTGCTGCAGTGTACCAGCCTGTAAATGTATAACCCGTCTTGCTTCCACTGTTTTCTGGTAAGGCTGTGTAATTGCCATCATAGGTAACGGTTATTGCTTCAGGTACAGTGCCGATTCCTGTGTTCAGGTCAAAGCTAACTGTGTACGCTTTAGCAGTCCAATGGGCGTAAAGGATCTGATTTGAGGTGATCTGTACTGATGTACTCTCCACAACCTTTGTTCCACCACTTGATGTTGTGAACCACCCATCAAAGTCATAACCTGTACGTATCGATGTAGGCAAAGCGCCATATGTATTGTCATAGGTGACGGTTATAGAACTAGGATTGCTTCCACCGGTTCCATCGAAGGAAACCGTATACTGTTTTGCTATCCATGTTGCTGTGTAATTCAAATCGTTATCTGGCATGGTGCTCGCAACGGCAACATTCCAACCTGTAAAGTTGTAGCCTGTACGTGTTGCGTTAGGCGTTGAAATACTTGCACCATAGCGATAATCCGCTGTGCTTATTGTGCTGTCTATATGCCATGTCACGGTGTGGACATTTCGATCATAATAGATGTTGACCACTGTTGAGCCATCGCCAGCAATATTTTCTTGATTAAACACCTGCACTGTAAAGCCCGAATAGCTATTGGCAACAGCTGTTGTATTAGTGTCTGTTTCACCAAACAGGGTTGTGCTATCTCTAAGTGTATACCCGCCACCCTGAACATCTTGTTGATTATGCAGTACTGTATAGGTGATATCCGTATCCGCTGCCCAATTTGCTGTAAGTACATGGTCATTAGCGGTTCTTACTGTTGAGCTTGCTGTAACGGTAGCGCCGCTTCCATCGGTCCAGTTGACAAACTGATAACCGGCGTAAGTCGGGATAGGTAGCTCGCCATAGGTGCTGTCATAAGTCACTTCCTTGGTGCTTACGTCAAGGGCTTCACCGCCATTGACACTGAAGGTAACGGTATAGCTGTTGGCTATCCAGCTCGCCTCAAAGCTGCTATCTCTCGCTGGCATGGTATTAGGAACGCCCACCCACGCATCAAAGGTATAGCCTATTTTATTATCTGGTGACCCCACTGGCAAGCTGATTGCCTCACCATACATCACATTTTGAGTGGTCTCATAGGTCACGCCGTTGGCGATCCAAGTGATGCTATAGCTGTTGCGATTATATCTTATTTCAACTGCCGCAGTGCCATCAGGTTCAATAACTACCTGGGCATAGCTTGTATCAGCAGTGAATCCTTCATATGTTTTCGGAGAAGCCGCTGTTTGGGTTTCTGTTGTGCCCTGCTCCAATTCGTTCTCTACGATTGTATATCCGCCGCTCAAATCTTCACGGATATGTCTTACGGTATAGTTGGTATCAGTGGCAGGATTCCAGGTTGCTGTGAAATTCTGCTCAGTGATTCCCATGGTTGAGCCTTCGCCAAAACCACTCCAAGAGGCAAACACATAGCCTTGCTTTGTTGGATTGATTATAGGTTTTGTAATAACATCCCCATATTTACACCTGGCACAGTCACTCAAACGGAAATTCTGCCTGACGGAACTGCAGTAGTCCAAATCAGTTATAGCCGCAACAGCTACATTGTAAACTGGATTTCCGAAGGCTCAACCCATAAGACAGAGCAAGTGAAATATGGGGATGTTATTACAAAACCTATAATCAATCCAACAAAGCAAGGCTATGTGTTTGCCTCTTGGAGTGGTTTTGG
>JAHRFV010000317.1 GCA_019084435.1 Dethiosulfatibacter sp.
TCTATGGCGTCCACAACCTCATAGGCTTCTTCAACAACACACTCTCTCAAAGACATATGAGTTTGCTTTCTATCCCATGGACACCCGTCCGGACCTCTCAATAAAACCATAAGGTTTTTCAAATCATTTATATTATACATGTCTAACATTGTAATATCAATACTTTCAACAAAAATATATGTGGAATAGTCATAATATTCTTGTCTATCTAACTCGAATAATGAAATATGTTCTCTTTTATTTCTTAATATGTCCATAAAAATGACATTCGTATCGTCGGGATATATTTCCGTCAACTCAATTTTAATTTTGGAAGCTAGCGCTTGGTTTTCCACACCGCAAATAATATTGTTGGAATGTATGTCAAATTTATATTTGTCCGCCATGTGCCCATCAATGATATTGAATCCAGCATTTTGAGAACCAGACATCTTAATTGCCTTGTCAATGAAACTACAGCCGTCGACTAACTCTATTGATATGTCATTGCCACCGGATAAATAGCTTTCTGTGATCTTGTCTCCAATATGTGGAGAGCCCGGCACTAAGTAAATAATTTCACCATATTGTGCCAAAGCACAATCAATTCTTTCTTTGATTTTTCGATAGACTTGCTCAAGATTTTCTTCCTTCTCAAAGATTTCATCAAAAGCCTCAAGATTTTCGAAGCTGTTCTTCATTATAACAGGATGCCTGATAGTTCTGGCGTATTTCGGTTTTTCGCTTTTTATCAAATTGAAGGCTTTGTAATTCAAATCTTCAAGGCTTCCCGTTCCTAGCCCCACAATATACAATTTGTGCATTATATCACCTATTTCATAAGTTTTAGTTTGTTCATGAGTTTATATAGTTTTTCACCTTTAGGCAATAACGCCATATCTTCTTTGTTAATAGTTCCGGTAATCGGCAACGCAACAAAATATACTGCAATACCACCCACGATTGCAATCAAAGCTGAAAGCTTTACGCCTATGATGTTTGCACCGCCATGATAGACAGCATAAACCACCACTCCCATGATCGATGATGCAATGAGAGGCCTTATGGCAATTCTGAATAGTCTTACTTTCACTTCTGTATACTTGTTGATATCCCAGTAATTGAGAGCAGCAGCTGTCAGATAAGCCGCTATTGTACTCAAGGCAGCACCCTTGACATTCAAGGAAGGCATCCCAACTAGTATGTAGGTTAGGACAATTTTCACAATCGCCCCAATAGCCAAGTTCTTAACTGGGATTCTTTGCTTATCTACTGCCTGTAATATAGCAGTGAGCGATTGTACGACTGTTAGAAAAACAACACTGATTGCCAATATTGCCAGTAATTGTCCGACACTCTTATGTTTATCCGGTCCCAGAGCAGGGTAGAACAGTTTGATTATGGGTTCGGCTAGAATATATAGCCCAAAAGCTGATGGCAGGCCAATAATCAATGAAGTCCGCATTCCCAGATCAGTAGTCTGGTTCAGTGCTTCTTTGTCTCTTCTGGTATATGCATTAGAGATGCTAGGGACAAGACTCATGGTAATCGCTATGGAAAAAACCTGCGGAAAATTAATAAACGTCTGAGCTGTACCACTAAGTTGACCATATAAGTCAGTAGCCTCAATCACTGAGTAACCTATCTGTGCCAATCTCATAGATACCAATTTAGCATCTATTAATCCCATTAAAGGAACGATAGAGGCACCAAGGGTTATTGGAATGGCAATAGCCAGCAACTTTCTGAAAACTCTTCCAGGTTCTTCTTCAGTATTGTTTGCTGCATTATCAATCTTTTCATGAATGCTTTTCTTATGTCTGGCATATATGAATAGAATAAAAATAAAACCTGCAAGACCCCCTGCAGAAGCACCGAATGACGCCCCTCCAGCTGCCTGCTGAAGACTAGTTCTAGACAACATATAGGCCAGAGACAACCCTACTATAAATCTGACCAACTGTTCCAATACCTGGGACAAGGCTGTAGGCATCATATTCTGCATGCCCTGGAAATAACCTCTGTAGACACTCATAACAGGTACAATCAACAGGGCTGGTACCAACCCTAACAATGAATAATAGGTTCCAGGATAACCGATTGCTTGGGCTATATTTCTAGCAAATACAAGAACGGTTAATGATGAAACAACACTAACAACTAAAATAACTCTCATTGAGAGTTTAAATATCTGATGGGCGCCTTGTGGATTTTCAAGGGCCATTTTTTCAGAAACTAGTCTGGCCACAGCTGTTGGAAAGCCAGCTAGTGATATGACAAGCAGTAGGTTGTACACCTGATAAGCAGGTTGAAAATAACCAATACCCTCTGTGCCTATGAGATTTGTGAGTGGAATTCTATATATAGCACCTATTATCTTTACAATTAATCCTGCAGTTCCTAGAACGGCAGCACCCTTCAAAAAGTTGTTTCCGGACATGTTGTCTCCTCCGTTGTCAATATCTGATGTTAGTTATCTGAAATGTTATCTGAATAGATTTCTTGAATACCTTACATTTGATCCTTTTCTAATGCTCTTATCAGTCATGGCATACTGTATAAAAACAACAGTGGCAAAAAACAAAATAATGTCTCCTATGGTTAAGACGATTGGGTACACAAATATTCCTTCAAAGGATATAAATGCCCCCATATAGAACTTGGATTCGGGTATGATTGTGAAGTATCTAACATTGCCTGTTCTAATCAATTCGAATATTTCCGCGCTGAATGCCTTCTCTGCTGCCGTTGAGGTTATTCCCACCTTTATACCATTCAAAATTAATATGATAAAATTATATACAACGCCTACAAAAAACAAAAACATGAATTTTATGGATTTATTTGATAGAATGCCAGCCATTATCAATATGTAAGAAACAATAAGTATACCGTCTCTAGTATTATTGCCTAAATCAGACAGCCCTATGTTCAACACAAACACAAAAAACTGAAATAATACACCCGCAATTATAAGCAACGGATATTGAATTGTCAAATAGCCAATTTTCTCCAATTTTCCTTTTCTTAGTTTTCCAATTATCAAACCAATAATGACTGCGTATAAAAACAAATCGATTCCTCCTGATTGATATAATGCTAATTTATTTATTATATATCAATTCAAATCCAACTTCAAGATTCCATCATCATTTAATCATTATAAAAGCCTGACATAACATGCCAGGCTTTTTAATGTTGCTATTCAAATCAATACTCCGGTTCAATTAATCCTACATTGTTATCTTTTCTCTTGTATACTACATTGACTTCTTCTGTATCTGCATTCAGAAAAACATAGAAATTGTGATTAACCAAATCCATTTGTAACGCAGCTTCCTCGACACTCATAGGCTTCACGGCAAATCTCTTGGTTTTTACTATTTTCAGGTCTTCTTCTTCGATGTCTAGTGGTTCGATGTTCTCAAATCTAATGGTATTCTGGCCATGTTTCTTACTCTGCAACTTAGTCTTATGCTTCCTGATTTGTCTTTCCATCGCATCCACAGCGCTATCTATTGAGCTGTACATATCATCTGTTACTTCTTCTGCTCTTATAACTGTTCCCGCAAAAGGTACTGTAATCTCAATTATCTGTCTCAACTTTTCAACGCTTAATACCACATTGACTTCCACATCCTTATAGAAGAATTTATCGAGCTTTGAGATTTTCTTTTCCACTGTGTCCCTTAAACTATCGGTGACACTGATGTTTTTTCCAAATATTTTAGTATTCATACGTCTGTCCCCTTTCTTTTGTTTGTATTTATTTTATACCCAGGTACAAGGGTTTAAAAACCTTATTATTGTTGTATGATGATTGTCTATTTATGCATAAAATGTTTTAAACATCTGTTGATAAACCTGTTAATAAGTCGTGTTTCAATACTTTTTTATGTGGATAACTTATGGTTTTTTATTTATATACTGATAAATATTCAATAAACTCTTATCTAGCTAAAGCTAAGCATACTATTTTGTTAGCGCCATTCTGTTTTAAAACCTTGGAGCACTCATTGACAGTTGCACCAGTCGTATATATGTCATCCACCAACAAGATCTTGCTAGGCACCGACACCCCTTTGCTTATTTCGAAAGCACCTGATATATTGTTCCACCTTGCATATCCTTCCAGTCGATTTTGAGGTGTTGTGTCTTTGTTTCTCTTAACTAATTTTAACATAGGTAGCCCTAAATTAAAAGAAATATAACTTGCCAACAATTCTGATTGATTATACCCTCTTTTCAACTCCTTGGATTTATGAATAGGTACGGGCACAACAGCGCTAATATCAGTTAAATCAACATCTTTAAGGAATTTCACCATCTGATATCCAAACATTTTATATAGGTATGATTTGTTATGGTATTTAAAGTCATTGATGAGTGTTTTGGTTTTGTCCCTGTATTGAAATAGTGCTAGGCTTTTATCAAAAACCTTCTGCATTTTGACACAATCGCTGCATAAATCTTCATCATGATCCATTGGCTTCGAGCATTTGATGCAAAGTACACCCTCCAATCTTGAAAGCAAGCTTTCACAATGCAGGCAGATATAAGATGTATTTATGTATGGTGTTCTGTAGCCACAGATAAGACAGGTGTTTTTTTCTGGTAACAGTATTTCCGCAATGTCTCGCAACATGCTATCAATCAAATCTTCACGTCCTTTAGTAGTATTGTTTTATTTGTGATAATCTATATTTTAGTCCCGAATATCTTTCGGAAGTCTTATTGTTTTGTATCATCATTCTAAGGTACTTTTCATTACCAACCAACACAACCAGTTTTTGTGCTCTTGTAACGGCTGTATAAAACAAATTCCTATTCAACAGCATCGGGGGTGCCCAAGTGACAGGTATTATGACCGCCGGAAACTCACTACCTTGACTTTTGTGGACAGTTACAGCATATGCCAGTATGATTTCATCTAATTGAGTGAAATCGTATCTGACCTCTCGTTTTTCGTCAAACTCAATCCATAGGCATTCATCTCTGTTATCAATAAACCGTATATGACCTATGTCTCCGTTGAAAATACCTTCCCCTTTTTCAGTCTCCTTACCCGCAACGGCTATCTCCCATTTTACCTGATAATTATTCTTTGTTTGCATGACTTTATCTCCTACACGATAGACAATATCACCAAATTTTTTTTCTGTCTTTATATCCGATGGAGGATTTAAAGCTGCTTGTATTCTTCTATTTAGTTCTATGGTCCCTGATATTCCCTTTTTCATAGGCGTGAGGACCTGAATCTCTTCCATGCCGTTAAATCCGTAATGAGATGTCAGACGATCAGCACAAAGTGTTACAATAGTGTCCGCAATATTGCCCTCTTCTTCTTTGATGAAGTAGAAGTCCCCTTCTTTGATATTATATGTCGGCATTTCACCATTATTGATATGGTGTGCATTAACTTTGATCAGACTTCTTTCTGATTGCCTGAATACCTTGTCAAGCTTTGTAGTAGGAATGACCTCTGAATCAATAATATCGCGAAGCACGTTTCCTGCACCGACCGATGGTAGCTGATCCACATCACCCACCAATACAATTCTGCTTCCTGTCTCAATAGCTTTTAGCAATGAGTTCATTAATAAGATATCCACCATGGACACTTCATCTACTATGATTACTTCATATTCAAGTGGTGAATGCTCATTTTTGTTGAAGAACAAAGTGCTGGTATCTTCGCTGAAGTTGTATTCCAGCAGTCTATGGATGGTTTTGGCTTCTTTATTGGAAGTTTCTGTAATTCTTTTGGCCGCCCTTCCTGTCGGTGCGCAAAGGGCAGTTTCTTTCCCCATTATTTCAAACATTTTAATCAATGTGTTTATAACAGTTGTTTTACCGGTTCCAGGTCCTCCGGTGATGACAGAAACACCATTCTGTACTGCCTTTATCACGCTTTCCTTTTGCTTTTCAGTTAACTGTTTAATACTTTCTCTTTCAATCTCTTCAATGATCTGTTCTAGATCACCGTCAAATCTATTTTTAAAATTCAAATGCAAATTGGTTATTTTGTTGGCTGTTCCTGTCTCAGCATAATAGTAAGGAACATAATAAATAGCGTCAGAACCATCAATGTTTTCGACAAATATCTGACCCCTGAATGCCATGTTGGATATAACAGCATCTATGTAGGATATTTTTACATTCAAGACTTTCTCTGACTTTTCCTTCAAATAAGGTTTGTTTAAATATGTATGTCCTTCCCCGGCGGACTCCATCAGTACATGTCTGATGCCAGCCTCTATCCTGAATTCAGAATTATTGCTGATGCCCATTGTTGCAGCGATCTTATCAGCTAGCTTAAATCCTATTCCCTGGATGTCTTCAGCTAATTTATAAGGGTTTTCCTTTACGTTCTTTATAGTATCAGTGCCATATCGTCTATATATTTTCACGCTATAAGCAGGGGATATTCCATATTTCTGAAGGTAGATCATAATCTCTTTCAGTTCGATCTGCTCTCTATAGCTCTCGATTATAATATCGGCCTTCTTTTCTCCAATCCCTTCTACCTCAGTAATTCTCTGAGGTTGATACTGCATTATTTCTAAAGTCTCATCTCCAAAAAGTTCAACAATTTTACTTGCTGTTGATTTGCCTATACCCTTTATTAGACCAGATGACAAATACTTCCTTATACCATCAAGGGTATCTGGACGAATCAGTTCAAAGCTTTCTACATCAAATTGCTTTCCGTATCTTCTGTGAAAAGTCCAATTACCTTTAATCTTGAGATTTTCTCCCTGAGTCGGGTTTGAAAAGGTTCCGGTAAAAGTGATTACGTCATCTTCTGTTTCAAGAATGCCAACCGTATATCCATTCTCTTCGTTATAATATATAATTTCATAGATTATGCCTGTATAATTTTACATTGCTCCCCGTCCTTTGAGTTATATTATATGGATATTATTAAAGTGGGTAAAGAGAAACTTTTAGAGTTGTGGTATAATATTATCAA
>JAHRFV010000195.1 GCA_019084435.1 Dethiosulfatibacter sp.
GTCTGTTCCTGCTCCTCTAATAGAAGCACCCATGGCATTGAGAAAGTTTGCGGTATCAACAACATGAGGTTCTTTAGCTGCATTTTCGATGACTGTTTTTCCTTCAGCAAATACTGCAGCCAGCATAATGTTAATTGTGGCGCCTACACTGACAACATCAAGATAGATTTTATTGCCTATTAACTTCTTTGCGCTGACTCTTATGACATCGTCCCTAACTTCAAAGACGGCTCCGAGCGCTTCCAGACCCTTTATATGCTGATCTATAGGCCTTAAACCGATATCACACCCACCTGGATAAGATATCGTCACATCTTTGAATCTGCCAAGTCCTGCTCCTAGTAAATAATAAGAAGCCCTCAGCTTTTTGGTAAGGCCATTGGGTATAAAACATTTTTCAATTTTACTCGTATCAACATTCATAACACCAGAATCGCTGATACTAACATCCGCACCCAGTTTAAGCAAAATATCCCTGTAGACAAAAACATCTTGTATCATCGGTAAATTTTCAATCGTGCAGTTACCACCTGTCAGTATTGTGGCAGGTAGAATAGCCAGGGCAGCATTCTTAAAACCACTGATATTGACCTTTCCCCTTAATCTGTTTCCACCTTCTATAACTAGTTTAGCCATTATATCCATCCTTCTATTTTTAGCTTATCGCTTATTGATATTAATACCAGGATTATATTATAATAAAACTCCAATGTTATCAACCTTTATTCGAATTCTAGTAAATATTTTATAATTCCACTTTCGAATACAACCTTCCAGGTAGGCTCGAGATTGTCCACCACAATCTCTCCCCAGTTGATCAGTTCTTCATCTCTATAGTAGCATATATCCATACCAATTACTGTCTCGCCTCTAATATCTTTGTATTTCAGTAATCTTAAGAGTGCTTCTTCCGGTTTTGATAACACAATATTAGCTTGAGTTTGTCTAAGACTTTTGATGCGCTGCATCTCAAAACCAACTACTCCAGAGCCATCCTGTATAAACATGTAATAGGAATTCTGCAATGGATACCCTTGAAAGTTCTCGGTATAGACAATATGGTTTGTATTATTGATTGTATAAGAATCCGTCTGATAGAAACCATTCAAATTTATTTGATGCTTGCTTGTAAACGTCTCTATCTGTTCGGTAGCGTCAGTTATATTCGGTTTAATCTCAGATTCAATATCTCTTGTCATAAAAAGAAATTTTTTGCTCTGGTTTATTTGAACTGACTGCCCACCACTGTTGATATAATACTCATTTTCAATAAGCTCGGTATAATCGTTGCCTAAAAATTCACCAATCTCATTACTCTCATTATCAAAAACCATGTACTCCACCTCAAGCAGTGGTAGAATCAATTCTTCACCTGTCACGTCAATTGATACCGTTATATTTTGTTCTGATAGGCTTTCCTTGATTATCTCAAGTGATACTACTGGTTCTGAATCGTTTTTTATATCCATTACTTGGAGTACCAGGAAGATATCCAATATGATAAATGCAATAATGAGTATCGTTTTTGCCTTATTCCAATCCATCGTCAACCCCCTGCGCAACCTTTTGTTCCTCAATAATCGCACCTGTTATGGCATTGAAGACATACTTCCTGTCAGTGGTTTTAATCACCCATACACTCCTCATTAATTGATCTCTTGATCTTCTGGATGGATCAAAGTATGCAAGATATATTTCTTGAATACTGTTTAAAATCCTCTCTTTTGCTACATCAAACTCCAAATGCTGGTCTTCTGGATTTTCTAAATATAGCTCTGTGATAAAATCAATATTGCTCTCAATGATTTCTTGGGGTGAAAATACATTCACCTCAATCATCTCAGTTTCCATCAGTTCATCCACCACGCGAATGAATCGCTGGTAAAAAACCACCTTGCTACCTATAACATCTATTTGTATGGCTTTTTCTTCCCTTACCTGGCTAAAAACAATTGGTCTCTCAAGCAGGCTATGGTTGAATAAAAACCGGTAGCCATATTTGCCATCTTCAATGAATGTGGTTACTTGACTCAAATAAGCGTTATCAGGAAAGCCTAGAAAGTCATCTATAAAATTGAGTGCAATAAGAAATGATCTGTACATAGAACTGTCATCCAGAGTGCTTTCTATGGAGTCGTAAAACTCCAGTAACCCTTCTTCGTATAGTCTTAGCACCTTTTCATTCCGATATATATAATTGATAGTTTTTGAACTGTCTATGGTTGTTCTAACGTAATCAAAACTGTCTTTAAAGTAGTTCTTGGCAATATTTTCTATGTTTATTGTGTCCTCTATGTCTATTTCCGATTTAATAAATACCGGATTAAAAGCCGTTTCTTCCTTTGAAATCGGTATATTGGGTGCATTTGGTCCATAATTAAACAAAGTATCATATTTGTTTGACGCATAAGTCATTGTGTCGTCGTAGGCGTCTGTCAGTTCCTGTTGATCTATTGTTATTTCAAGGCTGTACGTCTTAATGCCATCATTGACATAGATCTTCTCGTTGTCAATGCTATAGGCAATCCACAGTATCCTATCCACAACATTCTGAAACCTGCTGTTATTCATTCCAAAGCTCTCTATTAAAAGCTCAGAAGGCATAGAACTGTCAAAATAGATCTTTATTGTTCTGCCATCAGGTGAATCTTCCAGAATATCTCCCTCTGCATAAGCAAATCGAAACATTTCAAATAAAGCATCTCTATAAACCTTCCATATAGATTCGGTTATTTCAGAATCATATATGATGTATTCATACTGGTTTGTTACAGAAACCTTGGATGGTTTAATCTTATCCCACAGATAGACTTCTTCTATTTCACTCTCTATCGGATTAAACCTTGTCAAATCAATTGACAAATCCAACCATATGAAGGACGAGGAATAGATTGCTATGGAAACAAGTATGATAAGGAGAAGGTTCTTGATTTTTTCCCTAAACATCAAACTCACCTCTAGTGATGGCAGGAATCACAATTCTGAACTCAGTGCCATCATTTGGAGTGCTATCCACTTCTATTTTAGAATCATGCGCTTCCGCAATATGTTTAACAATGGCCAAACCTAATCCTGTTCCACCAAAATCTCTTGATCTTGCCTTGTCAATCCTATAGAATCTTTCAAAAATTCTTTCTCTAAATTCTTCCGGTATTCCAATACCGTTATCTTTTATTTTTATTACAAAGTAATTATCGATAAGGTCACAGCTGATGTCAATTACACCTTCCTCAGGAGTATACTTTATGGCGTTTCCTATTATATTTTGATAGATTTGTTCGAGACCGTCTTTATCAAACAAAACAGTGATATCATCCTTGCAGCCCTTGTACTCAAGCTTTTGTTTTTTTGCTTCCCATCTCAGCTTCAGTTTTTCCAATGTTTCAGACAGCAGTTGACAAGGATTCAGATAAATTTTGTTCCAATCAGCCTGATTGTATTCCATTCTGGATAATCTCAACAGATCACTTACCAACCTGGACATTCTGTCACTCTCATTGTTTATGACATTGAGGAAGTATTTGGCTGTTTCCTGATTATCCAATGCACCTTCCAAAAGAGTTTCGGTGTAGCTTTTAATGGTTGTTATAGGTGTTTTCAGTTCATGGGATACATTCGCCACAAATTCCTTTCTCATGTTTTCAAGCTTTTGCTGTTCTGTTATGTCCTGAATGACAAATATCACGCCCCCTACCTCTTCAATCTCGTTTTTAAATGGCGCATAATTGATTTTATATATATAATCGTTAATATTGACAATAACATTATTGGTGTAGTCATTTTCCTTCAAAAACACAAAGGATAGCTGATAATCAATCTCTGACAGAAGCTGATCTCCATCAATGGTTTTCTCATCATCTATATCCATTATCTTCTTTGCAACCGGATTGGCATATATAATGTTGCCATCTAAATCAAATGTAATGACGCCATCAGCCATATAGTTAAATGTCGTCTCCATTTTGCTTTTTTCCTGATAAACCTGAGATATGTTCTTTTTAAGCTCTTTAGTCAAATAATTGAACATCATAGCCAGTTGACCCAACTCGTCATTAGACTTAACCGCTACTACCTGCTCAAAATCTCCTTTTGACATTTCCTTGGCCTTCATAGTCAGATCCTTAATAGGCCCCGTTATGCTTTTAGCAAGAAAGAATCCCA
>JAHRFV010000038.1 GCA_019084435.1 Dethiosulfatibacter sp.
GAACAGATGGGAAATATATTATATGAGATAGACAGTGACAAATCAGTTGCTTCCTGGGCATTTCGCTATATTGCATCACTTTCCAATGTCAAGGTTGTCTTGTCTGGTATGTCGAACATGCAGCAGGTAGAAGATAATCTGAGTACTTTGACATTGGAAACTCAAGCTATATAGCGAAATGCCCAGGAAGCAACTGATTTATCATTGTCTATCTTATTTAATATATTTCCCATCTGTTCAGGAAGCTTTGCCAAAGCGCCACCTTTCACAGGTTCCATTATGATAATAGGTATCTCGAGTTTATCAGCCAATTCATAGCCTTGCATCCCCTGCTGAATGTTTGTGTCTACATAATTGAGCTGTATCTGGCAAAAATCCCACTCTCGATACTTTACGATTTCCTCGAAAACCGGATATTCATCATGAAATGAAAAACCAATGAATCGTACTCTTCCTTCTTCTCTCAGTTTTTCAACCTCTTCTATCATTTTGTGTTTTTTTACTGCATCCCATCTTTCTCTATTCAATGCATGTAAAAGATAAAAATCGATGTAATCTGTCTTGAGATTTTTGCATTGTTCTTCAAAATATTTTCTTACATCAGAGGGTTCTTCAACCAGCCAAACAGGCAACTTAGTAGCTAAAAAATAAGTTGAACGATTGTATTTTGATAAAGCTCTTCCCACAAACTCTTCGCTGGTCTTTTCATGATAAGGATAGGCTGTATCAATATAAGTCACGCCACTACTGATAGCCTTATCCAATAATGCCTGTGATTTTGCTTCATCAATGCTTTTATCTTCGTTGGTCGGGAATCGCATGCAGCCAAACCCCAACAATGATGGCTTAATTCCCAGTTTTTTCATTTCCCTGTATTCCATATGCACCTCCGCATAAATTAATTATTATTAGACTTTTAGCTCAAGATTATGTCCACATATCCAGTATATATTAAAACAGAACAAATAAACAATAGCCAAAGATGATTTTGATATTCCTGGACGTACCTTTTCATGCTATAATGAATTTTGCTAATCTAAACTAAGCGAGGTAAAAAATGGGATTCATTCAGAATTATGTCGGAGAGATTGCCGCCCTTACCACTGCATTATGTTGGGCAATAACATCAACTGCTTTTGAAGACAGCGCTAAAAAAATCGGTTCAATGAATTTGAACTTAATTCGCTTATTATTTGGTATGTTTTTTTTGTCTGTTTTTACATTTTTTACCCGTGGTCAATGGTTCCCAACTGATGCAACACCATCGGGTTGGTCCTGGCTTTTATTGTCCGGTCTCATGGGTGTGGTTATAGGAGATCTTCTTTTATTTGAAGCCTTTATACGTATTGGTTCAAGGTTATCCATGCTAATTTTTGCCAGTGTTCCTCCTCTCAGTGGAATTATGGCTCTTGTCTTCCTCAATGAAAAAATGACCTTGATTCAGGTCATTGGTATGATTGTAACTATAGCGGGAATCGCTTCAGTAATCCTTGTAGCTGATAAAGACAGCAAAAAACTAAATTTCTCACGCCCAGTGCTTGGAATTTTATTGGCTTTCGGGGGTGCATTTGGTCAATCAGCAGGATACATAATCGGTAAATTCGGCATGGCTGACTATGACCCGTTCTCTGCAACACAGATTCGTTTAATTGCTGGTATCATTGGATTTTTAGTAATCTTCACTATACGAGGCCAGTGGCCTAGGTTTTTTCAATCAGTCAAGCGAAAAGACGCTTTGGTATCATTAACCATTGGTTCATTTTTCGGTCCATTTCTTGGTATCTCGTTGTCGCTTATAGCTGTACAAAAAATCAATCCTGGCGTGGCTTCCACCATGTCATCTATAACCCCGATACTTTTAATCCCCTATGCTTTTTTTATAAAAAAAGAGCAAGTAACTGCAAAGGAGATAATTGGAACTGTCATAGCATTGATAGGTGTTGGAATTATGTTCATGTAAATGACCCAGTTATTGATCCAAGCAGCATTTCTTATATTTTTTCCCACTACCACATGGGCAGGGATCATTGCGGCCTATCTTAGCCTCTTTAACAACCGTTCTGGTCTTGTCATATTCCTTTTTTATACCTTTTCGTTTCTCTGATGTTAACACATCGTTCCATTGAGGTAATCCAAATAGCCAATCAGCTTTAGCAGCCAGCATGTTGTAGTATAGCTTTTCAAAATCAACAGCAAGCTCAACATTGCTTTCTTCTGTCAGTGTTTCCAAATCCAATTCCTGAATAAGACTAGTATTGATGCCATCCATAAATCCTGCGAATACGATAGGTGTCATATTGAATTCAACTGCCAGTGATGATAACGTTCCTTTAATAACGACTGATGGATCAGAAATAATTTTTTCATATATGGCTTGTTCTTTTGGCATGTACTCGCCCCAGAATTTTTCTGTTTCCTCCTGGGTTCGCTCTTTACCTGATAGATCTTGCCATTGCTCATATAAAGACATATAGACTTCCTCTCTTATTTTTTCTTATTTTTTTATTTTTTAATATAATATTCATGCAACTTCGGTATCACATAATGCCTTACGAACCAATATCGGTCCTATTAACTCAAATACAACAACAGCCGCTAAAACCACAGGCATGATTGTGTCCGGTTCAAATATTGTTTTCTGCTCAGCAATAATCGCTAATCCAATTGCTACACCAGCCTGAGGAGTTAGTGCTCTTCCTAAGTTCCGCTTCCAACTCACCGGAAATTCGGTGAAAGATGTCCCTATACGACTGCCAACCAACTTCGCTAAGAATCGTGCTGCAATATAAACCAAACCTATTTGTCCAACAACCGGCAAGACAGACAGATCGAGCTTGGCTCCAGCCAAGGTTAAAAAGACAAGTAAAATAGGATCTTCGACATTCATCAGTGACCTGCTGATTCGTTGAGGTTTTGTCGAAAAATTGCTATAGACGACACCTGCTGTTATAGAAGCTAATAACGCGGGAGTTGCCATATGATTTGATAACCCTACAGTGATAAGAATCGCTCCCAATACAGATACCAATATTCGTTTGTCGCTTGTTGCCTTAGAAGCAGTTATAATCAAGAATATTCCAGCGATTATACCCTTCAACAAAGCTAAACTTAGGTCTCTCGATGCCATTAGAATAGCTGATGTGTTAGCAGTATCAACAGCAGCCAGACTAACCTGCATGAAGCTGATAGATATGGCAAAAACAGTTATCGCAAACAAATTATCTAAAGCGACTACAGATAAAAGCAATTTTGAAAAATCACCTTTTGTAGGCGTTTCTCTTATACAAGCAATAATAGCCCCTGGAGCAGTAGCTATACTGATAACACCCAAAATAAATGCATATCTGAATGGTACTCCAAAAATATATAGTGCTCCAAAAACAAACAACAAGGCAAGCAAAGCCTCAACTAAAAAAACTTTTGCAGCATCCTTGGCTAATATTCGCATTGTTTTCCAATGTAACTCCGCTCCAATTGACAATGCTATAACACCCAAAGCAAGTTCATTTATCGGTGCAAGTGCATAAATGACATCGGATCCGACCCAACCTAAAATGGAGGGTCCTACTATAACGCCAGCTAGCAGATTGCCTGTTACTGATGGAAGTTTAATTAGACGTGCTAACTTACCACCTGCAGCACCAGCAAGAAAGATAATACCAATGGCTAAAGATATATTCATCTTTTTGTCTCATCCCCCTTTGTTTTTGACAGACCCTTGCAGAAATCTATAGGCAATGTCATTACGATTCCAGTATCAGGGCTATCCAAATCCCCTACAACATGCTCTATTGCGTCAATGGCGCTTTTTAGGTTTTCTTTTGAGTGAATTATTGCAAAGATAGTTTTATTTTGTGTTGGATTATCTCCAAACTCAGCAAACCGTGCAAAAAAAGGAACATAGCTAGCCATTATATGAGCCATTCCCATGCTATCCATCACTGTAGCTCCTTTGACATCTGCTTTGTAAAATTCATCTAAAATATCTGTCACGTGCTCTGGATTGTTGATTATCGCAATTAATAAATGCATAGTCTCAAACTCCTTCAATAATTTTTCCAAAATTCTTCTTGTCATATTATCATCATTTTATTGGGATTTCAACAGATATGGGTAAATTAATTAAACAAAACAAAAAAAAGTACCTGCTTTACTCATTATTCGTCGCAGATACTTCTCATTATTTAATGTTTGAACCGTAGCTATAGAATTCCTTTACTCTCTCCAAATCCCTTTCTACAGTTTTCATGTTGTCAAATCGGTTCGCATGCCGACTATCTCTTTTGTGATCAGCAATCAATCCAATGTTCTTGACTTTTACTTTGAATTTTATATTCAACAACGTTATCACCATCGTCATTTCTTTATCCCTCCATCATTTTGTTTAAGTTCATGATTCATCCGTTTGTCTCGACCTTTAATAATTTAGATTAATAGCCACGCTTCCCTGTGCATCTTTACCGACAATTTTAATTTTATAAGTGCCTTTAGTCAGATTTAAGGATAGTTTGCCTTTGTCATTGCCTTCTGCCAGGGTCACTATTTCATCTTCAGGTGTTACAATAACAGTTTTAAACTGCCCTGAAGTCGCAACTGATTCAAAATCTATAAGAACTGTTTCATTTTCTGATACATCCAAATCATATAAGGTATATACGCCATAAAACAGTTTAAATGACATATCACAACTCTCTGGCGAACGCTTGGACTGTCTGAATGTAAATCTATAACTGTCGCTGTCTCTCAATACATAGCGATCGTTTTCAATAGCATTTCTTTGAGCTGCTGTCAAAGTGTTGCATCCTGTCATTGTACCAATCATTATTACTGCCATAATTATCAAAATACACAATCTTTTCATCCTATAAAACTCCTCTTCAATACGGCAACCTTATAGTATTCTAATTAGTCGAAAATCACCTGTTAAAAGTTCCATAAACATTATAATTTTAAGATAATTCTAATACTTGCTCTTCGTTATCAATTATATAGAATAGAAAAATTAAAAAAATCATCCAAAGGATGAATTATTCTCCGTCTCTAGGATGATTTGTCTTATCTGTTATATGAATATTTTTTGTGATATAATGAGTTTCCAGAATATTCACACAAAAGGAAGTGAAATAAGAATATGTTAAAAATTGATGATTCGAATGATTTGGAGAGCTTGATTCAAATGAATGAAATTGTTGTACTTATGAGTGATATGGGTTGTGGAGTTTGTTTGGCTATCTATCCTGAGCTTGAAGCTATGAGTCAAAGATTCCCTGATGTGATATTTTCATTCGCGGATATGGCCATCAATAAAAAGCTGGTTGGTCAACATATGATTTTTGTATATCCAACTATAATAATCTTCGTTCAAGGAAAAGAGACAGTAAGGTTTGAACGCGTGTTCTCAATGATAGATGTTGAGTCAACAGTCAATCGCTATACAGAACTACTTCACTAATACTTTAATCAACAGGGTTCTTGGGTTCAGGTGGCGTTTCAAACGCCATCTGAACCTTAGAAACCGTTATCCAGGGACTCCACAGTGCTTATCTCCCACTTATAGAAGTGGGAGTCTTAGCACTGTTAGTCATCGGACAAATATTATTATGATAATCCAAGTTTTTAGAGTATAATATTTTAGAAAGGTAGGTTGTTATAATGAACATATATATCGTTGATGCATTTACAGAAAAACCTTACAAGGGTAATCCCGCAGCGGTTTGCATTCTGGAATCAGCAAAATCAGATGAATGGATGCAAAATGTTGCTAAAGAAATGAATTTGTCAGAGACCGCTTTTTTACTGGAAAATGATGGAGAATTCTCTCTAAGATGGTTCACTCCTGAGGCTGAAGTGGATTTATGTGGTCATGCCACATTGGCAAGCGCTCATATCTTGTTAAGCCAACATCTTTTTTTAAATCATGAAATCAGATTTAATACTAAAAGTGGTCTGATTACTGCTGAAAAGGTTGGCGATTGGATTCAGATGAATTTCCCATTGGAGATTGAACATCCTTGTGAGCCACCACTTGAGCTTACAAAGGGTTTAAATGTCGAGTTTAAATATGTCGGTAAAAACAGGCTTGACTATATTGTTGAAGTAGAAAACGAAGAGGTGCTAAAAAGCCTGAATCCCGATTTTAATTTACTAAAATCCGTTCAATCAAGAGGGATCATTGTAACCTGCAAATCAAATCGTCCTGATATTGATTTTGTATCCCGTTGTTTTTATCCAGCTGTGGGCGTTAATGAAGACCCTGTCACCGGATCAGCCCATTGTTGTCTAGGGCCGTATTGGCAAAAAAATTAGACAAAAGTGAGCTCTTCGCTTATCAGATGTCTAAATATTTTTGCCAATACCGACCTAGACAACAATGGCCTGATCCGGTGACAGGGTCTACATAAACCCCCACACCTGGATAAAAACAACGGGATACAAAATCAAAA
>JAHRFV010000060.1 GCA_019084435.1 Dethiosulfatibacter sp.
ATTTGTATATTCTTTTTTAGATTATATTTTAAAGATTACTGATACTATAGGAGATTACATGTTTAATTCTGGAGAGATTTTGTAATTATTACTATTACAAAATAATTTTAATTGTTTTCCAACAATTACTTGACACTATCCTGTTCATACGATATCATATTTCAGTAACAATTGTATTGAATTATATCATTATAAAGACATTGATTGGAACAGTAGCCTTAGTGAAGTTTTCAGAGACATGGTCCTTGGCTGAAAGACCATCAACGGACTTAAGGTAAAAATCATCCATGAGTCGGATATCAGAAAAGAGTAAGATATCCCGTGATAAGCGTTAATTATTTGAGCGGCAGGTTTTTTGACCTGCAACCTGGGTGGTACCGCGGAGAATTTCGTCCCTGATTTTAGAGGGACTTTTTAAATGGGAGGATTAAATGAAACAGATATTCAAGAATATTTCGGCAGCACCGTATAACCAATATGAGAAAGAAATCAGAGATCACTGGGATAATGTTGATATTCTTAATCAAAGTGTTCAAACGAGAGCAGATAAGGAGAGCTTTATTTTTTACGAAGGTCCCCCTACAGCTAACGGCAATCCCGGAATTCACCATGTCATAGCTAGAGCGCTGAAGGATTCTGTCTGTAGATATAAGACTATGGAGGGCTATCAAGTCAAAAGAAAAGCTGGCTGGGATACACATGGTCTTCCAGTTGAAATCGAAGTTGAGAAGCAGCTGGGCTTAAATAACAAACAAGACATTGAAGCTTATGGTCTAGATAAGTTTAATCATAAATGCAAAGAATCCGTATTCAAATATGAGAATAACTGGCGAGAGATGACAGAGAGAATGGCATACATGATTGACCTAGACAATCCCTATATAACCCTTGAGAATGATTACATCGAGAGTGTATGGTGGATATTGGACAAGATGAATAAGGAGGGCTTCATATATGAAGGACATAAGATTCTACCTTATTGTTCAAGATGTGGAACTGGTCTTGCTTCGCATGAGGTTGCACAAGGCTATGAAGAAATAAAAACGTCAACAGTCTATGTCAAATTCAAGAAAAAAGATTCAGATGAATATTTTCTTGTCTGGACTACCACGCCATGGACATTGGCATCAAATGTCTGCCTGACAGTTCATCCTGATGAAACATACATAAAAGCAAAAACTGAGGATGCAGTTTATATACTTGAGAAAAATTCGGCAGCTAGAGTTCTCAAAGAGGAGTATGAGATCATTGAAGAAATGAAAGGCAAGGATCTGGAGTATCAGGAATATGATCAACTGATACCTTTTGTTAAAACCGATAAAAAAGCTTTCTATGTTACCTGTGGCAATTACGTAACCACAGAGGATGGAACAGGTATCGTTCATACTGCCCCGGCTTTTGGAGAAGATGACTATCAAACCGGACTTAAGTACAATTTACCGATTCTACAGCCTGTTGATGAAACAGGGAAATACATCGATACAATATGGAAAGGCAAATTTGTAATGGATGCCGATCCAGAAATTATCGAATGGTTAAAAAATGAAGAAAAACTATACAAGAAAGAAGCCTTGTTACATAACTACCCGCATTGCTGGCGGTGTAGGACGCCGTTGCTCTATTATGCAAAACCTAGCTGGTACATCGCTATGACCAAGCTTAAGGATAAACTGATAGAGAATAATAATTCCGTTGAATGGTATCCTCCTTATGTAGGTGAGAAACGATTTGGCAACTGGCTTGAGAACTTAAATGACTGGGCTATATCTAGAAGCAGATACTGGGGAACACCGTTGCCAATTTGGACGTGTCAGTGTGGACATATCGAGAGTGTAGGATCCAGAAAAGAACTCGTAGAAAAAGCTATAGAAGATATTAGTGAGGACATTGAGTTACATAGACCATATGTTGATGATATTCATTTTGAATGTCCAGAATGCGGTGGTACTATGGAAAGAGTTAAAGACGTTATAGACTGCTGGTTTGACAGCGGTGCAATGCCATTTGCACAACACCATTATCCCTTCGAAAACAAGGAGAATTTCGATGAGTTATTTCCAGCGGATTTTATTTGCGAGGGAATTGATCAGACTAGGGGATGGTTCTACTCCCTAATTGCCATTTCAACGTTCGTCAAAGGTGTCTCGCCTTATAAGCGCGTTCTTGTCAATGATCTGATATTGGATAAGTTTGGCAAGAAGATGTCCAAATCGAAAGGGAACACAGTCGATCCGTTTGAAATGTTTGATAAGTACGGTGCTGACGCTTTGAGATGGTATTTATTATATGTTTCACCTGCCTGGACACCGACAAAATTTGATGAAGATGGTTTAAAAGAAGTATTGAGCAAGTTTTTTGGAACGATCAAAAATGTTTACAACTTCTTTACATTATATGCCAATACTGATGAGATAGATCCAAAGGATTTCTTTGTTCCTTATAACGAAAGACCAGAGCTAGATAGGTGGATTCTTTCGAAATTCAACAATCTTACAGGTTATGTAAGAGAGAGTATGTCACAATATGATCAAACCAAGTGCGTAAGAGCTATCCAAGAATTTGTTAATGAAGACTTGTCAAACTGGTACATAAGAAGATCCAGAAGGAGATTCTGGGCAACTGAATTGTCACAAGATAAAAAATCAGTATATAATACAACAATGGAGATACTGATAGGTGTCTCTCAGTTGATGGCACCGTTTTCGCCGTACCTATCAGAGGAGATCTATCGAAATCTGACTGGTGAAGTATCTGTACATTTAAGCTATTTTCCAGAAGTTAACAAAGATTTGATCGATCTAAACACAGAAACAAGAATGGACTTGGTCAGAAATCTGGTTACCTTAGGAAGAGCAGCAAGGGAGACGGAGAGAATCAAAGTTAGACAGCCTTTACAAAAGATACACATTGATGGGGTATATGAAACCACTATATCAGACCTTACTCCGTTGATTATGGAGGAACTCAATATCAAGCAAGTGGTGTTTGAAAAGGACTTGAATGCGTTCATGAACTTTAGTCTCAAGCCTAACTTCAGAACTGCAGGCCCCAAATTGGGTAAAAACGTCAAGGCTTTTGCGGAGGTTTTATCCAAATCAGATGCTGTTGAAATCATCAATTGTGTTCAAAATGGCGGCAGCATAGAACTAGTTGTCAATGGTGAATCTGTCAGAGTAACAGAAGATATACTGGATATACGAATCACATCCAAAGAAGGATTCAATGTATCAATGGAAAATAATCTGTTTGTCATACTTGACACTAATATTGATGATGAGCTGTTAAATGAAGGCTATGCAAGAGAGTTTATATCTAAGATTCAACAGATGCGTAAAAACAACGGCTATGAGATGATGGACAATATCAAGGTCTTTTTCAAGGGACCTGAAGAGATAGTTGAGGCAGTGAACAGATACAGAGACTACATTATGAAGGAGACTTTAGCTGTAGAAGTAATTGAATCATCAGAATTAGATTGTGAAGTCCAGAACCTGAATGGACATGATACCTGCATAGAGCTTGAAAAGGTATAAAAAAATAACCCGACAATTTGTCGGGTCAGATTGATTACAAACCCGTATGAAATTTTCATTTTCTTACGGGTTTTATCATTGTATTCACAATCAAACGGAAATTTTTAGATAAAATCTAAAAATACCCTGTACTGAGATGGATTTCGTCAAAAAATAAAAAAACATG
>JAHRFV010000209.1 GCA_019084435.1 Dethiosulfatibacter sp.
AAAGAGGTGGCGAAAATAGATGGCATTATTCTGACAAAGCTGGATGGTACAGCTAAAGGTGGTATTATAATTCCTGTGCAAAAGGAGTTGAAAGTGCCGGTTAAATATGTAGGGTTGGGCGAAAAACTGGATGATCTGCAGTTATTTGACCCCAATAATTTTGTGGATGCTATTTTTGAATAAAATGGCAAATAAAATTTTGTTAAATATACATACATGTATTGACAATATTGCTGAAATAGCTTAGAATAACGTGGTGTCAAGTAAATAACTTTACAGGTGATGCCATGCTTGAAAGATTGGAAGAAATTGGTAAACTATTCGATTATTATTCGAATTTATTAAACAGCAAGCATAAGGAAGTTCTGGAACTATACTATTTTCAGGATATGAGTTTGAGTGAAATATCAGAGATCCTGAATGTTACAAGACAAGGTGTATTCGACCTATTAAAACGAGCTGAAAACAATCTTCAGTTTTACGAAAAAAACCTGGGTTTGATAGAGAGGAATAAAAAAATAGTTTCAGACCTAGAGAGAATAAGAGACGGATTAATAAATGATACAGATGGAAAAGAAACATTGATATCCGATATCGAAAAAATTATAGAGTCAATGTAGGTGATTTAATGATATTTGAAAGCTTATCAAATAAGTTACAAGGCGCGCTAAACAAGCTAAAAGGCAAAGGCAAGCTAAGCGAAAAAGACATAGATGAGGCAATGAGAGATATCAGACTTTCTTTATTGGAAGCGGATGTCAACTTTAAGGTTGTAAAGGATTTTGTCAAAAGCGTAAAAGAAAGGTCCATGGGCTCAGAAGTCATGGAAAGTCTCACACCTGGACAACAAGTAGTCAAGATTGTCAACGAAGAAATGATAAAGATTCTAGGTGAAAAAGAATCCAAAATTCAATTCTCATCTACAGAAACAACAGTCATCATGATGTGTGGACTACAAGGCGCAGGAAAGACAACAACGGCAGGCAAACTGGCATTAAGATTCAAGAAGCAAAACAAACGTCCGCTACTAGTTGCATGTGATATTTATAGACCTGCTGCCATCAAACAGCTAGAGGTTGTAGGCAAAAGTGTTGAAGTTCCGGTATTTAAAATTGAAGGCGAAACAAATCCGGTCATCATAGCTGATAAAGCACTGAAAGAAGCCAGAAAAAACGGAAATGACGTATTGATTATCGATACAGCTGGAAGACTGCATATAGATGAAAAACTGATGGAAGAACTCATTCAGATAAGGAATAAGGTCAAGCCAAGCGAAGTCTTGCTTGTGTTAGATGCAATGACTGGACAGGATGCTGTCAAAATAGCAGAATCTTTTAATCAAAATATGGAAATAACCGGTCTTATACTGACCAAAGTAGACGGAGATGCAAGAGGTGGTGCTGCAATATCTATAAGAGCCGTGACTAGCAAGCCAATCAAATTTGTGACAACCGGTGAGAAAATGGCAGATCTTGAAGCATTTCATCCAGACCGAATGGCATCAAGAATTTTAGGAATGGGAGACTTGTTGAGCTTGATTGAAAAGGCTCAAGAATCATTTGACTCCAAAAAAGTCAAAGAAATGGAAGAAAAATTAAGAGGTCAGGGCTTTACATTAGATGATTTCCTAGATCAGATGGAGCAGATGAAAAGTTTGGGACCGTTGGATCAATTGCTAGAGATGATTCCAGGAGCAAATTCAAAGCAGCTGAAGAACCTCAAGATCGACGAAAAAGAACTAGTTTACATAAAAGCTATCATACAATCCATGACAAAGAAGGAACGTAAAGATCCTTCCATCATCAATGGAAGCAGAAGAAAAAGAATTGCAAACGGAAGCGGAACGTCAGTACAGAGAGTGAACAAATTGTTGAAGCAATTCATGGAAACGCAAAAGATGATGAAAAAAATGGGCGGCATGAGCAAAATGATGAAAAAAGGTGGCAGATTCAAAATGCCGTTTTAAATTAAAGAGGTTAGTTTAAGATTTTAAATAATCTTTAAATAATATACAAAATAAAATAGGAGGTGAAAACATGGCAGTTAAAATCAGATTAAAGAGAATGGGTGCAAAAAAGAAGCCTTTTTATAGGATAGTGGTTGCAGATTCAAGAGCTCCAAGAGATGGAAGATTTATCGAAGAAATCGGTTACTATAACCCTGTTTCAGACCCAAAAGTTGTGAAAATTGATGCTGAAAAAGCTATCAAGTGGATAAGCAATGGTGCGAAACCAACCGAAACTGTGAACACATTGTTCAAGAACAATGGCGTTTATGACAAGAAAGAAGAAAAAGAAGAAATTGAATAAAGGTGGTGCAAAAATGGGAGAGTTAGTATTGTATATTGCAAAATCGCTTGTTGATAATCCTGATGCTGTCAGCATTAATGAGGTGGAAGGCAGTCAATCTCTTGTTATTGAATTAAAAGTTGCACCTGAAGACATGGGAAAAATCATTGGTAAACAGGGAAGAATTGCAAAGGCATTAAGAACATTGGTTAAGGCCGCTGCTACAAAAGATAACAAAAGAGTTATCATAGAGATAATTCAATAAGGATTAGCTCCTGCTAATCCTTTATTCTTGAGGATGATAGAATGGAAAGAATAATAGTAGGACGAATAGTCAATACACATGGAATCAATGGAGAGGTTAAATGTGTTTCTATGACAGACGATGTTGAGCGTTTTGAGGAACTCCAATATGTCTATCTGGATGAGACCAGCGTGAGGCTTGAAATATCAAACGTACGGTACGCTAAGGGTCTTGTCTATTTAAGATTTAAAGACTTTAACCACATCAATGATGTTGAGAAATTCAAAGGGCAGTATATTTCAATTGACTTTGAAAACCGACGTGAATTGCCTGAGGATTCGTACTATTTATTCGATTTGATAGGGATTAAAGTATTGGATGAAAGCGATAATGAGTTAGGTGTTATAACAAATGTGTACCAAACAGGAGCCAATGACGTATATGAGTTGGACAATGATACCAATAAATTGATTCCGGCCATAAAAGAAGTTGTCAGACAAGTGGATATCAGTAAAAAAATAATGATAATCAATAAGATTGAAGGGTTGTTTGATGGTATTTAAGATAATCAGTATTTTTCCGGAGATGCTGGAAAGCATATTAAGTGTCAGTATAATCGGAAGGGCTGTTAAAAATGGGCTAATTAACATAAATTATGTAAACCTAAGAGATTATACTGAGGATAAACATAAGAAGGTGGATGATTATCCATTTGGAGGTGGTCCCGGTATGTTACTGAAACCGGAACCGATGTATCGTGCAATTATGGATAATAAAATTGAAGGAACCCGAGTGGTCTATATGTCTCCGAAGGGTAAAACCTTGAATCAAAAGTTGGTGGAAGAGCTTTCCAAAGAGGAAGACCTACTGATCATTGCAGGTCACTATGAGGGTCTGGACCAGCGGATCATAGATCATTACATCGACGAAGTTATATCCATCGGCGATTATGTTTTGACTGGAGGAGAGCTGCCAGCAGCTGTCTTGGTCGATGCTGTCGGTCGTCTGATACCAGGTGTTTTGAGCAACGAAGAATCTGGAATGATAGAATCTCACAGTGATATATTACTAGAGCACCCTCAATATACTAGACCTAGAGAGTTTAATGGACTTGTAGTCCCAGATGTTTTGCTCTCAGGTAACCACCAGAGAATACAAAAATGGCAAAGATTTAAATCCTTGGAAACAACTATCAACAACAGACCTGATTTAATCAGTGAAAGAAATGACCTTATGAATGAGTACCATGCATTAAAAGACTATTTTGATAAAGACATAAAATAAATATTGAATACAGTTTTTTCTTGTGCTATAATACATTGGAGTATACGGTGGTCCTCTGTAAATACTACAAGAACACTAAGAAAGGAGGGTATACGATGGATATTATAAGAGCTTTGGAACAAGAACAATTAAAAGAAAATCTGACTGATTTTAATATCGGTGACACTGTTAAGGTTCACTACAAGGTTAAAGAAGGTACAAGAGAAAGAATTCAGGTTTATGAAGGTATTGTCATTAAGAGACAAAATGGCGGTATCAGAGAGACATTCACAGTTAGAAGAATTGCTTCTGGCGTTGGTGTCGAAAGAACTTTCCCAGTACATTCACCTAAGATAGAAAAATTGGAAGTCATCAGAAAAGGTAGAGTAAGAAGAGCGAAACTTTTCTATTTGAGAGACAGAACCGGTAAAGCCGCAAAAGTTAAAGAAAAAAGATTATTCAGATAATGAGGGCTTAATAGTCCTCGTTTTTTTTTCAAAGGAGGCAGAAATGTCAATAAACTGGTACCCCGGTCACATGAAAAAAACCAATGAACTAATAAGGGAAAACCTCAAATTGGTAGATGTCATTATTGAAGTAATTGACGCTAGAATACCATTAAGTAGTAGAAACCCAATAATCGATGAGGTTTCTGCTAATAAGCATCATATAATTGTTATGAATAAATCAGATTTGGCTGACAACAGATTATCAGAGTTATGGATGGCGGAGTTTAAGAAGAAGAATATTCAGTGTGTTCTTTTCAACTCGACAAAAGACTCTATAACGAAATTTATGGGAGCACTGAAAGACATCTCTGATGAAATTGAAATGAAATACAAGTTAAAGGGATTTTATAATAAACAGATAAGGGCAATGGTCGTAGGCATTCCAAATGCTGGAAAATCAACATTTATTAATAATATCTCCAAAAGAAAGGGCACAGCCACAGGTGACAAACCTGGTGTTACAAAGTCAAAGCAATGGATCAAGGTTAAAAATAATATCGACATGCTGGACACCCCCGGTATTTTATGGCCAAAAATAGAGACTGATGAACAGGGATATAGATTAGCCGCAACAGGAGCAATCAGGGAAGAAATCCTTAATAAGGCAGATATAGCTGTTTTTATTCTGGATTTTATGAGACGGAATTATCCTGAGAATCTTAGAAAAAAATATAGTCTATCAGACCTTAGCGATACTAATGATATGATGAACAACATAGGGATTAAAAATGGTTGTCTGCTAAAAGGCAATGAAATAGATATGGAAAGAGTAACAAGATTGATTATCAGTGATTTCAGAAAAGGCAGATTGGGAAAACTGACCTTGGAAAGGCCATAAGATGTTAACGATAGAGAATAGTATCTATGAAAAAGGCTATCGTTATATAGCCTGCATAGATGAAGTGGGCAGAGGTTGTCTTGCAGGCAATGTAACTGCCTGCGCTGTTATTTTGCCAAAAGGATTACAAATAGAGGGTGTCAATGATTCAAAAATGCTTAGTAGAAAAAACAGGGAAGCAAAATTTGTTGAAATCTACGATGAAGCACTTTTTATTGGCATAGGAACAGCGTCATGCCACGAAATTGACTTGTACAATATAAAAAGAGCGACACATATGGCTATGATTAGAGCTATCGAGAATTTGAACAATAAGGACGGAATGAAAGCGAAGCCAGACTTCGTTTTAATTGATGCAGAGAAAATACCCATCGATATACCCCAGATGGGCGTCATTAAAGGAGACTCGAAATGTCATGGTATAGCAGCCGCATCAATTATAGCAAAAGTCACTAGAGATAGAGAGATGGCAGAGTTGCATGAATCTTATCCAATGTATAATTTCAAAAAAAATGCCGGATATGGTACAAAAGAACATATCAAGGCTTTAAATCAATACGGGAAATGCGAATTGCATAGAAACTCTTTCCTGAAAAAGATATTAGATAAAAATGAACAAATAACGCTACTTGGGAGTCTGGATGAATAAAAGAAAACTTGGAAAAGACAGTGAAGAGATGGCAGTTAAATATTTGGATGAAAAGGGTTATCGGATTCTTGCGGTAAATTTTCAAAACAGAATTGCTGAAATAGATATAATAGCCCAACAAGGCGATATTATGTGCTTCATTGAAGTGAAGGCGAGACGTTCCATGAAATATGGGTTGCCACGAGAAGCGATCACACCAAGCAAGATTAGAAAGATTATTAAAGGCGCCCAATCATATATCAATTATAAAGGAATCAGAAACACACAGTTCAGATTTGATGTCATAGAGATTTTTCTGCAAGACAATAAGATTAATCACATAGAGAACGCTTTTTCAGCATAAAAAAAGCTGATTCTGCAATCAGCTTAATCGATTATTTAACAAATCCTTTAATAGATACCCTGATTCAGCATGACCTCTGATATTTTCAAAAAGCTTGCGATATTCGCTCCTGCTGAATAGTTTTTACCGAAGCCGTAATCAGTCGCGGCTTTTTTTGTTGCGTTGAAAATATTAACCATTATATGGTCCAGTTTTTCATTTACTTCGGGGAAGGACCAGTACAGACCCATATTATTCTGAGACATCTCCAAAGCTGATGTGGCAACGCCTCCAGCATTAGCAGCTTTAGCAGCAGCAATCAGAAAGCCATTTTCCAGCAGGTAAGTTGTGGCTTCATTGGTACATGGCATATTGGCGCCTTCACCAATAACGAAACATCCGTTGTTTTTAAGTTTGATTGCCTCCTCGATACCGATATCATATTGTGTAGCGCAAGGCAATGCGATATCGCACTTCAGGTTGAATATACCTTTCTGTCCATCATGATATTCTGCTCTTGGATGGTCTATTATGTATTCGCTAATTCTCTTACGCTCTCTTTCCTTTATACGTATCATCGTTTCTAGGTCAATGCCGTCTTTATCATATACGTAACCATCTGAATCACACATGGCTATAATGTTCGCGCCGTATTGTTGTGCCTTTTCACAGGCATATAGAGCAACGTTGCCAGATCCAGAAATAATAACATCCTTACCTTCAAAGGACTCATCATTATCTTTAAGCATTTCTCTCACATAATAGATGAGACCGTAACCGGTTGCTTCTTTTCTAGCAAGTGAGCCCCCATAGTTTATATTTTTTCCGGTAATGACACTTGGTTCAAATATGTTTTTGATTCTCTTGTGTTGGCCAAAGAGATAGCCTATTTCACGCATGCCGACACCGATATCACCTGCAGGCACATCAAGATTGTGGCCAAGATATCGATATAACTCTGTCATAAAGCTCTGACAGAATCTCATAATTTCACCCTCTGACTTACCCTTTGGATCAAAATCAGATCCACCTTTGCCGCCGCCAATTGGAAGACCTGTCAAAGAATTCTTAAAGACTTGCTCAAAAGCTAGTGATTTCATGATGCTTAAGTTTACAGAAGGATGAAATCTGAGACCGCCTTTGTAAGGACCGATGGAATTGCTGAATTGAACCCGATAACCCCTATTGACTTGAACTCTACCGGAATCATCGACCCATGAAACCCGAAACAGTATCTGTCTGTCTGGTTCAAGCATTCGCTCTAAAATCGCATACTCCTCATACAGGGGATTTCTTTCAACTACAGCATGAATCGATTCAAACATTTCCTCAATTACTTCGAGAAACTCAGATTCACCTGGATTCCTACTCTTTGCAGTCTCAATTGCTCTACTTACGTATGACATTTTCTCCTCCTAAATATATAATTGTGTAACAATACAAAAATATTATATCAAATAAAATTTAAATTAAAAAGAAAAACTTGAAAACGTTTCTTTAACTGCTAAATCCGAATAAGCAATATTACAAATAATTAATAATCGGAAAATCGGTTTCATTATATCCTGATACACGTTACAATAGTAAAGATTGTTGAAAATAATAAGCTTAAATAAGGGGGAAGAATGATTTCTAGTGTTAAAGCATGTGTATTACAAGGACTGAGTGGCTACCAGATTGATGTTGAGACTGATCTGACAAACGGATTGCCCGCATTCAACATAGTCGGATTGCCAGATGTATCAATCAAAGAGTCAAAAGAGAGGGTACGGTCTGCACTTACCAATTCTGATTATGATTTTCCGTTATCCAGAATAACAGTTAATCTATCACCGGCATCTATCAAAAAAGAAGGGTCACAACTTGACCTACCTATCGCACTTGGTATATTGGCTGCAAAGGGTGAAATTGGGAATATTGAGGAGGATGTCTGTTTTATTGGAGAGCTGTCATTAGACGGAACAATCAAATATATCAATGGTGTTCTTCCAATGGTTATATCCTTAAGAGACCAGGGTGTTAAGAAGGTCTATATTCCAAAGGCGAACCAAGAGGAATGCAGCTATATAAATGATATGGAAATATATGCTATGGAATCACTGACAGTTGTAGTTGAGCATATGAATCAAAAAGAGGTCAGAGCACCAATTCAGGTTAGAAATTTCAATCAGGAAGAGCCATCGAAAGGACATGACATAGATTTTTTGGAGGTCAAGGGTCAGGAATCATTGAAAAGAGCAGTGGAGATAGCAGCTGCTGGAAGCCATAATATTTTGATAATTGGGTCACCTGGATCAGGCAAAACAATGATTGCAAAGCGTATTCCATCTATTCTGCCTGAATTGACCTTTGAGGAATCTCTGGAAATTACGAAAATCTATAGTGTAGCAGGATTGAATCACAATCAGGGTCTGATCAGACAGAGACCTTTCAGATCACCGCATCACACCATATCCAAGGTGGCATTGGCAGGTGGTGGAAGAATTCCAGGTCCCGGAGAAATATCATTGTCAAATTATGGTGTGTTGTTTTTAGATGAAATGCCTGAGTTTTCTAAGAGTGCATTGGAGGTTCTCAGACAGCCACTTGAAGATGGAATCGTCACCATATCAAGAGCCAACGCTACACTTCAATTTCCGTCGAAATTTATGCTGGTAGCCAGCATGAATCCATGTCCATGCGGTTTTTATGGTGATCCTAAAAGAGAATGCAAGTGTTCGCCGGGACAAATTGACCGATATTTAAATAGAATATCAGGACCATTGCTGGACAGGATAGATATCCAGATAGAGGCTTCACCGGTTGTATATGAAGATCTTAAATCGATTAATGCAGCTGAGACCTCGGCAAGCAT
>JAHRFV010000160.1 GCA_019084435.1 Dethiosulfatibacter sp.
TTGTTTTACTGTATGCACCACGATTTATTGGAAAATAAGATCCATACTGATAGGTAATTCGCACCGGCATATCTATATAGAAATAGTAATTTCCTAGAAATTCGAACTATAGTTGACAATATTGCTGTGCTAACTAAACAGAATATTGGCTATACCGTCATTGAAAATGACAAGATTATAAACCTTTATGAATCTGAGATAGCTATGCCCGTGCGAATTACCTATCAGTATGGATCTTATTTTCCAATAAATCGTGGTGCATACAGTAAAACAATCATGGCATTCTATAAGCCGTTGGAAAAACTGGAAGAAATTGTAAGATCATCAAAACTTGAAGGAACCACTCCGAACTCTATAACAGACCCCGAAGAATTACTGTTGGAATACAAAAAAATAAGAGAACAAGGCTATACAATCAGCAACGAAGAAAATCTGCTTGGAGCCTTGGGTATTGGTGTACCCATCTTTAATTCTGAGGGCAACATACATGGATGCATTGCTTTGGCAGCAGCAAAAAGCCTGATGACCGAAGAGAGAATTTTGTTTTACATTGGAGCGTTGAAAAAAGGTGCGAGAGAAATCAGTAAATATATTGTGTGAAAGGAGGGAAATGAAAGCATCTTTTCAGATAAAACAATAAAAATTAGGAGGATTTTATGTCAGAACCAACGATTATCAAGAAACCATCAAGAGTTCCACATACCTATGTTATTCTATTTTCTGTTATCATCATTATGGCAATCTTGACTTATATCATTCCAGCAGGTGAATTTGACAGGGTACAAGACCCAAATACTGGTAGAACAGTTGTTGATCCTGCATCATTCCACGGAGTAGATCAGAATCCGACAACACCTTTTGAGTTATTTCAGTCAATTCCAAAAGGAATGTCAGCAGCCTCATCAATTATTTTCTTCATATTCATAGTTGGAGGATCTTTCCAAATCCTTACAGGTACTGGCGCTATTGAAGCAGGTATCAGCAGGGTAGCCAGAAAACTTGAAGGTAAAGACAAGTTGATGATACCGATATTCACTATAGTATTCTCAATCTTTGGTGGAACTATCGGTATGGCAGAGGAGGCAATTGTCTTCGTTCCAATTGGCATCGCACTTGCCAGAGCATTAGGATATGATGCTATTGTCGGTACTGCAATGGTTACACTAGGTGCGGCAGCTGGATTCACGTCAGGCTTTATGAATCCATTTACTGTAGGGGTTGCCCAGGGAATATCTGAATTGCCTTTGTTCTCAGGTATTGCATTCAGATTAGTTATCCTAGTAGTTATGCTTATAGCTGTTAATATTTATCTCATCAGATATGCAACAAAAGTTAAAAATAATCCTGAATTAAGTATTGTCAGTGAGCTAGAAGAAGAAGAAAAACATCAAATATTAGATCTATCTTCACTTCCAGAATTGACAACCAGACATATTGGCGTGCTTTTAGTGTTTGTCGCAGGTTTGGTAGCTATCGTTTACGGTGTCTTTGAGTTAGATTGGTACATTATGGAGCTATCCACTATTTTCCTTGCAATGGGCGTTCTAGGTGGATTCGTTGGAGGACTTGGACCGAGCAAAGTTGCTAGAGAATTCGTTGTAGGAGCTAGAAGTCTAGTTTTCGGAGCATTGGTTGTTGGTATAGCAAGAGGTATTCTTGTTGTAATGACTGATGGATTCATCATAGACTCCATCATCAATGGTTTGGCATCTGGAATATCAGGTTTGCCTAGCGCAATCGCTGTTCTTGGAATGTACATTGTTCAAGTTGTCCTTAACTTCTTTATTCCATCCGGTAGTGGACAGGCAGCGACAACTATGCCAATCATGGCACCACTTGCTGATGTTATCGGAATCAATAGACAGGTTGCGGTTACAGCATTCCAATTTGGAGATGGTATAACCAACTCTATCATACCAACTTCAGCAGCGTTGATGGGCGTGTTGTCTGTTGCAAAGATTCCTTATGAGAAATGGTTTAAATTCCTGTGGCCAATGACTCTTATATGGATTGGAATTGGTGGCGTTTTCTTAATAATTGCAAATATTATAAACTACGGACCGTTTTAAGGGAGTGATTATGTTGGACATCACGAAATTTTACACTCAGGATGAAGTGGTTAAGTTGACGCAGAATCTAGTCAGAATACCTAGCCATAAGGATGTACCTGGCAGGGAAAAGGAAGTATCTGATTTTATTTATAGATTCTGCAAAGAAAACGGACTTGAAGCTGAGCTAAAATCAGTTGATGGCGAAAGAAATAACGTATACATTTATTTAAGGGGAACAGGTACAGGATCCACTTTGATATTAAACGGGCATACAGATACTGTTCCACCCTATGATATGATAGTAGACCCCTATAAGGCTGAATTCAGAGATGGTTTTGTCTGGGGTAGGGGAACAAATGACATGAAAGGGGCTGTGGCATGTATGATCATGTCAGCCCTGGCTCTAAAAAGATCTGGTGTCAAATTGCCGGGAGACATCATAGTCACTGCAGTAATCGGAGAAGAAGAAGAAAGTGAAGGAACCGAGGATCTGGTTCTCTCAGGCATCAAAGCAGATGGCGCTATAGTTGGCGAACCATCGAATTATGAGTATGCCATCGGACACAGGGGACTGGAATGGCTAGAAGTGTTGTTCACAGGCAAGACAGCCCATGGTGGGGTACCAAATGAAGGAATCAATGCCATATCAAAGGCTGCAGATTTCATCAAAGTGGTTGAGAGAGACATTATACCAAAACTAGAAACCAGATACAATGAATTTATGGGTCCCTCAGTCATGAATTTCGGTCGAATTGAGGGCGGTACACAACCGTCAACTGTAGCTGATAGCTGTTCTCTGAAGATTGACAGAAGATTTATTGTGGGAGAAACAGTTGAATCGGTATTGCAAGAATATTATGATGTGTTTGAGCATATCAAATCATATGACAAGGACTTCAAAGCCGAATTAATTAGAATGGAATCAGGTCAGATGAAACAATTCGATCATATCTATCATTACACAGAGCCCAACGAAAAAATCGTCAAAACAGTTGAAAAGGTATTGCAGGGGCATCTGAATCAGAAGCCTGAAATAACCAGAAAAAGAGGCTGGACAGATGCAGCGACGTTGTCCTACTACGGAAAAATACCGACAGTTATAACAGGTCCTGGAAATATCAGCTATTCCCATAAAAAGGACGAGAGAATTCCTGTAATTGACTTGTATAACTATGTAAAAATCTATAGTGAAATTGCTATGGAGTTCTGTGGCTAAACCATAACCAGGCAGCTTAGCTGCCTGGTTTATTCTTTTAGGAGGTTTAAGTGAAATCAATTAAAATAATCAATGGACTAGTACCGGATTTTGAAAAAATGTTAATGATTCAAAAGGATATACTGCTAGAAGACGGCAAGATATCCCAGGTAGGAAA
>JAHRFV010000280.1 GCA_019084435.1 Dethiosulfatibacter sp.
GTGATCGCCGTCGGTATTTTTTACCAGCATTGCTAGGGTTTGCTGTCAAGGGCGACGTCAGCTGCTTGAATTTTCAGGATTTGTCTAGTCACTTCCCTTGACCTTTTTTTTCATACGTTACTTTACACTACCGATATTGAGAAGCTAAAAAATAGTCATATTTGAGTTTAACTAACTGAAGTTCTTCTTCAATTCTTTGATAAACCTCTTCTTGTTGCTGTACATCTTTTTTTGTCCTGCTACCAATACTTTTCATTTCTCCATACTTACCTAAAATGGTTTGCATAAATTTCTCATATGAAACGTCAAACATAGACATTTTATTTTTATCTTTAATTATTTCTAACTTGGTTCTATCCGTCCCTATGATACTATCCCCGACTTTTAAATGATGATCTATGAAGGAAAGAGCTTTATCATTTGAGGCTGAAACTAACCATAATGAAAGTCTTGCTAAAGCTACTGCTAACTCATTTATGTCAATTCCATATATGCAATTTTCTACAACTCTTCTTTTCCAGTAAGAGATGTCAGCTGAAAGCTCCAGTTTAGTATTCCAATTGTTCTCCGAAACTATTTCCACAATTTCATTAGCTATTCTATAAGTTGAATTAACTAAGAAATGTCCACTTCCCATTGCACTGTCTATTATCGATAAATTTAGAATTCTATCTTCAATAAAATCTCTTGTTATTTCATCAATTTCCATTTTAATTCTTCGCTTACCCGCTTCTGTCGGCTCATATGATAAGCGATTATAGTATGCCTGTATTTCTTTCTGATGTGATTCTCTCATTTCTTTGAGTTTTTTGCCTACTGTATTTTCTACAATATATTCGACAACATCCTCTGGCGTATAATAAGCACCTGACTCTTTCCTCTCCGTTGCATCTTGAGATAGATATATTCCGCCAATTTCAATCAAATCATCTAAATCTGATTTTTTTAAAGTTGTTTCTGACTCTCTAATATATTGAACTCTGCCCTTTGATTTTCTTTGAACCATTCTTTCATCAGCAATAAACAATTGATACTCAAGCATACCTTCATAAATTGAACCCAAATTTCTTACTGATAAATCCTTATAATCTATTTTTTCTTCATACTGACCATTTCGACTTTTGTTATAAGAAAGCTCAGCTAAACATTTAATTAGATACTGATTTTTTATTCTATATTCACCTAGAATCGGTTTTCCTATATTATTGAATAATCCACCATTGTAAGTCCTATCAACATAGATTCTAAGTTGATTATCTAACCTATACCAAAAATCATATTCACCCTGAAATTTATAAAGTTCTCCATTATTTATTATATTTTTAGCTTCCTGACATAGAGTGGAAAAGCTTTCTATGTAATCCGCATCATTTTCAAAAATAGGAAGCATTTTTCTTGATTCTGCATACCCAAAAAAAAGCATTCTATATAATAAAATAATTGCGTCCTTATAAATACTTTTTCTGTCTTCATCCTCATATGTATTTTTATTCATGTCTTCTTTTAATCCATAACAAAGCTCTGTCAGAATTTTTTCTGCTTTCCCTCTTAAAAAATCTTCTATCCGTTCAGCAGTTTTATCTGACTTTTCTTTTATTTTTTCAATCACCAGTTCTTCGCCATCAAAATAATATGTTGTTGAATTGAAGAAAAGATGAAACAACCTAAATGCCTCATTTGGTTCTTTATGAAATTGAATGCTCGATTCAATATTAATTTCTAAGTAGTTTTCATATGGGCTTATATTTTGCGTATTATATATCCTCCAACGGTATCCATTAGTAAGCATTACCCACTCAACATCATTTATTCTAGCAGCTCTAACTGCATTAAAAGCATAGTATTCGCCTTTTTTCGTCGATGAAATATCCAAATCTCTTTCAATGGTGTAGCATGAAGCTATTGGTTTTTCGTCTACAGTAATTGTATTTGTATATAGAAGTATCTCTTGACCATTCTTCCGTTTTTTAAATCCTAAGATATCTAAAACTGCTTCAATATAATCAATCCAAGGATCATCCTTATAATCCCCCTTCGTATATTCTTCATTCCATTGCCGCACTTGAATAAAAGTGTTATCTAATATATCACTCTTTTTGTTTTTATTTCCCTGAATATATTCTCTTAGATAAGTTTCAGAAAAAAGAAAATGATTATCAAAATGTTGCATTCTTTACCCCCAAGTATTATTCATATTGTTTGCTATATTGAGCCTTCTTCAGCGAAGCTAATATATCGATTACCCGCAACAATTATGTGATCCATTACTTGAATAGAGATTGCATTTAGAGCCGTCTTTATTTTGTTAGTAGCTTCATTATCGGCTTTTGATATCTCTATACTGCCACCGGGATGATTATGCGCCAATACAACACTACTAGCTTTATGTCTTATTGCAGTTTCAACAATAATTCTAGGATATATTGGTACCTCATTGATTGTTCCTTCATGAACCAAAGCAGAATGAATTATTTTATTTTGAGTATCTAGACATACTAAATAAAACATTTCCGAACTTCTACCTGCAAATAAATCCACTAGATATTTTCCAGCTTTTGTAGAACTATCAATTGTCTCTTTATTGCCCCACTTATCTTTAAGATAATATCTTGATAGCGAAGGAATCAATGACAGAAGAACTGCAGCATTTTCAGATATTCCAACTGTTGAAGCAAGCTCTACTGGGTCTGATTCTAACACTGTTGATAAAGAACCATATTTATGGATTAGTCGATGTGCTAATTCATTCGTGTCTTTTCTAGGTATGGCATAAAAGAGCAATAATTCTAAAACCTGATGATCTTCAAATGAATCAAGGTCTTCTTCAAGGAATCTCTTTTTTAATCTTTTTCTATGTCCTTCGTGCATCATATCACCTTTGTAAATAATATATGTATTAACAATCTATATATGCTAATTGCTTTCATTAGTGTTTCCCAATTGCATATTATGTACAATCTAAGACCGTAAAACCCTACTCATACAACTTATATTATAATTTATTATTATCTCTCAAACAAGGTTTATTAAATATAATAAGACAGTCTTTGAACTTCTATTGCCTAGAAATAAAAAAATTAACACTGTAAACCTTTTCTATTTGAATGCTTTGAAACAGGGTTAAATTCATTTCGGGCTTTTTATGTGTTCTGTATCTATGATATTAGGTCTGAATAAATAAGAAATAGATGTATAATTATTACATCATCACCCCTACCACTTCTCTCTCATCAATCCTACAAATGCTGTAATGACTGCAACCAAGGTGATGATGAATACATGCAATAACAACCTCACCAATTTAACAAAAACCGAACCGACAAACACGATAGGAAACATCATTATTCTAAATATAATCAACCTCCATGTTCCTATCCCCCTATAGTTGTTCCCAATACCTTTGGCTATGTGAATCCCAAATACTACCCCACTATTATCCTATCATTCATTGTGGAAGTATAAATGTACCAATTAAAAGTTTTTTATCATTTTCTCGAGCTTTTCCCTGATTTTATCTTTAAGGTCTGTTGGTTCTATTACTTCTACGTCACTACCCATGGAAAGGATCCAGCTGATGATTTCTATCTCTCCCTGGAGGTGGGCTTCAAATAGAATAGCTTTCTCATTGGGAATTTCTGTTATCACTTGGTTCTGAGACCAAATTTTTTCTCTGACAATCTGACTCATGGGGTGTCTGATTTTGAGCACAACCTTTTGTGGCACATCTTTGAAGATGCCTAGGCAATTGTTCATATACTCCTTCAGGCTGAAGTCGCTTGGCATAACAAAAAAATCGTCTGTGACTGCCAGCGACTTAATTCTAGATATTTTAAAATCCCTGATTTCTTGTCTTAGATGACAAAATCCGGTTAGATACAGGGAGTTTCTGTACTCATAGAGGGCATAGGGGCTGACTGTTCTTTCTTGATGCTCGTCATTAAGAAGGGAATAGTAATTGATATGGATCTGCTTTTTTTGAATCAACGCAGCATGGATTTTTTTGCAGTGTTCTCTTTCTTGGTTATCAGCAAGTGCTGCAGGTGAAGATTTGCTCACAAACTGATAGTCTGGTAGAAAATCATTGTACTGATGTCGGTTGATTTGTACGGATGCCATTATTTTATGATAGGCATCGGCTAACTCTCTGGCGTATACAAAGCCGGAGTCTTCCAATTGTTTATAAGCCATTTCCAGAGCCATGACTTCATCAGAATCAAGACTGAGGTTCAATAAGCTGTCAAAGGTTTTTGGCAGGCTGTATCCGCCATATCTTCCAGGCTTGGATTCGATATAGATTTTAGCTTTTTCCAGATCATCCTTATAGGTTTGGACCATTCGTCTGTTGATTTCCAAAATTTCGGCTATTTCGTCGATTTTCATCTGTTGTTTGGCTCTCAGTAAAATCAACATCGTCATGGCATTCGACAGTTTACTCATATTATCCCCCCAAAATGATTAACTTATCGTTCAGTATGTTTTTGTATATTCAATTGTTAATAGTATATCGTTGTTTTTATTCTATGGCAAGTATTAAAAGATGAATCTTCATCATTGAGATCTAGAGACGTCAAACATATGTGACACGGACCTGTTAAATATTCTTGTGTATTAATATTTAGATACGTCAACTCCCGATGATAATATCGGCAGCGTTTATGCCGCGAAAGCCTCTTGATAATGAGTGA
>JAHRFV010000199.1 GCA_019084435.1 Dethiosulfatibacter sp.
CAAGGGCAGTTCTCCCTCTCCTCTAATAATGTAGTCAATAAACGGATAATTTTCCATAGTCTGCAGAGACTCAAATGATACCTCCGGTCCACCCAGAATAATACTAATATTGCTATTATCAATTTTTATGGTTTCAGCGATCTGCAAAACCAGTTCGATATTCCATATATAGCAGGAAAATCCGATTACATCTGGTTTTGCAGATCGCTGAAACCATAAAAATTGACAATAGCGATATGAGTATAATTCTGGGTGGACCTGAGGTATAATTTGAGTCTCTGCAGACTATGGAAAATTATCCGTTTATTGACTACATTATTAGAGGAGAGGGAGAACTGCCCTTGCACAACCTGATAGTTGCTATGGATAGACAAGATTCAGTAGAGGATATACCGGGATTGACACACAGAGTCAACAACTCCATTGAGGTCAATGATGACCAGAAATCATATGTTGCCTTGGATGAGCTGTCATATCCATACCTTGAAATCGAGGATTTTTCGAATCAATATATTTACTACGAAACCACAAGGGGTTGTCCCTTCAATTGCAGCTTTTGTCTGTCATCCAGTAAAGAAGGAGTCAGAAAGCTGTCTTTAGAGAGAATTAGAGAAGATCTTATGAAGCTAGTCAGAACTAAAGCCAATGCGATCAAATTGGTGGACAGGACTTTTAACTTTGATAAAAACCGTGCCATGCAGATTATGTCCTATATTGTTGAAATCAACAAAAACAACATAAAATTTCATATGGAGCTGACAGCAGAGATTTTGGATGATGAGTTTATAGGATTTATCAATCATTTGCCAGTAGATATGTTTCAGTTTGAAATTGGTGTTCAATCTACAAATCCTAAAACGCTCTTAGCAGTTAACAGAAGATCGGATTACCGGAAGCTGGCGGAAATAACCGGAAGAATAATCGAGGGTAAAAACGCGCATGTTCATTTGGACTTGATTGCGGGATTGCCTTACGAAAGCTATGATATATTTAAGAAATCATTCAATGAAATCTATAATCTGAGGGCTGAGAAGCTCCAATTAGGATTTCTGAAAGTGTTAAAAGGAACAAGTATAAGAGCTAATGCAGATATTTATGGCATCAGGTATCTGGACAAGGCTCCCTATGAGGTTATAAGAACTAATGATATAAGTCTACCCGAGCTTTTGTTGCTCAAGAAAATTGAAAAACTGGTAACATTGTATTACGACGAGCATTATTTCATCAATACCCTTGATGCTGTCATGGAATTTGCAACACCGTTTGATTTCTTTGAGGATTTCGCTGGATATTGGACTACACACGCATTGTTTGACAGCTACCATAAAAAAAGTATGCTCTTTGATTTGCTGTACGATTTTATTCAAGAAAACTATAAATTAGACGTCAGAAACAGCATGTTGGATGATTTTCTTCTTTCTGAGAAAAACATCGAAATACCTAAATATCTTTTTAATAAAGAAGAAAAACAATACGCCTATTTGAAACATGACTTGTTGAGTAAACGTAGTTTTAAAAGCACTTATTTTCAACAGCAAATTGATGTGCCAAACAAAAAACTCATCAATGACTTCAGGCTTATTGAAAAAGATAATGAATACTACGCCTATATCTACGGTGACAAAAACAACATTTTTGACAGAAGCAAAAAAATAAATGTAACCAAACTACTCCAAGGAGATTAATATGTCTTATAAGAATGAATTGAAACTATTGAGAAAGAAACACCTGGAAAATATTCCTTTCTTAACCCTGAAAAAGGGCGCTGTCCTCAAAACTTCGGATTTGGATTTTCAATTGGAAGATGAACTGGATGTACCTGTAATTCTGGAGGACTTGATAGAAGATGTGAAGCAGGATATCGGAGCAGATGTGCTTAGAGTAGAGAACATCTTGAAAGCTATGTGTTTTATGACGGGACTGGATCCTGACTTCATATATAGAAATAAATACGAGAAAATTATTAGAACACTTAAACCCAAGACAGATGCTTATATTATTTATCTGATCAATCAATATTCGGAACAGCCTGAATACGCATTGATTTTTTCGTTTGCATTGGTAGAGTTTGAAAGAAGTGCGAGAAATTTGTTCGTCATGGCGAACTGTCTGGAGAATGTATCGATAGCCCTGACAAAGGACGATAAGGAAGAAAAGGCAGCTGTTTACTTCGAAGAATCTATAAAAATGTATCATGAAAGCTCTAAAGCTGACAACCAATTTTCATTGCCCTTGTACAAGCTGGGATTTTACTACAAGAGAGTAGGGCAATTTATTAGGGCTAAAGACTATTGGGAGAGGTTTATCGCTTCTGACCAGGATGATTTGAGGATTCAGGAAGTGAGAGAAGAACTTGAAGAACTCGAAATGCTAGTAGATTATGAAATAGGGTCTTCCTTTGTGTTGAATGGCGAAATCGACAGAGGACTAGACAAGCTTTTGCCGTTGGTGCCTTACTATCCAGCCTGGTGGAATCTGCTGTTTGTTATCGGATTGGCATTTAGACAGAATGGCGATTTTGAGATTGCTTCTGATTATTTCAAGAATGTTTTGCGGATAAAACCGGACCAGACAGACTCAATCAATGAGCTTGCGCTTTGCTACATAAGCATGGCCAAGTATCAGGATGCCAAAGATGTTTTGGATGCCGCGGTAGCATTGACAAGTGATGCAGAGGTTCTGGCCAACAGAGCAGTCGCCAATTTTTATCTAGAACGATATAAAAGTGCAATGTGGGACATCAATCAATCCCTGAAATTGAATCCTGATGATCAGATTGCTCAAACCATAAAGAAAGAGATTGAAAAGGCTATGGCAGAATAGCGGAGGCTTGATGAAGAAACGAGTAGCGTTGATTTTAGTTTTATTGGTTTTCCTGATATTAATTATAGTATACTTTTTTGCAAAGTCCAGAGATCAACATGATCAGGGTGTTTTTTTGGATGGTCATTTAATTGGAGAAATAGATTCTATCATTACAATCAACAATCATCATTATATCTCTTATGACTTACTGGTTGAGAATGATTTGCTGGATTCCTATTTCGACGGCAATGATTCAACGATATACCTTTATCAAAATTATGAGAGATTTACAGTTGTTCTTGATGAAAAAAATTCTGCAGTTATTCAGACTGATGATAATAATAGTGTTTATATCAGCACTAATTATTTGTTGGGCAAGCTTGAAAACGGTTATACCTTAAATGCTGTTGGATCATCTGTTTTTATTGAAAAGAATTATTCAATCCTTATCAATGACAAAGCTATCTGGCTTTATGACAGTCCCCGCTCTATTTTTGGAAGGCGTGAGAAGATAAAATCAAACAGTGAAATTATACAATACGAAAGCGATGGCGAATGGATATTGGGAAGAGTCGGCGATCAGGTAGGATTACTGAAACGTCTATATCTCAATACTTCCGAAACAATAGAAGAAAAGGGTTTATTTCAATCTGACAAAAGGAAACAAGTCATTATGGCATGGGACTTTTTTACAAGGCAACCAACAACTTTTGTCGAGGGACCACTGTATCCTTCATTAAATGTTGTCAGCCCAACCTGGCATGCTATAGATAAAGAAACCCGACAATACGAAGATTGGTATTTGAGTGAGTACATGAAACATTACAGCGATAACCGGATAGAGGTATGGCCTGCTTTTTCAAACTCATTTGATCCGGTATTGACTTCTGAGATTCTTAATGATGCATCATCTAGACAAAATCTTATTGATCAGATCATAGGAATTTCTAAAAATAACGGCTATAGAGGCATCAATATCGATTTCGAGAATATTTATCTAGAGGACAAGGATGTCTTTGCTGTCTTTATCAGAGATCTATACTTGGAGTCAAGAAAAGAAAACATAATCATGTCTGTGGATGTAACCATATTGTCTTCAAGCCCTACATGGTCGCTGTTTTATGACAGGGAGATCGTTGGAAGGTATTCTGATTATGTTGTCTTGATGGCATATGACGAGCGGACAAGGCCGGAGCATGGGATTGGACCGATAGCCTCTTTGCCATGGGTGGAAACAGGGATAGTCGGGCTGATGGATTATGTGCCTGCAAGCAAGATTGTTTTGGGATTACCATTTTATACCCGATTGTGGGAAACCATAAATGCCAATGGTGGCGTTACATATGATGTAACCGCCCTTAAACTGCCTTCGGCTGACGCCTTTATTTCAGCAAATAGATTTGTCATCACTTATGATGAGGAAGCCGGACAGAATTACGGAGAGGTACAAATCGATAATATCAAATATCAAATTTGGATAGAAGATGAGATTTCTCTTCAGAACAGATTGGATTTGGTTCATAAATATGGGCTTAGTGGAGTAGCTGCATGGGCATTGGATTATAGCAAGCCTGAAATGTGGCAATTAATCGATGATAATCTATGAGAGTAGTCGAAAATTTTAAAAACTAAAGTCTAAAATTGTATTGACACTTTGCACAGATAAATGTTAAACTACTAAAGTTGTCAGTCGGGAAGACGGGCAAAAACAGACGCACATAGACAATAGAATAACACATAGTCAACGTAATTCTTTAGAGAATTAGAAAGCAGTACAAAGCAGTACAAACAAAGTAAATTTCCGAAAATTTAAGAAAAAGTCAGCGAAAATACTTTGTTTCTACTGCTATGTACTGCTTTCTAATTATCTAAAGAATTACCTTGACTATTTGTTATTCTATTGTCTATTTGC
>JAHRFV010000292.1 GCA_019084435.1 Dethiosulfatibacter sp.
ACCAATATGAGAAAGAAATCAGAGATCACTGGGATAATGTTGATATTCTTAATCAAAGTGTTCAAACGAGAGCAGATAAGGAGAGCTTTATTTTTTACGAAGGCCCCCCTACAGCTAACGGTAATCCTGGAATTCACCATGTTATAGCTAGAGCTCTTAAGGATTCCGTCTGTAGATATAAGCCTATGGAGGGCTATCAAGTCAAAAGAAAAGCCGGCTGGGATACACATGGTCTTCGTGTTGAAATCGAAGTTGAGAAGCAGCTGGGCTTAAATAACAAACAAGACATAGAGGCTTATGTTCTAGATAAGTTCAATCATGTATGCCATTCTTTCTGTCATCTCTCGCCAGTTATTCTCATATTTGAATACGGATTCTTTGCATTTATGATTGAACTTATCTAGACCATAACCCTTGAAAATGATTACATTGAGAGCGTATGGTGGATATTGGACAAGATGAATAAGGAAGGATTCATATATGAAGGGCATAAAATCTTACCTTATTGTTCAAGATGCGGAACCGGACTTGCTTCGCATGAGGTTGCACAAGGCTATGAAGAAATAAAAACATCGACAGTCTATGTCAAATTCAAGAAAAAGGATTCAGACGAGTATTTTCTTGTCTGGACAACCACGCCGTGGACATTGGCGTCAAATGTTTGCCTGACAGTTCATCCTGAAGAAACCTACATAAAAGCAAAAACAGAAGATGCAGTTTATATACTTGAAAAAAAATCGGCAGCTAGAGTTCTAAAAGAAGAATATGAGATAATCGAAGAAATGAAAGGCAGGGACCTGGAATATCAGGAATATGATCAACTGATTCCATTTGTCAAAACCGATAAAAAAGCCTTCTATGTCACCTGTGGTGATTACGTAACTACAGAGGATGGAACAGGTATCGTTCATACTGCACCGGCTTTTGGAGAGGATGACTACCAAACCGGACTTAAGTACAACTTGCCGATTCTGCAGCCTGTTGATGAAACAGGGAAATATATCGATACGATATGGAAAGGTAAATTTGTAATGGATGCCGACCCAGAGATTATTGAATGGTTAAAAAAAGAAGGAAAACTATATAAGAAAGAAGCCTTGCTACATAACTACCCGCATTGCTGGCGGTGTAGGACGCCGTTGCTCTATTATGCAAAACCTAGCTGGTACATAGCTATGACCAAGCTTAAGGATAAACTGATTGAGAACAATAATTCCGTTGAATGGTATCCTCCTTACGTTGGTGAGAAGCGATTTGGCAACTGGCTCGAGAATTTAAATGATTGGGCCATATCAAGAAGCAGATACTGGGGAACACCACTGCCGCTTTGGACATGCCAGTGTGGACACATCGAGAGCGTCGGATCCAGAAAAGAACTTGTAGAAAAAGCTATCGAGGATATTAGTGAGGACATTGAGTTACATAGACCATATGTAGATGATATTCATTTTGAATGTCCAGAATGCGGTGGCACTATGGAAAGAGTTAAAGACGTTATAGACTGCTGGTTTGACAGTGGTGCAATGCCATTTGCTCAACACCATTATCCCTTTGAAAACAAGGAGAATTTCGATGAGTTATTTCCAGCGGATTTTATTTGTGAGGGAATCGATCAGACTAGGGGATGGTTTTACTCTCTAATAGCAATTTCAACATTCGTCAAAGGGGTCTCACCCTATAAGAGGGTTCTTGTCAACGATTTGATATTGGACAAATTTGGGAAGAAGATGTCCAAATCGAAAGGGAACACAGTCGATCCGTTTGAAATGTTTGATAAGTACGGTGCTGACGCTTTGAGATGGTATTTATTATATGTTTCTCCTGCATGGACACCAACAAAATTTGATGAAGATGGATTAAAAGAAGTGTTGAGCAAGTTTTTTGGGACAATTAAAAACGTCTACAACTTCTTTACGCTATATGCTAACACTGATGAGATAGATCCAAAGGATTTTTTTGTCCCTTACAATGAAAGGCCAGAGCTGGACAGGTGGGTTCTGTCGAAATTCAACAATCTCACAGGCTATGTAAGAGAAAGCATGGCACAATATGACCAGACCAAGTGCGTAAGGGCTATCCAGGAATTTGTTAATGAAGATTTATCAAACTGGTATATCAGAAGATCAAGAAGGAGATTCTGGGCTACTGAATTGTCGCAAGATAAAAAATCAGTATATAATACAACAATGGAAATATTGATAGGTATTTCTCAGTTGATGGCACCATTTTCACCATACTTATCAGAGGAGATCTATCGAAATCTGACTGGTGAAGTATCTGTACATTTAAGTTATTTTCCAGAAGTCAATAAGGATTTGATTAGCCTAAGCACTGAAACAAGAATGGACTTGGTCAGAAATCTGGTTACCTTGGGAAGAGCGGCAAGAGAAACAGAGAGAATCAAGGTTAGACAGCCTTTGCAAAAGATACACATTGATGGGGTATATGAAACAACTATATCAGACCTTACTCCGTTGATTATGGAAGAACTCAATATCAAGCAAGTGGTGTTTGAAAAGGACTTGAATGCGTTCATGAACTTCAGTCTCAAGCCCAACTTTAGAACAGCAGGCCCTAAATTGGGTAAAAACGTCAAGGCTTTTGCAGAGGTTTTATCCAAATCAGATGTTATGGAAATAATCAATAACGTTCAAAATGGCGGCAGTATAGAACTAGTTGTAAATGGTGAATCTGTCAGAGTAACAGAAGAAATACTAGATATACGAATCACATCCAAAGAAGGATTCAATGTATCAATGGAAAATAATCTGTTTGTCATACTTGACACCAATATTGATGATAATCTACTGAATGAAGGCTATGCTAGAGAGTTTATATCCAAGATTCAACAGATGCGTAAAAACAACGGCTATGAGATGATGGACAATATCAAGGTCTTTTTCAACGGACCTGAAGAGATAGTTGAGGCGGTGAACAGATACAGAGACTACATTATGAAGGAGACTTTGGCTGTTGAAGTGATTGAATCGTCAGAACTAGATTGTGAAGTTCAGAACTTGAATGGACATGATACCTGTATAAAGCTTGAGAAGATATCAACAGGGTTCTAAGGTTCAGATGGTGTTTCAAACACCATCTGAACCCAAGAACCCTGTTGATATCTTCTCAAGCTTTATACAGGTATCATGTCCATTCAAGTTCTGAACTTCACAATCTAGTTCTGACGATTCAATCACTTC
>JAHRFV010000234.1 GCA_019084435.1 Dethiosulfatibacter sp.
ATATTGAACAAGGCTTAATATTATGGTATATTAGACTTGATAATAGTGAATGGAGTGATTTCATATTGAGACGACTAATCAACGCAATCAGAGATTTTTTTTATGAAGCTACCGACTATGCAATAATTTTGACAGTGGTAATTGCAATCGCAATTATTCTGATTTGGAGATTCAACATATTATTTAGTTTTGATGTGAATAAGAATCCGATTCAAAGTTCAGAACCACCACCAACAACAGTGCAGATTCCAATAAGTACTGAAGACCCTAATAACCCAGATCCAACTGAGCCTAGTAATGGAGACTATTTTGAAGTAACATTGGTGATTCCTCCAGGCTCCTCTGCTCAATCAATAGGAGATATTTTGGTGAATAATGGCTTGATTGGAGACAGAAATGAGTTTCTTGCTCGAGTAGTCGAAATGGGACTCGATACACAACTGAAATCAGGAAACTTCTTAGTTGATTCAGATATGACTCTTGACGAAATAATTAACAAGATAGCTCAATAAAAGATAGCAGTAAACTAAAAAATAAAGAAACTAGCGATAGTTTCTTTTTTGTTCCAGTTCATCTAGTATTTGTCATTTACATAATAATCTATAACCGATTTCTTTATTTTATCTTCGAATACATTCTCCTTCTTTAGGGCATTAAGCACCCATAGGCTTTTAGAATGTAGTACAGCGTGGTTGTAGTCCTTTAATAAAATCTCATAAAGCACGTCCTTCAGTTTAGCTGATTCCATTTTGATAAAATAGGCTTCAACATTTTTGTATTCCAGAAATCTGAGCAGCCTGAAGGTTGTCTTGTCTTTTTCATTGTAGTAGTAATTGGATTCGTCAAGGTAACCCTTATAATAAACAAAGTGTTTTGATTTGTCCCATTCGCTTTTAGCCAGCATGCTGTAGTATTTAGCCATCATGTTATAATATTGGTAATTGAACATGCCCTTCTCAACAGAATCAATTCTTTCAAAAGGCTTGAATCCTGAGCTAACAATGTATTTGTAATTGTTCTCAATGTACTCTTTTTTAGTTATATCTCCATTCATCAACTGCAGTATTAAAGAATCCCTGTTGTTGAAGAATTTGTCGAATAAGTTTTCTTTTCTAATGTAGGTATTCACAATTTGACCTTTCTATGCGTTTAGTATGCGTTTAGTTTGTTGATTATAACATATTTCTGAAATTTAGTCTTTACTTACAGGAAGATTTTTCAACTCAATTTCACTTAGTTCCCTATATTCTCCTGTTCTTAAATTCTCATCCAATACAATTCTACCGACAGAAATTCGTTTAAGATAAGTCACTTTTCGTCCAATAGCTGCAAACATCCTTTTTACCTGATGGTATTTACCTTCCATGATATACAGGTTTAGTTTACATAATATGTCACTTTCTTCAAGAATCTCTACTCTGCTTGGTAGACATCTGTCACCATCCTCCAAAATTACGCCATTTTCCAATGTTTCTATTTGATCTTGTGATATAGACTCATCGATTTCCACGTAGTATTTCTTCTCGACTTTCTTCTTTGGAGATAGTATATTGTGTGCCATCAATCCATCATTCGTTAGAATTATTAATCCTTCCGTATCTTTGTCTAATCTTCCTGCTGGAAACAGGTTGATATATTTATATCTCTCTTCTAATATATCAATAACGTTCGTGTCCTTGCTATCAGTTGAGGACACAACTCCTGCAGGCTTATTGAGCATAAGATAAGTGAACTTTTTATAGATGACCTGCTTTCCATCGAAAGTGACATCTGACTCTTTTGGATTCACTTTACAGGACGGATCTCTGACCACCTTTTGGTCAACACAGACGCTGCCTTTACTAATCATTTTTTTTATTTCACTTCTGGAACCATATCCCATATTGGATAATAGCTTATCCAATCTTATCGTATCCATCACATCAATCTCCATTCTTTCAAGTAATGATTCTTCATCAAACCATCGATAAGTTTTCCCCAACCGACAGGATATCCGTCTATGGTCACTAGTGTCCATCCATTATGTCCTTCCAGATATAGGGACTCTCCCTTTAAGTACTTGCTCGCATTGATATCATCTGAGCTGATGTTGATTTTCTTGGTTACTTTTAAATCTGCTACCATAGCTAATGCCTGTGAAGGAAAAAATCGACTATTTTTAAAGTAACCGACTTCCAATCCCTTGTATATGTAGTTGAAATCTCTATGGAATTTTGAATTAAATACAAACACCTTATCTCTTTCGAAGTGAAGATTCTCATGCCAGATATGATTTTCCAACCCAATCTCTTTGAAAAAATCCAAAACTGCATCTTCTCCAGTCTTGGAAACGGACTGTAAATCATTCCCGGAATTTGTCTGTATAGTTGCTTTCGTTGACGCATTCTTTTCCAACCTTACTGCAAAATGGCCCTCTCCCTTATGGCGGTGTGGCCAGATTCGGATGGCATCATCAAAACCGTTAAAACCAAAAGATACATGATTTTGTAATTGAGTCAGATTGTCAGCTGGTATTGTCCTGAAATCATGGTTATGGCTGAGAAACCATTCGATGATCTCCTCGTTTTCCTCTAAAGAAAACGTACAGGTAGAATATACCATTGATCCACCTGGTTTCAACATGTCCCCGGCATCACTTAGAATTGTTTTCTGTAGATCCGTAAATTTACTTGCGTCATACCCATCATATTTATTTTTAGTCCTATCATCTCTTCTGAACATCCCTTCTCCCGAACAGGGTGCATCAACTAAAATCTTATCAAAAAACCCACTGAAGTGACGCTTGAGAGACAACGGTTGTTCATTGGTCACAGCAGTATTCGACAATCCAAACAGCTGAATATTCCTCTTTAGTGACAACAGTCTCTTATAGTGATTACAAAACCCGTATTAGCCATCTTAGCGCCTATCTGTGTTGTTTTACCGACTGGTGCAGCACATAGATCCAATACGGTCTCTCCTGGCCTAGGATTCAGTAATTCGACAGGAAACGAGGCGCTTGGTTCTTGAATGTAGAAAAGACCGCAATGGTAGAACAAGTCTTTACCCGGTCTGTGCTCATCATCTATATAGTAGCTTTCATCACACCAAGGCACTTTATCCCCTAGGTAATCAATGGTGCTCTCGAAAGTGTGCATGTCAATTTTCAGAGGATTTCTTCTAATTGCTTTATGATTCTGATCCTGAAAACTATTGATAAACCTTTCGTAATCCTCTACTAATAACATTTTCATTTTATTTTTGAAACCTTCAGGTAGCATAACTATTCCTTTTCACAAAAAACAGCAAACCTATAGTAGATTCGCTGTTTTGTTATTTTCTATTTAAATAACATGAGCATGAAACTTCTCAGGTACTTCACTTTTGTCATGGTTGACACTCATGATGAAATCAACTTCAAATTTTTCAGATGCAACTTCTAGTTTCGTAATCACTTCTTCAAGATTATCCAGATCAATTTTTGCTATCTTGTATAGTCCATCTATATATACAAGCTCAATATCATAATCAGCTGCAAGCATGCCATACACAAAGCTCAAAAACTGTTCTGTACCGACAATGCCGTATTCCTTGGTGTTGACATACTTAATGTTATAATTCAAATCGTATATGTGCTTGTTATTCGCTTCTAAAAAGAATATTTTGCCCTTCGCAGTTGCCAGAGCGCTGTTTCCCATTTCTACCATTGTTCTTGTCTTGCCGGTTCCCTTGGAACCACAAACTAACTTGACCATCTCAACCGCCTCCAATTCTTTTTATTAATTATAACATGAACGGAAAAGGTTTTCTATATCTTAGTTTGTTTTATTCATATTTTTTAAGGCTTTGCCTCCGAGATAGTCAAAGTATATCCCCTGATACAGATTTTTATTATCCATGCCTGCGATAAACTCATCTCTCAGTTTCCACCAGGATGTTTCCCAATTAGAAAACAATGTATCCTTTTCAGGAGCCCTACCAAATAATCTCTGTATTACAATATCGGGAGAAAGATAACTCAAGAAAGCTTCAAGTCTAAGAAGATACTCTTCTTTTGTAATTATTTGGAATGTCCCTTTTAGAAACTCATCACCCATTTTAGTGTTTTTCAATATATACAGTGAGTGAACCTTGACAAAATCCATTCCCAGTGCTGAGAGAATCTTTGCGGTCTCAATTGTATCCTCCATGTCATCCCAGGGTAGATTCAGTATCACATGGGCACATATGGACAGATTATGTTTTTTGATCATCTGTACCGCCTCTATGAATTCTGCTAGAGTATGTCCCCTATTGATTCTTTTCAGTGTCTTATAATTTGCAGTTTGTAATCCTAACTCAATTGTAATGTCGAGCTTGTGTTTCTTTCCAAGTTCTGAAAGAAATCCTAAATAATCTTCATTCAGGCAATCCGGTCTGGTTGAGATCGATATTCCAACAATATCATCCATGAGTGATTCACTAATATATTGTTTGAAAGCATCCAGTTCCAAATATGTATTGGAGTAATTTTGAAAGTATGCTATAAATTTTTCCGCCTTATACTTTTTTCTGATATAAGACATGTTTTTTGTCAGCTGATCATAAACACTCATAGAGCATGGGTGCATCTCAAAACCAGTTCCTATCACTCCACAGTAAGTGCAGCCGCCAAAGCTCAGATTGCCGTCTCGATTAGGACAGGTCAATGGCAGATTAACTGGGAGCTTATAAACCTTGCATTTATACTTTTCTTTTAAATAATTCGAGTACTCATTATATATGGCTGTCATTCAGGTCTCCAAATAATTTTACAAGTTCATGGTATACGCCCTTTTCATCGTTTGAATATCGGGTTATTGTGTTTCCAACACTCTTCATCAAATCAGTGCCATTGACCATTACTACTCCAAGTCCAGCATTTTTGATCATTTCAATATCGTTGTTATCATCCCCAAAGGCTAGTATTTCGTCGTCTGCTATTCCCTGTACAACCGCATAACGCTTCAAAGCTTTCCATTTGCAGGCGTCTAGATGCAAAATCTCCATAAGAGCCTCAACGTGTAGCTTAAGTGAGACTGAGGTGCTGAAATTTAATGGGTATTGACTGAGAACTTGTTGTCTTAGGTTCTCTAAAGGATCAAAATCACCTGTAAAACAAATAGAGAGTACGTCATTCTCAATATAATTCGAGAAATCGGTAATCCTATATCTTTTATGGCTTTTTGATAGATAGCCATTGTATTCAGAAAAATCAAACTCTCTCTCAATGATAATATCGTATCCCAATGCATCCTTGTCTACATAGATGATGGGGTGAAGATTATGTTCTCTTGCCAATTGAATGACCTTGGAGTAATCATCATGATTGATAATTCTGCGATCTATGGTCATGCCATTTTTCGGATTTCGAGTTACCGCACCGTTGTTGGCTATTATGACATAATCAAAAGGCAAGTTCTGTGTTAGCCTTTTGGCGTCATAATAGCTTCTTCCGGTTGCAATTATTATTTCTACATTTCTTTTCTTCAATTTAATCAAATACTCAATTGTATCATGATCAATCAATTTCTCATTGTTGAGCAATGTTCCATCCAAATCAAAAGCAATCAATTTGAATTTCATAGCATCACCTTATTTTCTTTTTTTTGTCAACTCAGCACTGACAGTTCTGCCTTTAATCCTGACATTTTTCATGTTCGCCAATACCGCTTTTCTATGTTCAGGTGCAACATTGAAGAATGAAAATGTCTCATATATATCTATTTTGGCAACGCTATCGCCTGGTATTCCAGATTCACCTGCTACTGCGCCCAATATATCGCTGGGTTTGACTTTGTCTTTTTTGCCGACACCAATATAATATCTGTCCTGCAAATTGCTATCTCCAAATGATCTCTTTTCATTTGATGATCGTTTGTCTCCATATACTCTTGGGGTTACTTTGTTTCTTTTGCCAACTTGCTCATTAAGATCAGTCACGTCACTGGCCACTTTGAAGTTATAGTTCATTTTAAGCAATGCGGCGATAACATCTTCAGCATCATAATCTGATGAGTATAGTTCGTTTGCCATCTCTTTCATATCACTTAAATCGTCTGTTTCAATAGTCTTCATAATCTCTTTTGCAATCTTGGATTTTTTGACTTCCAATACCTTCTCTGCTGTTGGAACATTTCTCTTGTTGATTTCTTTTTTAGTGAAGCGTTCTATACTCTGTATCTTATTCATTTCTTTTGATGATGATAGTGTAAATGAATAACCTTGACTTCCGGCTCTACCTGTTCTTCCAATCCTATGAACATAGTAATCTTCCTTATCAGGTACATCATAATTGATTACCGCTTCAACGTGTTTTATATCAAGCCCTCTAGCTGCAACATCTGTCGCTATCAGAAGATTGATAATACCGTTGTTGAATTTGTTCAGCACTTCCATCCTGGTGGATTGTTTGATATCGCCATGGATTTTGTCGCAGTTATAGCCTTTTTCGATCATTTTTTCAGCTACTTCATCAACCTTGTTCTTGGTATTGCAAAAGACCAACGCCAGTTTAGGAGCGTAGATATCTATAATTCTTGCAAGAGCCTCAATCTTATTCTGATGCTTGACAACATAATAGCTTTGATTAATAGTATCTGATGTCATTTCATCAGAAACCGTCTTTACAAAGACTGGGTTTTTCTGATACTTGTCCTTGATATTCAGTACATTTTTGGGAATGGTTGCAGAAAACAGAAGGGTTTGGATACCTTCGTCAGCATTTTGAAGTATCTCGTCGATATCTTCCTTGAATCCCATTTTCAGCATTTCATCGGCTTCATCAAGAATCAAGGTTTTGATGTGATCAAATTTCAATACTCTTCTATTGATTAAATCAATCGTTCTGCCTGGTGTGCCAACAATAATCTGGCTGCCTTTTTTGATCTTCTTGATCTGATCAACAATAGGTGCGCCACCATATACAGCCGTTGAGGTAACATCCATGAATTTACTGATATTTTTGATTTCTTTTCTGACCTGCACAGCCAATTCTCTGGTTGGGCATAAGATTAAGCACTGTGGCTTATCTAATGACAGATCAAGATTATTCAAGACGGGTATTGCAAATGCTGCCGTCTTTCCTGTTCCCGTATGCGCCTGTCCAATTACGTCCTGACCTGCAATGATGGGCATGATGACTCTTTCCTGAATGGGTGTGAACTCTGTGAAACCCATGGCTTCAAGTCCTAGTACGATGTCTTCTTTTACATTTAATTCTCTAATTAGCATTAATTTCATCCTTTTTTTCTTTATCGATTTATCAACTTTTAATTATAACACTATTAGAATAATAAGCAAGGAGTATTTACTTTATCCTTCTAATAATCTCGTTCAACAGCTCATAAGTTCTTTCTGTAGACCCGATACTAAGGTGTTCGTCAGGTGAATGGAGATTATACATGTTGGGTCCTAGAGATATGGCATCCAATCCAGGAATCTTCTCCATTATGAATCCGCATTCCAAACCTGCATGCACTGCCTTGACCTCCGCAGCTTCACCAAATATGTCCTTGTACGAAGCTAGGCATATCTCTCGGATCAGAGAATCCTTAGCATATTCCCAGCCTGGATAAAATGCTGTTTTTGCTAGCTTGAATCCTGTAATATTTCCTAATTGCTCCATCTTCGAAGCAAAATCATCCAACAAAGAAGCTATTGAGCTTCTAGGTGCACAGGTTAGTTGAAGTTTTTTATCCACAATTTTAATCACACCAGGGTTATTGGACAGAATGACCAGATCAATTTCATTTGTAATCTTAAGTGGTCCATTTGGAACTAGATTAATCAGATTGAGATACTGTTCAAACATTTTTTTTGTGAAGACCTTTGTATGCTTTGAATCAATTGCTTCAATCTTAATATCGATGTCAGGGTCTGAAAACTTGTACTCGTTTTTGAGCTCAACTAGCAAATCATCAACTGACTTGCTTATTTCATCCAAATGGTTGGTTTTTATAACTGCAAATGCTTCTCTCGGTATAGCATTATCAGCCGAACCGCCACCAATCTCTACTATTTCAACTAAATCTTTGATCTTAAATAATAATCTACCCATTATTTTATTGGCATTTGCCCTGTCAAGATGTATCTCAGCTCCAGAATGTCCACCCTTAAGTCCTTTGATGACCAGTTTTAATGCATCTTCATACTGGCTTTCCTCATCTTCTATCTCAGCTGAAAAATTCAATCTTCCTCCACCTGCACAGCCTGCCAAAAACATGCCCTCGTCACCGCTATCCAGGTTGATCATTATTCTCCCTTTGAGCAATGATCCATCCAGATTAGCAACACCAGTCATGCCGGTCTCTTCATCCGTCGTGATCAAAGCCTCTATAGCCGGATGTTCCAGGTTGTTGGATTCAAGAATAGCTAAAATCATCGCAACTGCGATGCCGTTATCCGCTCCTAAAGTGGTTGCATCTGCATAGATAAAATCATTTTTATAAACCAAACTGATTGGGTCCTTATCAAAGTCATGGACTTTGTCAGCATTCTTTTCGCAGACCATATCCATATGTCCTTGAAGAATAACTGTTGGCGCATTTTCATAGCCTTTAGATGCTTCTTTGAAAATGATTATATTCCTTTGCTTATCCTGAATGACTTCAAGTTCTTTGGATCTAGCCCAATCATACAAATATTGACTTATTTTTTCCTCTTTTTTAGAACATCTTGGTATTTTTGATATCTCTCTAAAATAATGAAAAACTCTATCCGTGTTAGTTTTTTCTTTAATCATATTTCTCACTCCTCCTATTCAATATTGCCTATTCTGTTCAATGGAAAAAATCTGAACAAGGCGATTCCCATTAATTTTTCTTCCGGAATATAGGGATTGATCCAGGAGCGCGCATCATGAGAGCTTCCTCTGCAATCGCCCATGAAAAAATAAGTTCCTTCCGGTACATTGAAAATCTGCGGATTCTGTGGTGTGTTTTTAGCATATGGCTCATCAATCTGTGAACCATTAATAAAGACAATCCCACTCTCATCAATATATACCTCGTCGCCTGGTGCCCCCATTAATCTTTTAACCAGTATCTTATCCAGCTCATCGGAATCAAAAACGACAATGTCACCAACTTCCAATTTTTCGACATCGAATATCTTAGAGACATACAATCTGTCTCCAGGCATGATGGTGTTTTCCATTGAGCCCGTCGGAACTGTAACAAGAACAAAAACATATCGGTTAAGTAGAAAAACAATAACCAATGCAACAACTATCGGTACTATCCATTCCCTAAAGACATAATTTAACGACTTCATAAATACCCCTTTCAAATCAGAGAATAATCAAATCTTTTGTCACCTTATTCAATGAAACACCTTTACCATTCTCAACTAAAACAATGTCCTCTATCCTTATGCCAAATTGATTCTTTATATAAATACCGGGCTCAATACTGAAAGCCATACCATCTTCCATCAACAACTCGCTGTTTCCATTGATGTAAGGAGCTTCATGTACGGAATATCCGATACCATGCCCTACTCTGGTAGTGAAATAGTTGCCAAATCCGTTTTCTATTATCACATTTCGCGCCGCTGAGTCGATTTCTTTCGCCATGACACCTTTCTTGACAGTCTCGATTCCTTTCAATGTTGCTTCCAAAACAATGTTGTAAGCGATGGTCTCTCTTTCTGTGACACCACCAACGAAAACGGTTCTCGTCATATCTGAACAAAGTCCATTGTACTTTCCACCAATATCTAGCAAGACCACATCCTTGTTTTCGATAACTCTGTCATTTCCGGAGTAATGAGGCAATGCACAGTTAGGACCTGAAGCAACTATAGCAAATTCCTGAACCATTCCTTGTTTGTCAAAACATTTTTTTACTTCATCAGAGATCTCGCCTTCAGTCATACCAGGCTTGATAAACTCGAAGATTTCTTCCATAACCATGTCGGTTCGTCTAGCTGCTTCTTTCATATCTCTAATCTCATCTTGTGTCTTGATTAGTCTAATGTCTTCAAGCAAGCTTTTTCCATTTATAAAACTGACATCTATTTTTTGCATTATATCAAGAATGTTAAAAGCTCTCGCGGTTGAATTAACCCCTATTCTCTTGCCAATAAGGCCTTCCTTTTCAAGAACCGGTTGGAGAACATCTGTAAATATCTCTATATCTGACCATGTAAAGACCCTGTTATCAGGTAACAGCCCTTCTAGTTCGTCCTTAGTCAACATATTGCAAAAATAGAAATTCTCACCATTCTTTTTAATAAACAGGCCCTGAAATCTCTCGCACAAATGTGGTGAAAATCCAGCCAGAAATTGAAGCTCTTCTGATGGTATCAGCAGAATGGCATCAAGATCATTTTTTTTCAGCAAATCAATTAGTTTCCCCATGTATCTTTCATTCATGTTAACCTCCAGCTAATAAATGATGTATTTTAACATCATCATTCTCGTTTAAAATTGTAGAATTATACTCCGATTTTTGAATCAGTCTGCCATTAACCTTTACAACCAATCTGGGATAAGTGAAGCGCATAACCTCAATGACATCGCTAATTGTCATATCCTTACTGTAGTGTTCAAATATTCTGTTGTTTAGCAGCATGTCCAACCTCCAAAAAATAAGCAGAGAATTACTTCTCCACTTATAATACAACTAATTTGACAATATATCAATTAAAGATAAGGTTTTATTACCTCTAAAAGTTCAGGTAAATCCATACCCAGGTCCCTCAATTTTTCTGGTGTAGGGACACCATTCATAGTCCAACCTCTTCTTTTGTATACTGCATCGGTCAATTGTTCATACTGGCTTTCCCTGTGTTTTCTGAGCATCGCGATTTTTTCCTCGACACTTTTACCTGATAGATCAAATCCAAGTTCATTCATCTGTTTTTCATAATTTGATTCCCTTGATAAGTATTCTTCTTTGGTAACAGGTCCCATTGTTCTATAAGGTGTCTTGTCATTTTTTCTCAGACCCTTACCCATTCTAATGTTGAATACCCTTTGGAAATTGTATACTCGCTCGGATTGCCTGATCATTTCAGCTGAATCTATCTTTGTTCCAGTGATTCCATAATACAGTTTATGATAATTGTCAACATGCTCCTGAATCTTAGCAGGTTCTTCCGTTTCTGAATTATTTGCAGGTACAATGTCGTTCCAAGGTAATTTGCACAATCCCAGTAAACCAAACCATGTCCTGAACATTGGAAAATAGTGTAATGCCTCTGCTTTATTTTCAAAAGTAGGAATTTGATTGTTGATCATATCCATAAAAATCAACCAGGCCTCATCGTGCTGAGGTCCTTTATTGGTCAGTCCATAACCACCCTGCTGCGCAAGGGATTCTTTTGACATGTACTGAGAGTATTCAAGACCCTTCTGCTCTGCACCTATATCTTCAAGGAAATCAGCATCAGCTCCATACTTTTCGACAAAGAGTTTCTTCATCCTATGGACTCCTTGACCCGCTATAAGTCCAAAACCTTCTCCTTTAGCCATCTGATGGATTAGTTCCAAGCTAGCGTCTGCATTTCCAAATTTCAAGTCCAGTCCACCGGTAATCTCTTTGTTGATAATACCACGTTCGTAACATTCCATCGCGAAGGCTGTTAAAGTCCCATAGGAAATGGTGTCTATGCCATAGGTATCACAATAGAAATTCAACTCCAAAACAGCGTGTGGATCAAAGATACCACAATTTGCACCAACGCCTGCTGCATTCTCATATTCCGGTCCATCCACAACTACTTTATGACCCTTATATGGTCCAGTCTTAAGCTCGAAATTATCAGCTGCTTTCGAACAGGCTACTGAACATCCGTACCAACAACCATCTGGCATATTTTGTGTACAATAATCTCTTATGAATACCTTCGATTCTATCTTTTTGGTGTCTGGATGACTGCCGTATTGAAAATTGTGGACCGGTAACAGATCATATGCATCCATGATCTCAATGATATTGGCGGTTCCAATCTTTCTCATATTGTTCTGAAGATGATCGTTGTGGGCAACTTCGCGGTGAAGCTTGATACCCATTTCATTAATAATACTCTGGTCGAATGCATTGTTCAAATCGCCTTTGACTTCCTCGGCGATAACTACAACTGCTTTGATTTTCTTATTTCTGAAAACCGTTCCAATACCGCCCCTGCCAGCTTGTTTCATCCTAGCAGTTTTTCTTCTCAAATCATAAAAAGTGAAATTAAGAATTCCTATTCTTGTATGCTCTGCTGCTGTTCCTGCTGTTATGACTGAAACAAGTCGCTTTTCAGACTCAGTGTTTGCATACATATTAGTAAGCTGCTCCCCCAATACATGACCATCGACTGCTTCAAGGGGTGCTTCTTCTATTCTGACGGTTTTTTCTTTGCCATCAATTATTATGATAACATCTGTATCCGCTTTACCCTGAATCTCCAATGCATCAAACCCACTGAACTTTAAGTAAGGTCCAAAATAACCACCTACATTTGAATCTATAGGTATATCTGTCATAGGAGAGATTGTGCAAACAAGGCTTTTCCCTGATCCCGGGTACTGAGTTATGCCTCCTACCGGACCTACCGCTACAATAATCTCGTTTTCTTCAGAATCCCATTTGGTTTCAGGCGTTACAGCGTCCCAAAGATATCTCATGCCATAACCCTTTCCACCCAAAAATTTATCTTTCATTTCCTGAGGAACATCTTTTTCCTTTATCTCATTGTTGCTTATATTGATATGTAAAGTTTTATCGGTGTATTCTCTATAAAGATCTTTCTTCTCATATTTGTATTCATTTAACAATTTTCGTCCCTTCTTTATCTCCTGTAAATCCATATTAATCACTCCCCTTAAAACTCTCTAATTTTTATCGCGCCAGTCGGGCAAACTTTTGTACATAAACCACATGAAATACATTTAAAAGGCTCAACGTAATCATCATGCTGCATCATTGCGTCTTCAGGACAGAACCCAACACACATGAAACATCCAACGCACTCTTTTTTATTCAACCAAACCACACCAGAAACATCCTTTTTCAGTGCTAGAGTCGGACACACTTCTGCACATACACCACATTGAGTACATATGGTAAGTCTGTTCCAATGCTCCAGTTTCTCAACCTTTATTCTGGACTTATCCCTGTTGTTTTCCTTGAAATAGGTTGTTGAGCATTTCTCTTCACAAGCTCCACACCCTATACATAAACTTTCATCCTTGATCAATCTTTTCATAAGTCACCTTGTATACTAAAAATATAGTTTTAGTATACTCTCCTTTCATCTTTTTTATTAAATCCTATATAATATTGTTAGTTACAGTTGTGGAGTATTTCATGTGTACACCTACAGCATTGACTGTTTTACGGAGGGTATAC
>JAHRFV010000253.1 GCA_019084435.1 Dethiosulfatibacter sp.
GGCATTAAAGAACAATTGATTTTTCCTGAAATCGACTATGATAAAGTTGATAAGATTAGAGGTATGGATATCATCATAACCACAACAGCCGATACAGATGAAGAAGCTCGAGAACTGCTTAAGTTAATGGGAATGCCTTTTACCAAGTAGAAGGAGGTAGATAGAATGGCTAAAAAATCATTAATAATAAAACAACAACGTAAACAAAAATTTAGCACTAGAGAATACTCCAGGTGTAGAATATGTGGCAGACCACATGCATACTTGAGAAAATTTGGAGTTTGTCGTATATGCTTCAGAGAATTGGCTTACAAAGGGCAGATTCCTGGCGTTAGAAAAGCAAGTTGGTAATTAAAAGTATTAATGGAAGGAGGTTACATAGATGGTAATGACTGATCCAATTGCTGATATGTTAACTAGAATCAGAAATGGTAACCATGCTAAGCATGAATCTGTTGATATCCCGGCATCAAACATAAAAAAAGAAATAGCAGGCGTATTGTTGGCCGAAGGGTATATCAAAGGATTTGACGTAATTGAAGATGGCAAGCAAGGCATCATGAGAGTACAGTTAAAATATTCAGAAGATAAAAGCAGAGTAATAACAGGAATAAAAAGAATTTCAAAACCAGGACTAAGAGTATACGTTAGAAGGGACGAGGTCCCAAGAGTACTCGGAGGATTGGGTATAGCAATACTATCTACTTCAAAAGGAATACAGACAGGTAAAACTGCTAAGCAGCAAGGAGTAGGTGGAGAAGTAATTTGCTACGTATGGTAATTTACAAGAGGAGGTGCTAATATGTCGAGAATAGGATTAAAACCTATAACTATTCCTGCAGGTGTGGAAGTGATGATTGATGAAAACAATTACGCTGAAGTGAAAGGTCCAAAAGGATCTTTAGCTGAGCAGCTTCCAAAAGATATGCAGGTTGAAATCAATGACAACACAATAGAAGTAAAAAGACCAACAGAGAATAAAAAGCATAAATCTTTACACGGGCTAACCAGAACTCTTGTCAATAACATGATAGTAGGCGTTACTGATGGATACTCTAAAAAACTTGAGATAGTCGGTGTAGGATACAGAGCGAAAAAAGAAGGCAAAAAATTAATACTAAGTTTAGGCTTTTCCCATCCGGTTGAAATGGATGATCCTGATGGAATAGAAACAACAATAGAAGGAAACAATAAAATTATTGTCTCAGGAATCAATAAACAACGAGTAGGAAATTACGCGGCTATCATAAGAGACTGGAGAAAACCAGAGCCTTATAAAGGTAAAGGAATCAAGTATGATTATGAGATTGTTAGACGTAAAGCTGGTAAGACAGGTAAATAAGTAGAAAGGAGTGAGTCCGGATGATTAAAAAAATTAATAGAAATAAGAATCGTCAGAAAAGACATTACAAAATGAGAAATAAAATCCAAGGAACTCCTGAGAGGCCAAGATTGAATGTTTTCAGAAGCTCATCCAATATATTTGCTCAAGTAATCGATGACATTAAAGGCGTAACAATCGCCGCGGCATCAACACTTGACAATGACATTAAAGAAAAAGTGAGTGGTCTTAATAAAACAGAAGCCGCAAAGATTGTTGGACAGGAAATAGCTAAAAAATCAAAAGACAAAGGTATTGAAGCAGTTGTATTTGATAGAGGCGGATATCTTTATCATGGCAGAGTAAAATCTTTAGCAGATGGTGCAAGAGAAAGCGGACTAAAGTTTTAGTAAAGGAGGTAATTAAATTTAATGGAACGTAGCCGAATAGATGCTAGTCAATTTGACTTAAAAGAAAAAGTAGTAAACATCAGTAGAGTAACAAAAGTTGTAAAAGGTGGTAGAAACTTTAGATTTAGTGTACTTGTTGTAGTTGGCGATGAAAATGGACACGTAGGAGTGGGTATTGGTAAAGCTATCGAAATACCTGAAGCAATCAAAAAAGCCATACAATCAGCAAAAAAATCTATGATCGAAGTTCCTTTGGAAGGTACAACCATACCTCATGAGATAATTGGTGATTTTGGTGCTGGAAAAGTGTTGATAAAACCAGCAGCGCCAGGAACAGGTGTTATCGCAGGCGGTCCAGTGCGTGCTGTATTGGAACTGGCAGGAGTCAGAGACATAAGAACTAAATCATTAGGTTCAAACAACCCCAAAAACATGGTTAACGCTACTATGTCAGCTTTAAGAAATCTTAAACAACCTGCAGCAGTAGCTAAACTTAGAGGAATGACCTTAGAGGAAATCCTATAATTGAAGGAGGAAGAACCTTGGCAGCAATAAAAGTTAAACTAGTAAGAAGTAAAATAGGAAAAACACCAAATCAGAGAAGAACAATCGAAGCATTGGGCTTAAGAAAGATTGGTCAGGTAGTTGAAAAAGAAGATACACCTCAGATCAGAGGGATGATTAACGTCGTTAGTCATATGGTCGAAGTACAAGAATAAGAACCAAAGGAGGTGCAAAATGAAACTGCATGAACTAAAGCCAAATCCAGGCACGACAAAAAACAGAAAAAGACTCGGAAGAGGAACTGCAACAGGACAGGGTAAAACTGCCGGAAGAGGTCAGGATGGTCAAAATTCAAGATCTGGCGGAGGAACAAGACCAGGGTTTGAAGGTGGTCAAATGCCTCTGTACAGAAGAGTTCCTAAGAGAGGATTCACAAATATATTTGCAACAAGATACTCAGAGATAAACATTGATACTTTAAATAGATTCGAAGAAGGCTCAGAAGTCAACCCAGAAATGCTAAAAGAACTGGGAATTGTCAAAAAGCAATACGACGGAGTTAAAGTATTGGGTAGAGGAGAGCTTGAAAAGAAACTGACAGTGAAAGCCCACAAATTCAGCAAAAGCGCAATCGAAAAAATCGAGGCAGCTGGTGGAAAGGTAGAGGTGATCTAATTGATTGAAACCTTAAGAAACGCTTGGAAAATACCAGACTTAAGAAAAAAGATACTGTTTACCTTTGCAATGATAGTGGTTTATAGGTTAGGCGCTCAAATACCAGTACCCGGAATTGACAGAACGGTAATTGACCAAATGTTTCAAGGTAATGCAGGAATACTGGACTTCTTTGACCTTATGTCAGGGGGCGCATTTCAGAACTTCACAATTTTTGCACTCAGTATATATCCATACATTACCGCATCCATTATCTTTCAGTTATTGACGATTGCTATACCTAAACTTGAAGAAATAGCAAAAAGAGAAGACGGGAAAGAAAAAATAGCGCAATACACCAGATATCTAACAGTCGTATTGGCATTGGTTCAGGCCATAGCCTACACAGTAGGGTTTTTCAATTCTGCATTGATCTCTACTGATGCATTGTCAATCGTAACAGTCGTATTGACTCTGACAGCAGGTACTGCATTCCTAATGTGGTTGGGTGAGCAGATAACTGAAAAGGGAATTGGAAATGGTATTTCAATCATCATCTTTGCAGGTATCGTTTCAAGAATACCAGCTGGAATAGGAACCACCTTTGGATTATTTATTGCAGGTACAGTCAACATACTTGAGATACTGTTGTTTGTAGTGTTTGCAATGGCAATCATAGTGGGTATCATTGCAGTTCAGCAAGGCGAAAGAAAGATTAATGTCCAATATGCTAAAAGAGTTGTCGGAAGAAAAATGTATGGTGGACAAAGCACACACATTCCGATTAAAGTCTTGATGGCAGGCGTTATTCCTGTAATCTTCGCTTCATCATTACTAGCCTTTCCACAGACACTAGCGTTCTTTTTCGAAGGAAACTTTGTCAACTGGGTAGAAAAGTGGTTATCACCGGGTGGAAATCCTGGCGTATGGATTTACTCGATATTGAATGTTGTTTTGATTATATTCTTTACGTATTTCTATACAGCGGTTCAATTCAATCCGTTTGAATATGCAAACAATCTTAAGCAGTATGGTGGATTCATTTCGGGTATAAGACCTGGAAAGCCTACAGCAGAATATTTAAACAAAGTATTAACAAGAATAACATTAGTAGGAGCAGTAGCCTTAGCATTCATTGCATCAATTCCAACTATCATATTCTCGTTTACCAATCTAAACATCAACTTTGGAGGAACAGCACTATTGATCGTAGTAGGGGTTGCTTTAGAAACGATGAAGCAAATCGAATCACAGATGTTGATGAGACATTACAAGGGGTTTTTGAAATAACAGTTGGGAGATGATGAAATGAGATTAATGCTATTAGGACCTCCGGGAGCGGGCAAAGGAACTCAGGCGGAAAGTATTTCCAAAGAGTTTGATATTCCTCATATATCTACCGGAGACATCTTCAGAGAAAACATCAAGCAAGGGACTGAACTTGGTAGAAAAGCACAAAGCTATATGAATCAAGGATTATTGGTTCCGGACGATTTGGTGGTTGATCTGGTTAAAGATAGACTATTGAAAGAAGATTGCATAAAAGGATTTTTGCTTGATGGGTTTCCAAGAACCATTCCACAGGCAGATGCATTGGATGCAGAGCTTTCAAAGATGGAAAGAAAACTAGACAGAGCAATCAACATTCAGGTAAAAAAAGAAGTTCTTATTGAGAGGGCGGTTGGCAGGAGAGTCTGTAAAGTATGTGGTGCTGCCTTTCATATCAAGTTCAAACCTTCTGAAATAGAAGGTGTTTGTGACAGATGTGGAGGAGAATTGCAACAGAGAAAAGATGACCTTGAAGAGACAGTGATCAAAAGAATAGAGGTTTATCTGAAACAAACAGAGCCATTGATAGAATACTATTCCCAAAAAGGAATATTGATGAACATTGATGGGGAACAGGAAATACAGACTGTATTTGAAGCTATCATTAAAGGGCTGAGAGGCTGATAAAATGATTATTATCAAAACAGATAGAGAGATTCAATTGATGAGAGAAGCTGGTAGGATAAA
>JAHRFV010000026.1 GCA_019084435.1 Dethiosulfatibacter sp.
CATTGTCAATGACAAACGCAGGGTGTTGGAAAAACCATCACACTTTCTCGTTAAAATATGCTAAAATGAAAATCAGTAAACCTATCTTAACAAGAGGGATCAGTCTATTCTTCTTTTTCCTACAGTAAATTAACGCAACCGATTAGATGTTAGCAGGTTGACGATTAGTCAATTTGGATGTTATTATTAAACTCGAGAGCTTAAGAGAGTTGTTTAGATGACGTATCAATGGGATTCTTCAACAATAGACTCATAAAAGGTGTTGAATATGAAAATAGAAGATCTAAAGAAAATAATCAGTGGCGGGGAAAGCATTACTGTAGAATTTAAAGAAAGTAAAAAGAAGTTGAATAAAGATGTATATGAATCGGTCTGTTCATTACTAAATCGTTATGGCGGCCACCTTTTCTTGGGTGTTGAGGATAACGGTGATATTGTTGGTGTTGACAAGGACTCTGTACAACAGCTGAAGAAGGATTTTGTTACCTCACTTAATAACACTCAGACTCTCAACCCTACCTATTATCTTACGGTCGGTGATGTTGAAGTGGAAGGTAAGACAATTCTGTATATCTACATTCCGGAGAGTTCACAAGTACATCGCTGTAAGGGAAAAATATTTGACAGAAACGAAGATGGTGATTTTGACATTACAAATAATACAAACCTGGTTTCTGGATTGTATCTAAGGAAACAAAGCACATATACAGAAAACAGAATCTTCCCATTTGCCGAATTAGAAGAGTTGGAATCTGAATTATTTACAAAGGTTAGAAAACTAGCCGAAAATCAAAAACCGAATCATCCATGGAAGTCAATGGATGATATTGAAATGTTAAAGAGCGCTGGATTGTATTTAAGGGATCCGAACACCGGGAAACAGGGCATTACACTTGGTGGTATCTTGATTTTTGGGAAAGAAGAATTAATTCATGCAGCTCTTCCGCATCATAGAACGGACGCTATTTTACGCGTAGAAAATTTAGATCGTTATGATGATCGGGATGACATACGAGTAAATTTACTACGCAGCTATGAAAGATTAATGCAGTTTATTGCGAAACATCTCAACGATAAATTCTATCTTGAAGGTGATCAGCGGGTAAGCTTAAGAGATAAGATTTTCCGCGAAGCAATTACTAATTTGTTAATTCATAGAGAATTCTCGAATCCCTTCCCTGCAAAACTAGTCATAGAGCAAAATCGTGTTTATATTGAGAATAGTAACAAGTCGCACGGAAATGGGATTATTGATCCGGAGAACTTTTCTCCATATCCAAAGAATCCGACAATTGCTAAATTCTTCAAAGAGATAGGCTGGGTTGATGAACTTGGATCAGGAGTTAGGAACATTTATAAGTACAACAAGATCTATTCAGGCGCAGACCCTGAGTTTATTGAAGGAGACGTCTTTAAGACGATTATTCCTTTGACTCCCCAAGCTACCCCCCAAGCTGAAACTGATGTTGAGGATCAGCGGATAGAGTCTATATTGGAGTTCTGTAATGAACCCAAAAGTAGAAAAGAGATTCAGGAATTTCTCAAGATAAAAGATAGGAAGTATCTATCAAATGGCATATTAAATCCATTAATAAAAGGTGACCTTCTAAAACTCACGATGCCTGATAAGCCAACTAGTCCAAAACAAAAGTATTACTCGAACAGATAAGTCATTTTCCCATCACCTTGTGGTGGGATTTTTCTTTACTAAAAAAATTGTTGATATCATCGAACCTGCCACGAATTTTGTTTTTACTATTTATATATAGAGTAATAAGATTGTGATGTAGAGACAAGAATAGCTATAAGCTTGTCACAAAAGATCCGTCTTGCGAACGAGCAGCTATCAACTTGCTGCACATATATTGCACATTGCAATACAAAAATGGTATAATATGACATATCAATAAGGAGGCGATAAATATGGCTAAAACTACAAGTATTTTTGCACGTGTTGAGCCGGAAATAAAAGAACAAGCAGAAATAATATTAAACAAACTGGGCATACCCATGTCTAATGCGATTAACATTTTTTTAAGGCAGATTGTTATACAAAATGGAATCCCGTTTGATGTTAAAATCCCAAATAATAAACCACTGGCATTTGAGGATTTAGCAAAAGAAGAGTTTAACAATGAAATTGAAAAAGGATTTAATGATTTACTTTCAGGTAGGATAGTCTCTGCAGAGAAGGTAGCTGAGAATATCACGGAAAGAGACTAAAAGATTATCCAAAGGAGGCAAGTTTTGAAAAAACATCTTAAGAGCACCCTGATTGTACTGGTGCCTGCAGTTCTGATAGAGTTGTATTATTTCTATAAAAGTGGTTTTGTAATGAGTGAGTTTTTCTTTTTTGTGTGGTTTCTTATATTTGGTGTATTTTTCTTATTCCGTTGGATGGGTGGAAGTGCGAGTCCGATGGGTATTGGAGGGAACTCAGTGAGATTTCTTGCAACAAAATTCAGTGAAAGCATGTACCCGGACAATAATGCAGATAAATTTAAGGGAAGTTATTTTAGCATGGATTTGATATTTGTTATCCTTGCAATTGTTAACCTTTTGCTATCATTTGTCGCATATTACATGGCTAAGTAAAAGTAATGAAAATAGAATATTAAAATGGGGGAAAAAATGAGAATTGAAAAGAAGAAGAAAAGCAAAATGATTTTGGTAGCAATGATTGTGGCATTAATAATGCTAATGACTGGTTGTATTCAAATGGAAGTAGGCATTGAGTTAAACCAGGATGGGACCGGTAAGCTTGAGGTTCTGATGGCGCAAAACACAGATCTGACAGATGAAGAGCTAGATACAGAAATGGGAGCACTCACAATTTTTAATGAAGGGGATTTCGAAGGTCTGGAAGGAGTGAGCGTTAGGACGGAAGTAGTTGAATATATGGACAAGGGATATAATTTTGCAGGCGAAAAAGCAATAATTGAAATTGAAGACATGCTGAGTTTCTTGGCGGAGATGGAACAAACTGAAGATGGTGATGATTTACGCTTGATAGATTTGCCTAATGGCAATCTGAGACTTGAAATGGATATAACACCGGAAGAGCTGGCTTCAGAAGACCAGGAAAGCACTGAGAATGATGCGGAATTATACGCAATGATGGAAGCGATGGGTTTGAAGATGCACTATTCGATCACAACTGATTACACTGTGGTGAATCATAACGCACATCTGGTGGAAGGGAATAAATATATTATTGATTTATTAAGATTATCTCGAGAGCTTGAAAACACAGGACAGGAACGGATAGTATTTTTTGTGGAGTTTGAAGCTGAAAACAGCATAGATGAACCAATGGAAGAACCAGAGGAAGAGACTTACAGAACTAGCGAAAATAGAGAGTTTATGGAAAACATGTTGCAAATAGATTTAAAGTTTGATAGAAGTAGCAATGATTTCTATGGTGAAGCTCTAAGAGAAATTGGAATTCTAAAAGGGACAGATAATGGATTGGAATTAGACAAGGGTTTGACACGAGCAGAGGGTGCTGTCATGTATTCGAGATTGTTAGGTTTGGAGGACGAAGTCAATGTATTTGCAACGGAGAATCCGGATTATCAAACTAATTTCACGGATGTTCCGGATTGGGTGAAACCAACAATAAATTATCTGCACAAATTGGGCTATGTCAATGGTATAAGCTCCACCGAATACGGGTCAGGCAATCTAATGAAAGAGACAGAATATGCAACCTTGGTATTAAGAGCATTGGGCTTTAAGGATGGCGTTGATTTTGAATGGAACACGGCAAATATAAGAGCAAAGGAATTAGGCTTATATGCAGGAGATTCAGTAAGCCCTTCAGAGATATTAGGCGGAGAATTCAACAGAAGAAAAATGTCATACATATCATACAACGCATTGTTTTTCCAAGATGCAGAAGGTGTGGAGTTAATAGAAAGATTGAGAAAGTAAATAAGATAGTATAGATAAAGCCCTTCTTAGCTAAGTTAGATGACTTGGTGCAGAAGGGCTTTTTTTCGCAAAACATTTTAGTTATTTTTTTTAGATTCTCCATTTTTTAAATCATTAAGCATTTTAACGACTTCATTTTTTTTGGCTAGAAGCGCACTCATTTCATTATAGATTAGACCATCATGTCTATCGCCTTTCTCAATAAAATACATTGAAATGCCACCAAGACCTACATGGGTTCCCACTGAAACCCCCATTTGCATGATGTATATGGTGCCTTTAAAATCGGTATCTTGTTGAAGCTTCAATTTCAAGCCTTCTGCTTTGGTTTTATCAGAGGTGTATCCGATAATGACAAATTCTGTTAACTCTAAATCAGCCCTGAGATTAAACTCATTGACATAATGTTCAAGAACCTTTCTAGCACCTCTAGCTTTTGCAACAATAGCACCTTTTCCGTCTCTCATGGACATGATTGGTTTCACCTTAAGTATTTTACCAATCATAGCACTGGCATTGGTTAACCGACCGCTTTTGATTAAATTATCCAGGTCATCAACCGCTAGAAAATGCTTTATGTTGGTTTTATAGGTTTCATTAAAATCAATCACTTCCTGAAAAGTTGCCCCTTGTTCAATCAGCATAGCAGATTTCAAGATCAAATAGCCACTACCATGGCTCATACACTTAGAATCAACAACGTGTATATGTGCCTTCGTATCACCATGTTTTTCTTTGTAGTATTCTTTCCCTAAAACTGCAGATTGATGGGAACCACTTGTACCACTAGACATACAAATGCATATAATTTCCTCATACCCATTCTCAAAAGCTTCTTCAAACAATGCCATAAATTCGGAAGGACTTGGCATACCTGTTGTTGGAAGTTTTTTTAATGCGCTTAACATATTATAAAAATCTTCCGGTTGTATATCCACCCGATCCTTGTAGTCTTTGCCGTTGATGGTTATGGTTAGGGGAGCTATGCTTATCTGATACTTTTGAAGTATCTCATCTGACAAATCACATGTAGAATCTGCTATTATTTTAATCATTGGACCTCCTTGACTCTTTTGTTGAAATCATTTTAACATATATCGAGTAATAAAAGCTGTTAATTTAACATGATTTTGAACCTTTTTCAAACGGTGCATATCTATATCAGGTAACTATTGAAGTGCTAGGTGAAGAAGGAAAAGTCGTTGATTATGAAACGAATGATTTCTACTTGAAATACTATACCGATGGCAAATGGCGTTTTGACAAGTTTTACTTAATGCAAAGCATACATCATTTCACATTTATGGATTATTGAGATATAATTAAATATAACAATAATTGATTAATAAATATTTAGACAACATATAGATAAGATACTTTGTTGAAAAGGAGGAACCTATGGACGATAAAAAAAATACTGATAAAAATACAATGACGAACCACAATATAACAAATGAAGAACACAAAAGTCATAATGAACACGAAGAACATAGCGAACATGCAAATCATGAAGATCATGAAGAACACAAGGAACATGAACAACACAAGGAACATGATAAAAATAATGGACATCATGATCATCATGCAATGATGGTTGAAGATTTCAAAAAAAGATTCTTTTTCTCGTTAATCCTTATGGTGCCAATACTTGCATTGTCTCCAATGATTCAGATGTTTTTGGGTGTTGACTGGAGATTTGCGGGAGACTCATATATTTTATTTGCGCTATCAACTGTGCTTTTCTTCTATGGAGGAAAGCCATTTCTAACCGGTGCAATTGATGAGCTAAAGAAAAAAACACCAGCTATGATGATGCTCATTGCTCTGGCAATTACTGTTGCGTATATTTATAGTTCCTTTACTGTCTTTGTGCTAGAGGGAGACGATTTCTTTTGGGAGCTTGCAACATTGGTTGTTATAATGCTTCTTGGCCATTGGATTGAAATGAAATCGGTAATGGGAGCGTCGAAAGCATTGGAAGAATTGGTGAAGCTGATGCCCGAGACTGCTCATCTGATCGGTGAGAATGGAGAAACCAAGGAAATTCCTGTAAAAGACTTGAAAGAAGGGGACATGGTTCTGGTGAAACCTGGAGAAAAGGTGCCTATCGACGGTATTATTTACGAAGGGGATTCATCTGTTAATGAATCCATGATTACTGGAGAATCTTTACCCGTCGAAAAAGGTACAGATGATGAGATTGTCGGTGGTTCAATCAATGGAGAAGGAATCCTGAAGTTCAAGGTTAATCGAGTCGGTGATGAAACTTTCATCTCTCAAATCATTAAAATGGTACGAGAAGCTCAGGAGTCAAAATCCAATACACAAAGGTTGGCGGATATTGCGGCAAAGTGGCTTTTCTATATTGCGCTTAGTGCGGGCACCATAACATTTATAGTTTGGATGGCAATAAGCAAGGACCTTAACTTTGCTATCGAAAGAGCAGTAACGGTAATGATCATATCCTGCCCTCATGCGCTAGGGTTAGCAACACCACTTGTGACAGCAGTCTCAACCAGTATAGGAGCCAAGAGAGGTCTTTTGATAAGAGATAGAGCAGCTTTTGAAAATGCCAGAAAAATAAATTCAATTGTTTTTGACAAAACAGGAACCTTGACAGAAGGTGAATTTGGAATTACTGACATTCATGAAGTTTCGGTAACGAAAGAAGAGTTGCTGACTTTAGCTTACTCTGTTGAACTGAACTCAGAGCATCCTATCGCAAAAGGAATCGTCAATGAAGGCAAGAAGAAGGATCTGGAGCGACTTGAGGTAACCGATTATCAAAATATCACAGGAAAAGGACTGATGGCGAAGGTAGACGGTAAGGATATTAAAATTGTTAGTCCAGGATATATGCGCTCTGAAAGCATTAGTTTCGATGACGAGCATTATGAGAAGTTGGCGCAAGAAGGGAAAACTGTGGTATTTGTACTTGAAGATGCCAAGCTATTGGGCTATATGGCTCTAACTGATATCATCAGAGAATCAGCCAAAGAGGCTGTTGCTACGCTAAAGAAAATGGATGTTGAATCCATTTTGCTGACAGGAGACAATAAGAGAGTGGCTGCATATGTAGGCGAAAAGATAGGCATCGATAAAGTCATCGCGGAGGTGCTCCCTCAGGAAAAATCATCTAAGATAGACGAATTGCAGTCAGAAGGCAGAATTGTGGGTATGACTGGAGACGGCGTAAATGACGCACCATCGCTAGCTAAAGCCGATCTTGGTATTGCAATCGGTGCAGGGACGGATGTCGCTATAGAGACGGCGGATATTATCTTAGTTAAGAGCAATCCTCTGGATGTTGTCAATATTCTAAAGCTGTCAAGAGCAACATACAGGAAGATGCTTCAGAACCTCGCATGGGCCACAGGCTATAATGTTATTGCCATACCACTTGCGGCGGGAGTTTTGTACAATCAGGGAATCGTCATAAGCCCTGCTCTAGGTGCGGGACTTATGTCTCTTAGTACAGTTATAGTTGCGGTAAATGCAAGGTTATTAAAAATAGATTAGTAGGATGCTTCTTATTTGATTGAGCGAAAGGGTGAACAGTATGATGAAAAAATTAAATACCAAATACAAATTATTTATGGTGCTTTTCTCAGTACTGATTGCATCAATTCTCCTACAGGGGTGTACTAACACAGAAAAGGATCCAATCGAGCAGCATCGGGATGGTAATCAACTCATAATCCCTCCACTGTTGGAAGACCAAAACCCTGATCCCGATATAGTAGAGTATAAGTTAAATGTTCAGGCTGGAAAAACCGAGTTTTTTCCAGGCGTAATGACAGATTCTTTAGGATACAATGGAAACTATCTGGGACCAGTTTTACGTATGAGACGTAACCAACAGGTAGATGTCACCGTCACAAACCAGATAAATGAGATGACAACTGTGCACTGGCATGGAATGGAAATCAGCGGGGAAGACGATGGTGGACCTCGTCAACCTATACAACCAGGTGATGAGTGGAAACCCAGTTTTGTAGTGAATCAACCTGCGGCTACCCTTTGGTATCATCCTCACCCTCATGCTAACACCGGACCTCAGGTTTATTATGGTCTGGCAGGTCTGGTTTATATAGAAGATGAGGTTTCTGACAGCTTGAACATACCAAAAGATTATGGTGTGAATGATATCCCGTTGATTATTCAAGATCGAAATTTTGATAATGACGGCAACTTCATTTACGCTTTAAACATGATGGGGCTGGTACCAGGTGAAACAATATTGGTGAATGGAACGGTTGATCCTTATGTTGAGGTAAATCGCGAGCAAATCCGTTTACGAATTCTTAACGGGTCAAATTTTGAAAATTTTGGATTACACCTAGATGATGGCAGTAGCTTCTATCAAATAGCTTCAGACGGTGGTTTTCTGGAAAGCCCTGTCCAAAGAGATTCGTTGTTCATGACGCCTGGCGAACGAGTGGAAGTCATAGTAGATTTTTCATCGGTTCAAGCTGAAAAAGTTGTCTTAATGGCAGGAGAGCATGCAATCGTGACTTTTTATCTCAACGGCTCATCTGGTAATAAGAAAGAAATTCCCGAACAGTTGACAACCATTCAGGATATTCCAATAGGTACGAATCCAAACACTCGGTTATTTGTACTACAAGGCATGGGAATAAATGGGACTATCAATGGAAGATCTTATGACATGGCCCGAATTGATGAAGAGGTGAAATTAAACGAAACTGAGCTTTGGGTTATAAGGAATCAGGGAGGTATGATGATGAACTCCGGTGGTCATTCCTTCCACGTTCATGCAACTCAATTTCAAGTCATTTCTAGAAATGGCAATCCTCCTTCGCCTTATGAAATGGGCTTAAAAGACACCATTTTTGTTGAAGTTGGGGAAGAAGTGATTATTAAAGTAAGATTTGAGTACGAAGGCATTTTTATGTACCATTGTCATTTACTGGAGCATGAAGATTTTGGTATGATGGGACAATTTAGAGTGCAGTGAGAAAATTTGATTGGAGGAAATCATGAACTTAGACGAAATAATGAAATCACTATTGATTATTGATGGGCACACGGATATTCCCAGGCATTTATATCTGAGACATCTTGAGGGTGATGAAGAAGCTTTTATGAAAGAGCATTATCATGCCCTGAAAGGAAGTCAGGTCAATATTGTTGTAGTGAACGTATTTACAAAAGGGAAAAAAGAAGAAATTTTGGAACAGGCAATGTTTCAAATAGAAAGAATGCTTGACGCAGTAGATAGAAATGCAGATATTATTCTAATAAAGAGTAAACAAGACTTAAAAAACGCAATTGAGGACAAAAAGCTGGGGCTTATACTATCCTTGGAAGGATTTGAACCTCTGGGCAATAACCTTAACCTCCTAAACTTATATTATCGTCTTGGCGTAAGAGCAGGGATGTTAACCTGGAATTGGGCAAATGCTTTTGCCTCAGGAACAGACACGGATGAGCCTCTATCAGAGATAGGTCTAGAGGCATTGAAAAAAATGCATGAACTCGGTATAGTCGTTGACGTTTCACACTTAAATGAAAAAGGCTTTTGGGAAGTGATTTCCAAAAGCCAAAAACCTATTATCGCATCACATTCAAATGCAAGGGCATTATTCAACCATCCAAGAAACCTATCAGATGAGCAGATTTTTGCAATCGCAAAAAGTGGTGGCGTTATCGGAACCACCCCTTATTTTACGAAAGTCGATCAAGATGATCCCTCAAGAGTCAGAACAGATGATGATTCCTCAGAAACTATTGAGGATTATGTCAAGCATATCGAGTATATTGTAAGCTTGGTGGGCTATGACCATGTGGCGTTTGGGTTTGATTTCAATGTCTACTTAGGGGATTTTGGCGTTAAAGGTATCGAAGATACGGAAAAAATCAAGAATGTCATTAGTCTACTTATCGAAAGAGGACATAAAATTGAAGATATTGAAAAAATATCTGGTTTGAATTTACTCCGTATTTTTAATCAAATACTGAAATAAAACTATTCAGGCTTAGTTAATTGATTTCAACAATCAATTCATGATTTTTTTTGTCATCAACCAACTCTACATGATCAGTTTGAAGTTTTTCATTATCCAACGTGTATGTTGTTATACCGTTGGGTATTTTTTTGTTGCTGATAACAGTAATATCATACTGGGTGTTCACATATCTGTATTTGATACTGTAAGAAGTCCAATCATTTGGGACGGAAGGGCTTATATAGAGCTTCTTCCCTCTAATCTTTAATCCAATTATGCCATCAAGAAATACTCTGTACATCCATCCAGCAGCTCCCGTGTACCATGTCCATCCGCCTCTTCCTTCATGGGGAGGAACATAGTATATATCAGCGGGCATCACGTATGGTTCAACCTTGTACTGGTTAGCCAAAAAGAATGAACGAGAGTGACTGATTGGATTAAGCATCTCGAATAGCTCATAAGCCTTGGTGCCTTCTCCTAACAAAGCATATGCATATATGACCCACGCTGCTGCATGCGTGTATTGACCACCATTTTCTCTCAAACCTTTTGCATAACTTTTTATATAGCCTGGGTTTTTCTTGCTTTTATCAAAAGGAGGGGTAAATAATAGTATCATACCCTTGTCTTCAAGTATCAGATGATTATTAACAGAACTCATCGCAATATCACTTCTTTCTTTATCACCTAAGCCTGATATTACAGACCAGCTTTGAGGAAGTGAAGCAATTTTGCACTCTGAATTTGTAACTGAGCCGAGGGGTGTACCATCATCATAGTAAGCTCTTCTATACCATGAACCATCCCAACCATGTTTTTCAATAGAGGCTGTTATATCTTTACTGTAGTTAAGGTATTCTGTGTGCTTAATAGTATCTCCTTTTTGCATACATATTTCACTGAATCTTTTTAGTATGTGTGCTAAAAACCAACCAAGCCAAATACTTTCGCCTTTGCCTTCAAGACCTACTTTGTTCATACCGTCATTCCAGTCACCGCCTTTCATTAGAGGCAGCTCATGTGGTCCTAGTTCAAGTGCATAGTCAATTGCTTTCAAACAATGCATATAAAGCGTTTCCTTGTAGTCGGAAACGCCTACAGTCATATAGATTTCATTTTGCTCTTCTTTGAGTTCGTCTCCTGTTACGTAAGGTAGTTTAATGTCAAGAATCCTATAGTCCTCTGTGGTCAGAAGGTACTCGGCTACTGCATAAGGAAGCCATAGGAGATCATCAGCAAATCTAGTTCTGACGCCTTTTTCAATATCACCAGGATGCCACCAATGGAGTACATCGCCATCCTCAAATTGATGGGAGGCGTGCAAAATGATCTGTGCTTTTGCAATTTTAGGGTCTATTAGAAGCATATTTAACGCATCTTGCAACTGATCCCTAAATCCATATGCGCCACCAACTTGATAGAAAGCAGATCTAGCGTTTATTCGACATGCCAGGGTTTGATAAGGTAAGTACTCATTGATTAGTGTGTCAATTTTATTGTCTGGTGTTTTGATTTGAACTGATCCTAAAATATGTTTCCAGTGATTTCTAATTTTTTGAAGTTCTGAGTTACAGTTTTCAACATTTTGAAAGTAACTGGCATTTTTATAGACATCATCTTTTTGTGTTTCATGACCGATTATGAACACAAACTGTTTCTCTTCATCTGGTTTTAATTCCAGGGATATTTGAAACCCGCCACAAGGATCGAAACCGCCACCGGTATTATTTGACAAAACATGCAGATTTCTTAGGTTTTTTAAATTGAATTCAACCTTGTTTCCAGTATATGACTCAATTGTTTCTGAACAGCTTATATACATCACCCTATCAGGGAACTGATAGTTAAAAGGATTAGATAAAGTCATGATGTTTTCTGACAGCATTTTTGTGATAATAAATTTATTGTTTTTTTCGCCGATGCCGCCTAAAAAAGGATTGACATAAAAGAAACTTGATAGTTTTCTGGTTTCATCAGATATATTTTTTAGATTGACTGAGTAAATCTTGACAGATTTTTTTAATGAAGCATATACCACCAGTTTGTTTTCAAAGCCATAGGATTCACTAATGAATTTCGAATAACCTTTGCCATGACATATATCATAATCAATATATTTCCCTAGAGGCTCTGGGGTAAGGCTCCACAAGTTTCCGTATGTTTCATCCTTCATATACAGTATTTCTTGAGGGAAGTTGAATATTGTGTCGTTTAACCAAGGGGTTAGTTTATTTTCGCTGCTATTTTCAGCCCAAGTATATCCGCCACCGTTTTCAGATATTATAAATCCGAATTTTTTGTTGGCAACAACATTAATCCAAGGCATAGGCGTAGGAGTATTTTCTCTGTATTGAATGACATACTCAGAGTCATCAATATTAAAACCACCATAACCATTGAAATACTTAAGCTCATATATCGGCTTTTTATTTTTGTCTTCCACAGATTGATATTTTTGGAATTTGCGTTTTTCAATCAAATCTTTAATTCCCACATCTATTTCTATTTGATGATCTAAGTCTGGTTCGCTTGCATCCAAAATAATATCAGCAGAAGCATACAAAAGGTATCTATCATTATTGGTAATTTGATTATTGTTTATAACATATACACCAATTTTGTTTAAAGAGGTGGTGTATCTGAATTTTGCACTGATTAGGTCTATTACTTCTTCTTCGAGATCTTTGTAATAGCTAGCCTCCTGGCTGTTAAGTATAATCAGATCTACCTGAAGGCCTTTTAATGACCAATATTCTTTTCCTTTCAGAATAGTCAATAACGTTTCTTTGGCTTCAACGGAAGGTATGTTTAGTAGAATTATTGGATTGTCTGCCGAGATCCCATATTTCCAAAGTTCATCTTGGCCAGATGTATTATTAGAGATTAATTTCGAATATTTTTTACGATTTGGATTTAAATAGATTAATTGAGAAATCATTTTTTGAAATAGATTTAGAGCTTTACTATCAAGATCTAAATGTGACAATTCTACTTGAGCCTGTATTTCAGAAAGCTTAAGCTGATCATTAATAGTATAAGAATTTTTGTATTTTTCAATTAATTCTTTTGCTTCAGATTTGCTTTTAGCGACACCCATCGAGTAGGCTATCTGTATTTTTTGATGTGGCTGTATAGTCACACTCTTTCTTAAGCTTAATATAGGTTCTAAGACAACGCCCTCTGTGTTATCCAAAAACTTCTCCAATGCTATTGGATTGGATAGAGTTCTACCTCTTCCTATAAATGCAGTTCTGCTGGTTTCATATTGAATCATACTGAGTTCAGTACCTGTAAACGAGAATGTCTTGAATACATAAAGTTCATCTTTTTCTGAATCTCTCGGTTTTTTGATTGCTATTAAGCTTTCGGTATCTTTGTCAAACTCTGTGGAGATGAATAGATTATTGAAAGCTGGGTGTGCTAAGTCGCTGTTCTGATCTGTCATAACAAGTTCAGCGTAGCTGGTTATTTCTAATGTCACTGGTATCGATTTCTTGTTCATCAAGGTTATTTTTCTGATCTCCACATTGTCTTCGGCTGACACCCACATCTCCATATGAGTGTCTATATCATCATCTTCTCTACTTATCTCAACTTTGTTTAAAGAAAACAGCACTTCATATTTCTTTGGAACATTTATTACCGGGTCAGAACCTATGGACCAGATTTTTCCATCATCGGTATTTTTGAAATAAAAAGTATAACCGAAATACCTTTGATCGGTGTGATTTCTAAACCTTGTTATCATGTTGTCTTTATATTTTGAATAAGTGAAACCGGTGTTTGTAACCATAACGTGATAGTTTTTGTTGGATATGAGATGACAATGAGGTATTGTATTGAACTCTGATCCATATACGTTTATGGTTCCAAAATCTTTAGATTTAATTTCAACTTCTTCCCGCTCTTTTTCAGGTTGCTCTTTGACTACTAGTACTTTATAGGGTAATTTTTCTGCCAGTAAAATCTCGCCTGTTTTTACTACTGGGTTTTCATGGAATCTTTCCTGGAGAATATTATTGTTAATGAAATTGTTAATCGAAAGCAGACTCATCCCCAAATGATGAGCCATGTAGCTTTGAACGATTTTTTTGTCCTCGTCAGGCGACAATCTATCCTTAGTGTAGTCTATAGCTTCATATAATCCGTAACGTCCTTCAGTGCCTTCGTTTATCAAAGCTGATCGATTATTGAAGCATGCCGTTTTATCAAAATTGAGCACAAGATATGTCGAGTATGGAGAGACAACATAATCATTTATCAAGCCTCTTTTAAAACTTATGTTTGGAACTCCAAAAGCTTTATACTGATAGTTTAAATCTAAGTCAAAGAAATAGTACCCGGATTCTGAAACTCCCCATGGTTTGTTTTTGGAAGCGCCATATTCAATTTGAGACTGTATTACAGAGTTGTATGTCTCATCAAATATACTTTGTTCGTAATTTCTCATTATTAAGTTGGGCATAAAGTACTCAAACATGGTGCCTGACCAAGATGCTAAAGCTCGATTTCTATTGTAAAGAGTGTAAGTCCTGCTGAGTTTATACCAGTGTTCTACAGGTACCTGTTTAGTAATAATACCGATGAAACTGGTTGTCCTAGACTCAGAAGCCAGGAGATCGTAGTAACTGTCAGTCATCTGGTTTTTTTCGCAGTCATATCCGATAGAGAATAGATGCTTGTTATAGTCGTATAGTTTGTTAATCTCGGTAGTGTTTATTAAACGGTCAATAATATTAATCATTTGGTCCAGGTCTCTGATTAATTCTGCAAGGTTGCTCGTTATGGATTTGATTTTATTTTCTATAAGAATAACATCTCGTAATTCTTCTTCGCTTTCTTGCCTATCTTGTCTAATTTGATTAAGAAGATTGATATAATACTGTCTAAGTTCAGGTAGCGATAAATCAACCTTAATCTTTTCAATTTCGTTTGAAATAAATATAAATTCGGGGTTTTTATGTAAATCTTTTTCTTCTTTATACTGTATCAATGTAAAATATTTTGAGTGCTCACTTATAAGTTCATCGATCATAGATGATGTTTTAATCGATGAGGTATTGACTTTTGATTTACATTGATTTAAAAATTGTATCCATTGACTTGATGATTTTTCTTCAATTGTTTCAAAATCGTTAAAGATCTCTTCAGTTTCATCAGTCATTTCTTGTTCAAGTTCAAAGGTTTCTTTTAGACCTTGTACGACATCGTCGTCAATAACAGACATATTCTTGTACTGTATGAGGCTTTGCTTCAAGGTCATAAGGTAACCTAAATAGTTGCCACTATCTACAGATGAAACATATCTCGGTCTCAAAATAGAAAGATTACGAGTATCATACCAATTGTACAAATTTCCATGCCACTTCTCTAGTTTGTCTATGGTTGAAAGCATCTGCTTAATGTTTCTTATGGTTCGAGTTATAGAAACAAAACCCATATCTCTTGCAGATATAAGTGCCAATAGTCCAAGACCTATATTAGTAGGAGAAGTCCTCTCAGCTATGTTTTTAGGCGGGTATTTTTGATAATTATCTGGAGGTAGATAATTCGTTGATTTTTTAGAAAAATCTTCAAAATAAGACCAGATTTTACGAGCATCTTTTCTTAGAGTGCTTATTTCAGAAGATGTAGGTTTAATTTCTACGCCTTCTTTTTCATCTAATATATATATCAATAAAGGTGATAAACCCCAAATGAAAGATATTATCAAAGCAGGTATAAATAACTCTTTTCGTACAAAATATACCGACATTAAGAAAACAGATAATTCAATATAGATAATCTTCATTTTATTAATAAGATTTTTTAGATTACGCTTGAGCTTCATCTCGTTAATGCTAGATGTTGTCCACTCGAGCAAGTTTTTTTTCGAAACTGCAACCCTATAAAGTGTAGTGATGATAGCAGAAAGTACTATAGTAGCCTCAAATGGCAAATAAATCAGTTGAATTACATTATGCTGCAAAGATCCTTTCAAATTGAATTTGATTTTCTTTCTTTTTCGAAATAAAGGGTGCGGTGTATAGTATTTTTTGAAAATAAAATTATCTATGGTTTCTAAAAACAATGGAATGAAAACAACGGATAAAGCAATAATAATCCATATATAAAGGGGACGTGGCAGGAATAAAAATATACCAATAATGAAAATATAAAGGCATATTGATATTAAACTTCTTCTGAGATTATCCAATATTTTCCATCTGCTCAAAAGTGAAATAGGGTTTTTAATAAGAACATCATTTGAATCTCTAACTCTAAATGCCAACCAGCAAATAAGCTGCCAGTCTCCTCTTATCCATCGGTGAAGTCTCGCTAGATAAGCCATATATTTACTAGGATAGGTATCTACTACATTTATATCTGAAACATATCCAGCGTTTATATAGGTTCCTTCTAACAAGTCGTGGCTTAAAATTTTGTTTTGAGGCATAGCTTTATTAAGGATTTTAGAAAATACTTCTAGATTATAGATGCCTTTTCCGTAAAATACACCTGAATTAAAAACATCTTGGTATAAATCAGATAGGCCTTCTACATACATGCTTGCTCCTGAGGCACGACCAAATATTTTTGTAAATAATGAAACATTGGATGATCTTAGATTTATACTTACATTTGGTTGAATAACACCGAAACCATCTACAACTCTACCTTTATTATCATCGTAAATTGCCTCATTCAATGGATGAGCGATTGTTCCTATGAGTTTATGAGCGGTGTCTATTGGGAGATTTGTATCTTCATCAAGCGTTATTATATATCTGATTTTGTTGATATGGTGAGAAATATTAGACGATGCGATTATGTGAGATGTATTTTTTTCTCCTAAAATCAGGTTATTGAATTCAGTTAAGGAGCCTCTTTTTCTTTCCCAACACATCCATTTTTCCTGCTTTTGATTAAACTGTCTTTTCCTTTGGAAATAATAGAAAATTGGACTTGTGTCCGCATATTTTTTATTGAGTTCTTTTGCTTTGTTCAGAGCTACTCGGATAAGCGAACTGTCTTGTGCGTTGAATTCTGTGTCAGAATCTGTGAATTCTCCGAGGAGTGCTAAATATAGATTATCAGATTTATTCCCAAGAAAATACTCCTCCATTTTTTCAAAGATCTCATCTAAGTGATCTTCTGAAGTTATCATAGTCGGTATGACTATAAAGGTTTTATAATCATCTGGAATTCTTTGGCTTAAATCTAGTCTTGGCAAAATATTGATAGGGGAAAATTTTTGAAGTAAATAGTTGAAAATCGTTATGAATAAGTCGTTTGAAATAATGACCAATAGAAAACTTAATAATAGCGGGACTACAATATTATCATAATTATACTTAAAGAAATTCCAGAATAAAGCATAAGCAACGACTGTAAATATTGCAATTGCTATAATATAAAGATATTGAAGCTGTTCTTTGTTAGGTTTTGGCTTAGGTTTGATATTGAGATTATTTAATAGCTCATCTACACCTTTACCGACTAAATAATAACCAACATGATTCCTTTTCAAAGTTGAAATATTTTGATTAGACAGTTTAATTGCGGTAGAGGCTACTTTAGTTTCCTCAATGTTGTGCTTTTGAGCAACTCTTTCTAGTTTGCTTCTATAGTAATTTCTCGAATCAAAGTCCATTTTAGCATATGTTTCTGCAGGGTCATCTTTTAATATGTACTCAACAACTGAGACTTCTTCGAAAATTCTATTCCAATTGAACTTAGATACTTTATTCAATGACGTGAAAAGATTAGCAATATAGATATCGGTACTGGATTGGGCTAGATTAGAAAGTGATATCGTTTTTTCTATTGTTGAATTTCGTTCTTTTAGTTTTGAGTTTAAGAAATCAAATGTTTCTGAAAACCCTTTATTGTGATGCATCAATCGCTTTGCGAGAGTTTCAATGTAAATGGGAGATAGCGAAGGATTGTCTCCTATTTCTTGCTTGACAGTTTTCAATACAGTTTCTGGATTATCAAGGGATAGTGATAAAGCTTTCATTTTGTTTTTTTGATTTTTCAATATGATGTTGGATTGTTCATTTATTTTTTCTGTGAGTATAAGTATAAGTATGGTATTAAAAGACCATATTTCAGCAATTGAAAAGATTTTAATATTTTGATAAGTCTTAAGAAAATCTATGATAACATCTTCGTCAAAGTTACCATTTGTACTTTCTATTAAATCTTTAGCTACATGACATATTTGAGGTATTCCTTTGTAACTAGTATTGGTTAAAATACCAAGTCTATTTTTTTCTCGTCTACCTGTAGAAGCTTTTAGTTTTTGAATTTGTTCTTCAACCTTATAAAAGTTATCTAAAATCCAACCTATTCCCATTACTAAATCTTCTTCTTTCGAAACTATATCCGAAAGCTCGTTAACAATTTTTGTTATTTCGTTAAAGCTGGATTCCATTCGAGTAACAACTTTCTTCATGTAATAGTTTTTATATTCAACATTACTTTCGCTTGCAAATTTGATTATATCAGATTTCAAGTTTTGATTTACAATCATGTTAGAACCTCCATATAATGGCGAGATTTCATGTAGAGCACGCTATTATTTTATCACTATCCAAATAATCATTCAATAAAAAGAGGTTATTTTTTGATTAATTAGATTCTGAATAAATTGACTGACACAAATTATATTGTGAGGAGGTCTCTAATATGTTATAATTGATATATCGAACTTAGATTCTTCTTAGACAGAATCGGAACAATGCATTAGCGTAGACGTAGAATCTAGGCTAAAATAACGGGGGTGGTAGACAATGCCAACAGATTTCAAACCCGGTTGCGCGCGTCCAAAATCTACAATTTCTCAACCTGAAATGGAAGTAAGCGACCAGACAAAAGAAAAAAAGGAGGTAGTGAGTATGATTAAAGTAGGTGGACCTGCACCTGATTTTGAACTTGCAGGGTATTACAAAGGTGGTTTCAAGAATTTTAAATTATCCGAATATAAAGGCAAATGGGTAGTCTTGTGCTTTTATCCAGGCGACTTCACATTCGTCTGAGCGACTGAAGTATCTGCAGTTGCAGATAAGTTTAACGATTTTCAGGCACTTGATGTGGAAGTCTTATCAGTAAGCGTAGACAGTGTTTTTGTACACAAAATGTGGAATGATTTTGAATTATCAAAAATGGTTGAAGGCGGGATTCCATTCCCAATGCTTTCAGATTCAGGCGGTCGTGTTGGAACGTTGTACAATGTTTATGATGCTGAGGCAGGCGTTGAGAATCGTGGGCGATTCATCATAGATCCAGATGGCAACATTCAGGGATATGAGGTGTTGACACCTCCTGTTGGAAGAAACGTATCAGAGACATTCAGGCAAGTTAAAGCGTATCAACTGGTTAGAAATTCCGGTGGAACTGAAGCCACACCTTCCGGATGGAAACCTGGCAAAACGACACTCAAACCCGGTCCAGACCTAGTTGGTAATGTTTGGAAAGTTTGGAGTGTCAAGGAAGAAGACCAATAATTTGAATAGTACCGGTCGATAATATATTAGAAGACACAGATCAGAATGATCTGTGTCTTCTTGATGCAAAATAACATGTAACAAAATCTTAATACGTGGTATAATGAAGTAGCAAAACAAAACCAACTGAATAATAGTCTTATTAAGGAGGGATGCACTGTGAGCGGGTTCTTTGATAGGTTTAAAAAGAAGACAGTTGATGCTAAAGAAGAAACAAAAGATATCACTGATCACACGAAAGAAACAGCAGGAAATCTCAGCGAGGACTGGGACAAAGTTTTAGAAGACCTGGAAGATCAAGAAGAGGACAAATAATGACGATGTCATTTAAGAATAAGAATGGAAGTGATAATCTATGAAGATTATGTGGACGCTTTCTTCATAGATTACTAATAGCGTAACCGGCCATGTTTTTGGGCTGGTTTTTTATTTGAATAAAATCACAGGAGGTAGTAGGAAATGTTTTTTAAAAAATTCAAAACATTCATTGCTCTAACGATGGTAATCATGCTGTTGTTTTCAATCACGGCTTTTGCAACGGCAAAACAGGGAATAACATATACAGCGCTTGGAGATTCAATCGCTTATGGAACAGGAGCCACTGATGGCATTGGCTATACGGATATGTTCAATGCGCATCTGGAGAGAAAATTTGGAGACGGGATGTATATCAATTTATCGGCAGACGGAGTCACCAGTGGAGGATTGCTGTATGCCTTATCATATCCCGGAGATCCATTGGGGGTGCAAGCAGCTGTTTATGGTGCGGACGTCATTACCATCAGCATCGGTGGAAATGATCTGTTGGGACCATTTCAGGTGGCGCTTAACGGATTTATAGCACAATTTTATTCGATTCCTGGTGGTGGGGGTGCAATAAATTTTGAGGCATTTATGTCAGATTTCGCTAAATGGGAAATGGACCAGTCAACACAACCGGGATTCACTGCGATGTTAGCGTCCTTATACTCTGATTGGCCTGACTTGGTCCAGAATTTTGCTGTGAACTGGGCACGAATCATAGATATAATAGAAGACTTGAATCCTGACGCGGATATTTATGTTAACACAGTCTTCAATCCATTAAAATTTAGTCCCGCTCTCTATGAATTTGCCGACCAAGCAATTCAAGGGCTGAATATACCTATCATGAGTTTGGCACCTGTTTATGGATATAAAGTGGTTGATGTCTACTCTAAATTCTCATCATATAATAATCCAAAGAAGCTTGCAGTTGGAGATCTGAGCACCCTTGCAGTATATAAATATCCGGGATACAACGGGCCAGTACCACTTCATCCTACAGATATGGGTTATAAATTTATTTTCAACATGCACAAGGATCTGATGGACTAATTAGATATTTGTGAATAAAATAGCGGCCTATAAACTACAGTCTAAACGGCTGTAGTTTTTTAATTGAACGTAACAATACCGGGTGATTTTATTGAAAATAACCAATCTATGGAATATAATATAATAGTATCAACAGGGTTCTTGGATTCAGTTGGCGTTTCATACGCCATCTGAACCTTAGAAACCGTTATCCAGGGACTCTACAGTGCTTATCTCCCACTTATAGACGTGGGAGTCTTAGCACTGTTAGTCATCGGATAAATCAATTAAGGGGTTAAGATTATGAAGTCCAAAGTTTTATATCATATTGATTTTGAAACGGTTAATATTTTACTCGAAGGCTTCAATAAACTGACAGGTTTTGTAACTGCAATAGAAGACCTTGAAGGGAATATTTTGTCTCAATCAGGTTGGAGAGAAATATGCACTGAATTTCATCGCAAGAATCCCGTAACCGCGGCAAATTGTAAAATCAGCGATGTAGAATTGGCCAATAAAATTAGAGTAGGCCAAAAGTTTTATTTTTATAAATGCATGAATGGACTAATAGATGTTGTTGTGCCAATCGTTATTAATGGAGAACACATTGCCAACCTGTATACGGGGCAGTTCTTTTTTGAAGAGATGGATGTTGCTTTCTTTAAAAACCAAGCTAAAAAATATGGATTTGATGAAAAGGCATATTTGGAAGCTCTTGCTAAGGTGCCTGTTTTTTCTAAAGAAAAAGCTGAAGAGGTAATGGATTTATTACTTAATATTACCCATGTAATCATTAAGATGACACAAGAAAAACTACATCAGATAGAGATGAATGAGGAAATCTACAAAAGCAAGGAACAGTTAGTTCACTCTCAAGATTTGATGCGTTACATCATTGAACATAATCGCAGTGCGGTGGCAGTGCATGACAGAGATTTAAATTATTTGTATGTCAGCCAACGGTACTTGGATGACTATAAGATCAAAGACAAAGACATTATAGGCAAACATCATTATGAGGTTTTTCCGGATTTACCTCAAAAATGGAGAGATGTGCATCAGAAAGCCTTGAAAGGAGAGATTTCAAGCGCGGCAAAAGACGCATACTTCAGAGAAGATGGAACCATGGATTGGACGCGCTGGGAATGCAGACCTTGGTATGAAGCAGATGGTACCATTGGAGGTATAATAATCTATACAGAGGTTATAACAGAAAGCGTTCAAGCAGAAAGAAGACTGCAGGAAAGCGAGGCTCATTATCACACCCTCATCGAAACGACACAGGACGGATTCTGGGTTATTGATATTAATGGAAAGATTACTGATGTTAATGAAATGTATTGTCAAATGACTGGGTACACGAAAACCGAGTTATTAGGAATGAAGATTGCAGAGTTGGAAGCACTTGAAACTCAGCAGGAAATTATGGCGCGTATTAAGCAGATAACAGAGAAAAAATCGGTTATATTTGAAACTTGCCATAAAAGAAAAGATGGCAGTTTATTTGACATAGAGATTTCTGCAACTTTTGTGGATCACGATGCTGGTGTATTTGTATTTTGTCGCGACATCACAAAGCGCAAGAAGTTTGAATTTGATTTAAGACAGAGCGAGGAGAAATTCCAGCTTCTCTTCAACAAAGCCCCCCTCGGTTACCAGTCTCTGGATTTTGAAGGCCGTTTTATTGAGGTTAATCAGAAATGGCTGGAGACATTAGGTTATAGCAAAGAAGAGGTAGTTGGTAAATGGTTTGGAGATTTCCTTTGCCCTGAACATGTAGAAGGATTCCGCCAACGCTTTCCAATATTCAAATCCCAAGGATATATCCACAGCGAGTTTGAGATGCTGCATAAAGATGGGCAAAGGTTGTTTATAGCTTTCGAGGGAAAGGTTGGGTATAATGCTGATGGAGAGTTTAAGCAGACACACTGCATATTACAAGATATCACAGCCCGTAAACAGACCGAGGAAGCTTTGCTTAAGAGCGAGGAGAGATTTAGAATCGCGCAGGAAATGTCTCCCGATGGATTCACCATCCTTCATCCCTTGCGTAACGAAATAGGCGAGGCCATTGACTTTACATGGGTTTATGAAAATCAAGCCATCGCACGTATTAATCAAACCGATGTCGAACAAGTCATAGGCAAAAGTCTTCTAGACCTTTTCCCAGATCATGTTGGGACATCTATCTTTGAAGCATATAAGCATGTAGCCAACACAGGAGAATCTCAAATAATTGAAGAAATCAATGTTGGAGGCGTGATTTCTAGGCCGATGTGGTTGCGGCTAGTAGTCGTATCAATGGGTGAAGATATTGCCATCCTTTCTCAAGACGTCACAAAACGAAAGAAAACTGAAAATGAACTTCTTCATTTAAGTTATCACGACCATCTCACCGAGCTCTATAACCGTAGATTTTTTGAAGAAGAGTTAAAGAGAATTGACAGACAAGAAAATCTTCCGATATCCATAATAATGTGTGACATCAACGGATTGAAAATGGTAAATGACTCATTCGGACACAATTTCGGGGATGAGCTTCTTAAAAATGCAGCTAGAACAATCAGAAAGGCTTGTCGAGACGAAGATGTTATTGCCAGAATAGGGGGAGACGAATTTGTTATCCTATTGCCTAACACCACAGCAGGCGAATCAGTGCTGATTGCGAATCACATTAAGGAGTTGGCGTCCAATGAAAAGGTAGCCAATATTGAATTATCAATCTCCTATGGATATGATACAAAAACAGATGACAAGAAATCAATGATCGAAACAATAGCGAACGCTGAAAACCATATGTACAGGCATAAGCTACATGAACGCTCTAGCATGAGGAGTAAAACGATAGACCTTATCATGAATACTCTATTTGAGAAAAGCAATAGAGAACTGCTACATTCAAACAGAGTGAGTGCCATTTGCAAGGCAATTGCAACAAAGATGAATCTCGATAAGGATGTTATCAATCAGTTGGGGATTGCTGGGCTTATCCATGATATTGGCAAAATTGGGATAGATGAGAAAATACTGAATAAAGACGGAATGCTAACCGGCGATGAAAAAAATGCAATTGAAAAACACCCTGAAATAGGCTGGCGGTTGCTAAGCTCTACAGATGAGTTTTCCGAGCTAGGGCAATTTGTTCTTACCCACCATGAAAAATGGGATGGCAGTGGTTATCCAAATGGACTTAAGGGCGAGACCATACCCCTCGAGGCCAGGGTTATTGTTATTGCTGACGCTTACGATGCAATGACCAACGAAAGAACCTATAGAAAAGAAATGAGCAAGGAAGAAGCCATTAAAGAGCTTAAAAGATGTTCAGGGACGCACTTTGACCCTAATATTGTTGATGTGTTTGTTCATCAGGTGCTACTGGACAATAATAATTTCAGAAGCAGCAGTTGAGCTCACATGGGATTGTGAGCTCAACTCTGAATCATATCAACAGCTTCTTCCAATGAGCATATTTCAGCTCCAAAGCATTCCTTGAGGTAAGTTAATCCCGCCTCATAATCATCGTTTGGGAATGCTGCCATAGTTTCTCTTGGTATGATTAGACCATAACCCAAGTTATAAGCATCTGCACAGGTCATGCGACAGCATAGGTGAACATACAATCCTGTAACAATGAGTGTATCTACTCCTAATTCTCTCAGCAGTAAATCCATGTGTGTTTGGAAAAAGCCACTGTATCTTCTTTTTGGTACGAGAAAGTCACCATTTTGAGGTGTCAGCTCAGGCACAACTTGAGCACCTTCAGATCCTTCCAGCGCATGATCTCCCCAAAGTGAAAGCTCTTTGTCAATGCCCTCAATATGTGCATCATTGGTATATATAACGGGAATATTGTGTTTTCTTGCCTCTTCTGTCAATGTTACCAATGGCTGTATCACAGCCTTCGCATTATCACATCCAATAGCACCTGTAACGAAATCATTTAAGACATCCACTACAACCAATGCCAATTTTTTCATATTGATTTCTCCTTGTATTTTTGTATTTTTGATTGCCATTTTGTAATTTTATTATATCATAAGTAAAAGTAAGAGGGGATTGAAATTGTGTTGGAAATAATCTTCACATAGAGTCCATAAATCCTTGAATGAATCCACACCAAACACTATAATGTAACCATATGCACAAAAAATAAATGGATGTGATCAAGAGTGAGCAGAGTAAAACGACTTATAGTAACAATAATGGTTCTGATACTGATTTTGAGCGGATGCCAGACAAGTACAGAGAAACCGTCTCAAAGGACAGGAGCCCATGGTTCGGTAGAGGTCAAGGGACTAGTCCTGAAATACGTTCTAATCGACACCGCTTATGAAATATATCAGACCCAAGCGATAGATGATGCGAATTTTTCAAGAAGCTCATATATCACTGTTGGCGATGAGATCTACAGGCATTACAAATGGATGGCATCCACATACGAAGCATTGCCGGATGACATGAAACAACACTTGAATAATATATTCGATAATACCCATGCCTGGCCGCTGATGAATACAACGACTGCTTTATCAGATGATGCTTCTGTTGAAGAAATCGTAGAAAGTATAAAGAAAAGCAACAAGAACCGTTCATGGGTGAAATCCGCAGAGATCTTCTTTCCATACTTCTATGAAAACCACCTCAAAGTTTACTTGGAAAACAACAAAGGAGAGTTTCAACAAAAGGCAGACCGTATCAATGCTCAGCTTAAAGGAAACAATCCTGATATCATGACCTTTATGGAGGAAAAGTCCGGTGTTATATTCAGCAAAGATTATCAGCCCTTTTTCTATTACACATTGCGCTACATGGGAGCTATGGGGTTCTCTTATGAAAACCAAAAGGTCTCGACCATCCAAAGAAATATCAACGATTACAATACATTGATGCTGACACCGTTTCACGAGTTTTCACATGAGCTGTTCCAGACATTCACCAGATCAAATGACTTTGTAGCCGTAACGGAGAAAATGAAAGAAGTAGATGGTTTTGAAACCATGTGGAAAAATGGATACGATTATAGCTATGATTGGATTGGATGGTGTGAGGAGAACCTGGTGGAAGGATTTTCGAAATATCTAGCCAAGCATTATTATGGCTATGAAGATTACTTTGTTATCTATATGTATGATGGTGACTTTTATAAGTATTTGATAGAGATGGACTTTGATCCGAAAATCAAATCATTGGAAGAAGTGAGTATAGAGTTTTATGAGGGGATTTATGGGAATAATTGAGATGAGTAGTTGAAAATTTCACATTGTTACATAAATAGTGCACCATTGCATGATACAATTGATAGGATGAGTGAAATAAGAAATTGAATAGATGATTCTAATCGGGGTATAAATGTATTGTGCATGTTTGTCTGGCTGTAAAAACGTCTAAATGCGATTCATAAAATAATTCATAATCATGATATAATGTAACAATAACGTTAAAGCAATGACAGTTCTCATTGATGAGCAATCACTTATCGGGGGATAACGATGCGGTATTCCAGAATAGTAAGACACTTGATGAATGAAGTTAAGTCACATCACACAGCCTTAGAGATTTGAAGGCTTGAGTTGATGTGATTTTTTTGTTTTTCGATTGTGATAGATAAAGAACTACATATTAAAGGAGGACCAGATGCCAACTATCAGAGCAATGATCGATGAATTTCCAAAAGGAAGATATGAGTATAATATGATGGCCTATAAGTTGATTGAGGGAAATGAAACCTATTCCTTGATTAATCAAGAAGAGATAGGGACCATATTAGATAAAAATGTCATCAAATCAACGCCCAAAGATATTTTAAGCCAGCAAATCAAGGAAGCATTTGAGGAGTCATTCAAAAAGATTAAGCGATTCAATCTCAAAGTTGTTGCGAAGATGATTTACAATGATCTAGCGGATTTTCTTAACCGCAAGTATCGCTTTACAATTGATATGGATTTCTTAGATGACATTCTTATAGGATCACCAGAAGAAAGAGCCCTTTATCTACTTAGAGAGACCGAGAGAATGAATACCTATGGACAAACATCCAATCTAACAGAAATTGCAGCCAAGTTAGGATGCAGTAGACGTAGTCTGGAAAAAGATGTGCAGCAAATCACAGAACAAGGTTTTAAGCTTTTAGGACTCAGCATAGAGTTGGTAGATGAAAACAACAGCGTTCTAAAGATGGAGTCAACACCGCATCCCATCATTATGATGCAAAACATCACTCAAATCATGGTTATGTTAGAAGGTTTGAGAGCCATGGAACGTATCAATGCCTATCATAACTACGCACAGCATACAGCCATCACCATATGGAATCAATTGACCGAGTATACTCAAAACAGCATTTTGGATGCTTTAGAGAGAATAAACGAAGAATCAGATGAGTTGATGAAATGGTATTTGAATTTGGAACGTGACAGCAAACATCATCAGAAGTTTCTAAGCGAAATGAAAAATAGTGAGGGAAATTTCAGTAGCCAGATCATGTATCTAACGAAAAATCAAAAGTACTTTAATCTAACCTATAAAGATCATGATGGAAACATCAGAAACCTTGATGACTGCATAATTGAGCGATTTCATATCAGTGAATCGGGGATTAGGATCAAAAACCCGGACACGCAATTAAAAATAGATGTAGAGGACATTCTTGAAATCGACATCCTATAAAATGGCGTGCGAAAATTTTTTTCGCAAACGCTAAATCCCTTTATGCTATTATGTACTCAACCCTAAAGGGAATAAGAATTTGGAGGCAACAAAATGTTAAAGGAGTTCAAGAGATTTTTAGAGAAAATCGATACAAGAGAAATGCAAGAGTACTTAGAGACATTCAGAGATGCTTTGGATACACTAAATGAAGACAATTATGAAAATCAGGATACACAGTCGTTGGTGCTATCACTAATCCATGAGCAGGATCAGGAAGGATATTGGGGAATCATCGAAAGTCCTCATGTTGACGGGGATACTCGGGTGGAATTTTGGTATAAGCCTACTTATATCGCAACAGCATTCTTGTTAAAATATTGGTTGATTTCATTGAATAGAAATAAGTCTGTTGATGGTATGGAAAATGCTTTGATCAAAGGATTGAAAGCTTCAACAGGAAGAGGTTTCAACGGTCATGGACATGATGACATGGAAGGAAGAATCGAAGCGGTGGATATTTTCAAAGCAGGTGGAGTGATTGATCTTCTGGACAAACATCCGAATCTTTGTCCGGAATTTTCGACCATCTTTGAGGGCGTATTGGAAGGTTTTAGAAATGCAATAGAAACTGATAAGACCAAGGGAGATTGGGGAGAGGAATATCGAGATAGAATATTTGAAGCCTTAAAGGGATTCTCTGGAGAAGAAGGCATATTGATCTTTGTTTATGGCACTTTGATGGAAGGGCAGAGAAACCATAAAGAATACTTATCCTACGCAAAGTTCATTACTAAAGGAGTAGTGGTCGGCTACACTTTGCATGATCTTGGAAACTTCCCAGGAATCAAGAAATCAAGTAAGGGTGTTGTAGAAGGTGAGGTCTACAAAGTAGATCAAGATACACTACACCAGTTGGATCTGTTGGAAGGAGAAGGTACACTGTTTGTAAGAGATACAGCGGAAGTTATTTGCTACGGTATGAAGCTGAACAATGTGTACTTGTATCTCTATAATCAAACAGTATCAAAAAAAAGCACCATAAAAAGACAACCGATGGATGAGAAATCCCAGGATAAAGCCCATGTCTGGTATGCGGTTTATGGATCGAATTTACTATTTGTTAGATTTGCCACATATATACTGGGCGGAGATTGCATATTCAATGGCAAGCATTATCCGGGATGCACTAACAAAAATCTGCCAACAGAGTATAGACCATATGAAATCCCTTATCCAGTCTACTATGGGAACAGAACTTCCTCTTGGGGGGAAGGTGGCGTGTCGTTCTTAGATACTGAAAGATCAGGCAAGACACTAGGCAGGATTTACAGAATCACCAAGGAACAGTTTGAAGAAATCAAAAAACAAGAAGGATCCAGCAGTAATTGGTATGATGAAACAATCACATTAGGAAAGCTTGATGGTATACCCGTAGTGACGTTAACCAATAAGAATGGAAGGCCGACTTACCTGCCTTCAGACGCTTATATAGAAGTAGTGAGAAGAGGACTTAAAGAAACATATCCTCAAATGAGTGAGTATGATCGCATGCTCTATCTGACCAGCTTGTAGGATTTCTCACTATTACTTGTCTGATGGTATCAAATCTTATATGGATAAACTTTCAGCTTTCAATGATATGGAGGATAAGAATGACTAGTTTACATTATCAAATAAATGACTTATACAAATTACACTTAGCTGCAACCGAGCTAAAGCATGGTGTTTTGAAACAAGATTGGACTTTTTTTGAGCCGTCTAGGTTTGTTTATGCATATTTTGGATTCAATAGTTTCTATTCTATAAACTGGGAAGCTTCAACAATAAAAAATGAATTGATTAAATGGGATCACAAGAACAATCAATCTGAAGAAGATGACAAATTAACAGAACCTCAAAAAATCAGGAGAATGATTAAGTTCATTTATAATACATGTACTCAGACTAATGTGAGTCATACCGATCAAGCTGAGAAAAATAAGGAATTTGCCAAACAATTCGAAAGAATCATGAAAAACAGATACAGGATGGATTTTCAAGTAGCTTTGACCCAATTGAGTAGAATGAACACCCCAGAAAAAACCAAGGTGCAGTTTATCCATAACTTTGAAATGATACTAAGCACCGAACTTACGGGTAAAAGATTTAAGGACACATGGGAAGATATATTATATTTTATATATAACATAAGAAACAATATTTTTCACGGCTCAAAGACAATTGTTGATATGATGGACAAAAGTCAGCAACGTCGTCTCAGAATATACACAGCATTGCTCTTAGTTACAAATGAGATGCTATTTGAAGCGATTGATAAAACAGGTGTTTGGTCTAAGAATGAAGAAGACAAATTATTGTCTCGACATAAGCAAGATCAAAGAAATAACAGGTCCATCGGTTTATATGAGGAAACAATAGCTGAAAGGTTTAACCTTAGTATACCAAATGGTCCATTGTTTTATCCTTGTGTAGGTAATGACACAATTAAACCAATAAAAAGATTTATGGATACAATAACGGAGTTTCACTTTGTGGATTTAATACAGTTGCCAAATCTTCCTAAACTAAAGTTAGAAATAATAAAAAAAGCCAAAGCTTATGAGTCCTACAGCACCTCAGTTAACGAGATGATCTTGAACCAATGGGAAACGTGGGGCATTGAATCCGCAGGATATAGAGGCCAGCCTGGTATAACACATAAAGATGAATGGATTCATGCTGATAGCAACAGAACCATTGAGATTTATAGACATATACAAGATGGGTTGGCTGCATTTTCCAATATTGAAAAGTTAGCGGTGTTCTATTTGTGTGGTGACAGTGAAGGAGAAGGAGGAAGTGGTCAAAGGTGGTTTCAAGAAAGTATTTTAAAGTTGATGCTGGATAAATTGCTGGATGGCGGTCTAATTGTTACAGACGGGTCCAGCTGGGACCCCCAAATTTACCGAACTGCAGAATGGAAAGGACTATGGCAATATAGATTGGATCGAGGGATAAGTAAGCCGATTGACTTTAAATATTACAACCGGATGTTTAAATGTATAGGCGAGTGTGGCAGAAAGTATGGTCCAATTTATGTATGGCAGGTGAATCGGGTCTAATATTTTATAAATCTATGACACTTATTATAATTGACTAAAAAGAGTATTCTCACCTATACTTGTCAACAATTCATCCACTTCTATAGGATTGTATACCTCATTCATGATACAGAATACAATGGTCAGATCTTTAGTATCTGACCAGACAAAGGTATACCCGGCCTTTTCGAGCAATGCACTTGCATCAGTATAGTTTAGTTTTAGCCCTATAATGGATTTAAGTACCGACGCTTTGCTAGGTGTGTAATCATCACGGCGCATATTGGAGAATACAGCAGTACTTATACATGCCCGACTATAAAATTGGGGTTCTGTCAGACCAGCTCGATCAATAAATTTGGTTAGTAAACTAAAAAATTTGATACTACCCGTTAATATTTGAATCAACTCCAAATGTTTGGAAATATTGTTTATTAAATCCTTCGTGACAAGTTCCACCATAAGTGATTGATGCCTTTCTGTATCTTTGATAAAGCTTCTAAGTTCATGGTTTAGATTTTCATCGATCATTATATTCACCTTCCCCTAAAAAATAAAAATATCAATTCCCGATTGATGTTAGTGTATGCTCAATATGTTCTAATTATAGCATAAACAAAACCAAGGAGGAACTCAAATGAAAAAAGAAATAATCTTCATAATGGATCGATCCGGCTCTATGGCCGGGTCAGAAAGTGACACCATAGGAGGCTATAACACAATGATCATTCAACAGAATGAAGAGGATGGCGAGGCAAATCTAACGACAACCCTGTTTGATCGGGAAGTCAGTTTCCTGCATGACGGCGTCAACATTAAAACAGTGAAGCCCATTACAAATCGAGAATATTTTGTAAGGGGAAGCACAGCTCTTTTCGACGCAGTGGGGGAAACCATCATACGTGTTTCAGAAAGAATTAAGTATGATAGAAGTTGCAGTGAATTGGAAGCTGATAATTCGAAAAACGTGCTTTGTGTTATTATGACGGATGGCTATGAAAATGCCAGTCGAAAGTTCACTAAGACGGATGTAAAAAATCTTATCGCTGAGAAAGAGTTAATTGGCTGGGAATTCATTTACCTTGGAGCGGACATCAAAGATTCACGTGAAGCAGAACGGATGGGAATCAAGCAAGATAACAGTCATGTATACCGCAAAGAGAATCAGCGCCAGGTATATGAAAATCTTTCAGATAGCATAATGTCATTTAGAAAAGACAACAAGCTTTCTGACAAATGGAAAGACAACGCGAAATCGTTTCAGTGCGAGGTTCCATACATTGACTGTCCAGAAGGCTGCTTTATCATAGACACCGGCTCTCCCATGTCTTTTGGAGAAGTATCCTCGGTGACCATTAAAGGTAGAAGACATAGAATTGGTCAAAGCCCGATTATGGTAGATGTACAAAATAATTTGGGAAGGCAGATTAAGGGTATTATTGGGACTGATATCTTAAAGGACTACGATATTGAAATCAGATTTGACAGGCGTGAAAATAGATTTCTAGTTGATTTGGAATTATACAACCTGGAAAGAAGAAATAGATGGGACTACACTTACATTGATGCTAAGAGCATGAAGAATAAAATGGGTGTTCCGGTTATAACCATCAATATTAAAGAAAAAACACATCAGTTCTTTCTAGATACGGGGTCAACTATCACTTACATGAGAAATTCGATTATCGATACAAACAATTACTGTGGCAGCAAGAATGATTTCTATCCATTGCTTGGATCCTTTAAAACAGATTTATTTAGATCAAATGTGAGCATAGATGGTTCAGAATATGAATTGGAGGTTGGAGCGCTCCCCAGTTTGCTGAATCTTCTTCTCCCCTCAGATATCGATGGGATTATCGGTTCGGATCTCATTAAACAGGCTACACTAAAAATCCTTCATTTATCTATGTATGAACTCATAACAAACACAGTGATTAGAACATATGATAGGAAATAAATGGATGTAATCTATGTACATAGATAGAAAAGCATGGTTTGGATGAAAAAATGATTAAAATGACTTTTTTAAGGGTATAAAACAAAGTGCATGTCAATAATTTGTGAGGTTTTTCGTGAAACGTAATAGAAAAAGAATTCATACATGTGATATAATAAATCAATGTTGTTTAAGCAATGAGATTTCACATTTGGGAGTAATAAATTATCGGGGGATAAAAATGTTATATTCCATAATAGTTAGAAGCTCGATAATTAGAATTAAGTCATATCATATGGCCTTGGTGAGATTATAAGGTTTGAGTTGATGTGACTTTTTTATAAATTAAATTTAATTAATTAGATTATTGAATGATGTTTGTTACAATTATAAATTCGTTTAAAAGTCAACAAAAATTAAAAAATATCAAAAGAAATGAGCTGATAAAATGATTCGATACTATTGCCATACATGTCAAAGCTATATAGAACCAAAACTGATAGATAAGAATACCAATAAATGTTTGATTTGTAAGGAAAATTTAAAAGGTGTTATAGACAAATATGGTGATTCTACTAATCTTCAGGAGAAGAAAATTTTGTATGATGCTAGATTAGGCTATAATAATTCTTACGTCAAGCATGAGTATAAAATATACTGGTCACATAACGGCAATGTTCCAATATTCGATCAGTATTGTAGTAAATACAATGAAGAATGTGAATATATGGCAACTGACTTGAGACCCGTATTTCCTGAAGAACAGCTTTTGATTCAGATTTTATTAGGAGAGAGCATTAAGATACTAAATCAATCTGTTTGGAATGCTGGTGGAAAATATTATATTATTAATGGTGAAAAAATAAAGATTCTCAAATCTGAACTGATGAAAAAAGATCCGGTGTTAGTATTGGAAGAGTATAACAAAAGAATCAATGAAATTGATTACATTAAATATGACAATATAATCAGTGAATTCGTTGAACTGAATAGAGAATGGTATAATCAGATTAAAAATGAGGCAATTAACAACATCACACGAGTATCAGGTGATTATAATGAGGACGAAATGTTTGTTTCTTTTAGTGGTGGCAAAGACTCTACTGTTGTTGATGATTTAGTAAGGAAGGCATTACCTCATAGAATAATTAAAAAAATATTTGGTGATACTACATTAGAATTTCCGTCTACATATGACTACATCGAGAGAACAAAGAATAATCAATACAACAGTCAGTACTCGAAAGTTCTAACAGCAAAAAACAATCATGATAATTTTTATGAACTGTGCGAAATTGTGGGTCCGCCCTCAAGAGTTTTGAGATGGTGTTGCACATATTTTAAAACAACGCCCATATCAGATAGAATAGATCGATTATTTAGTGATAAAAATAAAGTTTTGACATTCTATGGAATAAGAAGAAGCGAATCAAATAGCAGAAGTAAATATGATATGGAAACTGATAGTCCCAAAATTTTAAAACAACGAGTTTTTGCACCGATAATTGATTGGGTTGATTTTGATGTATGGCTTTATATATTGTCTTCGCACGTTGATTTTAACTCTGCTTATAGACGAGGATATTCTAGAGTTGGATGCTGGAATTGTCCAAATAATAATGATTGGGATTTGTTTTTATCAAAAGTGTTTATGCCACAGATTAGTCAAAAGTGGCAAAATACCTTAATGGATTTTGCAATAAAAACCAATAAAGTCGATCCTGAAGAGTATGTTGAAAATAATCATTGGAAGGCTCGACAGGGTGGAAATGGATTACATATTTCAGACAACGCTATCATTAATTTCCAGCCTTGTGTACTAGAAGCAAATTCGTATAATTATCATCTAACAAAGCCTATTTCCAATGATTTGTACAATTTATTTATACCTTTTGGTTTTGTTGATATGGATAATGGCAATAAAAGAAAAGGTGAAGTTTTTATTGTTTCAAAGAATAATATTCCATGTATCAAACTACAAGGTAGAGTAGGGACGGATTTATTAAAAGTTACTATCTTAAATATTAATGAAATGGGAGGCGTATCGAATAGATTGAAAAACATTGAAGATGCTAAGAAGAAAATCGATTGCCAGATTACTAAATATCAAACATGCATAGCATGCTCTGGATGTAAGAGTGCGTGCAGATTTGACGCAATAAAAATCAGTAATAAAACAACATTTAATGAAATAACAGGTGATTATGATATTGATGTTCTATATACCATAGATAATAATAAATGCGTAAGATGTGGAGAATGCATTGATCATTTTGATTCAGGATGCTATATGAAAAAAGTTCTAAGGACTAAAAGGAGCGATTAATGAGACTAGCTATAAAAAAAATAACTTTGAAAGGCCATAACTCCTTTTACTTGAGAGAAGGATGGTTAAATAAAATATTTTTGCATCAAGAAGAAAACTATGATTTTTTACGAGACACGGTGAATGGCGCGGTTGTGTTAGGAGTTGGATCAGGAATGGTTAAGGCAATAAAGTTTTATTTAACAGCAATGGATTTGATTAATCTTTTGTCTAAAAATAATCCTACAACAAAACTATTTGAGATAATCAAAGAAAGAGATCCTTATTTAGAAGACCTCTTTACCAAATATGTTTTGCACTATAAACTTGTTTCGAATGCAGATCGAGCGACTACGTGGCATTCATATTTTAATTATATCAACATAGATGAAATATCTAGAGATGATTTATTTTCTGCTATTCAAAATATATATCATGAAGCTTTACCAGGAGTAACATTTTCTCAAAAGTCTTTAATTGATGACATTTCTGTTTTAATTAAGTTATATACTAGGCTAAATGATAAGAAATTAACGCCAGAAGATAATTTGCAATCACCTTTATCTGATTTAAAATTGATCGAATTTGATGGGAAATACCTTAAGAAAACACCACCACCACAAGATTTGTTATCCGATGATGTTGTTTTTTATATTTTACTATCTGAATTAGAGAAAATTGATAATGACAAAGAATCCAACAAATATAATATATCTATTGATACTATGATGTCTGCTCCTAACAACATTGGAAGGGTTTTGAATTTAACTAAAGAAGAAGTATATAATTGTTTATTACGTTTACAAGACAGGAAAAAACTAGTATTGCAACAAACTGCCGGCTTAGACCAGATTTATATTAAAAAGTCAGAAAGTTCTGAATTAGTCTTAAGTGAACATCTGGGGGTTAATAATGTACAAAGATAGCATAAGATTAAATGACAACTTTAAATACTCAATCAATCTTAATATGGATTTACATAACGTTGATAAGGTTAATAGCTTTATTGCTTCGAATACAGCAATAGATATATTGACAGAATTGATTAATACTATTGAATCAGATAATCCAAAGCCTATTTTATTTGTTGGTCCTTATGGAAAAGGAAAATCTCACTTATTATTGGTATTATCTGAATTACTATATGCGTATCAGTTTAAAGGATGCAATACAATAGTTAATCAACTTGAAGGAATAGACTCTAAGTTTAGTCATTCTTTAGAAAAAATCAAGAACAAGAGATATCTGCCAATTGTGTTAAGTGGAGGATACGACTCTTTTAAATCAGAGATTATTATAGAAATAAAGAAAAGACTGCGAGATGAAAACATTGATGTATCTAATTATCCTACTGCATTTGAAACAGCGTTAGATCTTATAAGTAAGTGGCAGGAAGAAAACTACGCAAACAAAAGAATGTCAGATTTTTTGAGAAACTACAAGACTAATTTTGAAGATTTCAGGGAAGACCTAAATAAATATAATAGTAGTTCATTAATGCTTTTTAAATTATTACACAGACACATTATGTATGGACAAGAATTCCAACCTTTGACAACTCAAAACATCACTCGTTTATTTGATGAAATCAGCAACTATTTAATAAAAAATACAGTATTTGATGGTGTGCTTCTTGTCTTGGATGAATTCAGCAAACTCCTAGAGGGTAGTTCTGCTGTTGAGGTATATTCGGAAATACAAAATTTAGCTGAGTTAGCAACTAATAGTTCCTTTAGAATGATTTGCGTCGCTCATAAAAGAATTGGATCTTACTTAAATCATTTAAGTGATGAAAAAAGGGATGAATGGAAAAAAATTGAAGGTAGGTTTTATACACTCTACTTTGGATTGTTCGAAGACCAAAGTTATTATTATCATCTGATTGAACAAGCTGTGCAGAAAAATAACTTAAGTTGCGATGAATTGTTAGATAAATCAAAAATTATCTATACTGCTTTTGCGCATGCGTTCAGTAGTGGAATAAGTAATCAGACTATTATCCGAGGTGCTTTCCCTTTAAACCCTTATACCACTTATTCATTAATTAAACTAAGCGAGCGAGTCGCCCAAAATGAGCGGACATTGTTTACTTTTTTATGTGGTGATACGAATGGAACTTTACGGACAATAATTGAAAAATCAGATGACGATTTAGTCGGGGTGGATGTTTTGTATGATTATTTCAAAGATGCTTTCGAAAACAATAGAAACGCTCTTGAATATAAAATCTACATTCAAACTGAAACATTATTAAAAGAGATTACCGACAAGATCGAAATCAAAATTATCAAAGGATTAGCAGTGATTAATATTATTAATGAAAAAAACGTTTTAAGTCCTACGGAAGACAATCTTGAGAGAGCAATTAATAATCTCGGGATTCATAATTCGGTTAAATCAATGATCGAACGTGGATTTTTGCTAAAAAAATCCAATACTAATCATCTTATGTTTTTGTCAGGTAGTGGGGATAATGTTCAAGAGGAAATCAACAGATTAATAGAAATCAAATTTAGAAACACAAAATTCCATGAAGGTTATGATTTGTTATTCAATGATAAATTCATTCTTCCGAAAAGACATAACTTCAGAAATGGAATTGTAAGATTCTTTCGAGTTAAGTTTATTTCGGAAGAGATGATAAGAACTCCTGGATTCAATCTTATTGCATTTCTAAATAAGGATTTTGCTGATGGATTCGTTGTCTTTATTGTATGTCAAAAGGAATACGGCTTAATTGAATGTTCGAAAAAATTTGAGTATGAAAAAAAGCTTGTCTTATCAAGTTTAGATTTAGATGCTCGACAACTTGAAACTATGCATAACCTTCTCGCAATAAATGAATTGCTTGATAAGAAGAAACAATATGAATTTGATCAATACACAATTACTGAGTTAACTATTCTACAGAACGAATATGAAACTCATTTAAATGAGTATTTTGAAGAAGTAATTAATCAAAAAATCCCATCAACCTTTTACTATAGAGGGAAGATACTAGAGATGATTGATAAATATAAAAATGTTCATTCACATTTGAATCGAATATGTGATGAAATCTATTGCGACTCTCCTATTATGAACTATGAATTGCTAAATAAAAATCTTATCAGTACTCAAGCAAAAAAAGCCAGAGAGTATTTATTGAAAAAAACTTTTTATCCTGAATATAGTTCATCAAATCTAAGAGAGACTAGTGCAGAAAAGATAATGTACAAGGCTTTAGTTGAAAAAACTGGGTTATCAGAATTAGAGCTAAAAACTGATGCTGAAAACATTAAAAAGGATAATAAATACAATAGAGTCCTATTAGAGATTGATTCTTTTTTAAAGACTAGAAACGGTAATTGTAACATTATTGAATTATATGATTTACTACAAGAGCCTCCTTATGGCTTAAGAAAAGGAGTAATTATTGTTTTTCTTGCAAAATATCTAGCGCCTATCAGAAAACGAGTCGTACTATTAATGGGAAAAAAAGAGCTGAGCTTAGATGTTGACCAACTAGACCATATAGATGCAAATCCAGAGATTTATTCTTTATATTTACCTCAAAATGACGAATTTCAAGATAAGTATCTTATTAGATTGAAAGAAATGTTTGATTTAGAAGACAAGTATTCTGAGTCTAACATTTATGAACAAATTTACAAGGGAATGACGGATTTTCTTAATGGTTTACCAGTCAGTTCTAGAAAAATATCCAATAGTTTTGAAGGAAATATTAATACAACTAATAAGATGAATCAACAATTATTAAAAGAATTAGTGCAATATGATGTAAATGCGAAAGAGCTTTTAATTGATACAATTCCTCAAAAAATATTCAAAGAAAAGGACTATTCTAAGATTATCAATCAGATTGAAATATTCAAGGAATTATTAATAAGTCATAGTTGCAACTTAAGAAAACATATAAAACTTATAACAATAAAAACTTTAAGCAATGACCAAACAACTCTTAGAAACTCTATAATAAGTTTTATTAATGGTTTAGAATCAGACAAAATTAAACATATCGAGAATGTAAGTTTTAATAAGTTAATTGAATATACTAAAAGCATAAAAACGGATGACAATTTGATTATTGAAGATTTAGCACATCTTTTTACTGGTTTATCAGTTGACGATTGGAACGATAAGTCACTAGCGATATTTGAATCGAGCATTAAGCAGATTAGCGATGAATATAATTCATTAGATAAAATTGCTTTAGATAAGATTAAAAAAGACAAGGTAATTTTCCGTTCGTCACAGGGTAATACAAAAGAGAAGTACTACACAAGAACAGGACCTACTAATGACACCTCAGATGTTATAAAGGAATTTGTAGGATTGCTCAAAGATTACGGTTTTGATGACAAGGATAAGACTGAAATTATTCTTACTTTGTTGGAGAAATTCTTGGAGGGAGATATTTAATGATATACTTTGATAATGCAGCCACTAGTTTCCCTAAACCAGAAAATGTACTTAGAGCCCTAGATTTGGCCAATAGAAACTATGCCTTTAACGCGGGCAGAGGTGGATACAGACAAGCAAATAACGCTCAAAATATTATCATAGAACTTAAACATGCATTATGCGATATGGTTAACATACCTAAATCAGAAAAGAATGTTTATTTAACAGAATCTGCTACTTTAGCCATGAATGTATTAATTCAAGGTCTTGGCATAAATGAAGAATCAAATATTTATGTTAGCCCATTTGAACATAATGCTGTGATGAGACCTTTAGAACTTCTAAGACAAAGAGTTGGATTTAGTCTAATTGTGATACCATATGACGCAAAATTAAACATAATGACAGATAATTTTAGACACCTAAATGCCTTAAAACCGGCAGATTTCGTTTTTTTGAATTATGCGAGCAACGTACTAGGTAACATAATTGATATAAGTACTATACAAGAAATAGTAAAATCAAGTTCAGCCAAAATTATTGTTGATGCATCACAAGCTCTTGGGCTGCTTCCTATTGATTTGGATAAGTTAGAGATAGACTATTTGATATTTGCAAGTCATAAAACTTTATATGGCCCGATTGGGCTCGGGGGGATTGTTTCATCTAATATCCAAAGTCTAACTCCATTTTTAGCTGGAGGCACAGGTAATGATTCATTAAATCTAAAAACTGAAAAAGTAGTAGATATTGGAAGCCCTAACGTTGTTGCGGCATATGGCTTATTTGAAGCAATAAAATGGATAAACGATCTTTCGGTAGAAATAGTACATAAACATGTCATGCGTTTAACAAAATCAGCTATCAATCAAATAGAAGAAATAAGCTCCATCACGATTCTAGGAGACAAAAACAAAATTCAAACAGGGATTATACCAATAATTCACAAAGGATATACTCCGAATGAATTGGCGATGGTATTGGATTTAGACTTTGATATAGCTGTTAGAGCTGGTTACCAATGTGCTCCTTTAATTCATGAAGTACTAGGAACTATAAGTTCAGGAGGTGTTCTACGAATAAGCATGGGGTACTTTAACACGATGGAAGATGTAGAGAGATTGATTAATGCATTAAGTGAAATCAATTAGCCTATTTATATCAAAATTTTAAACTATGCTACACTTATTATAAGGGGTGAACAAAATGAGTTTGAGGGATATCATATTAAAAAATGAATATAGATCACTGACGGATAACGTTGTTAAAGATTTTTATATACCTGCTCTTAATGAAGCAATGGTATATAAAAGAGCAGTCGGGTTTTTCTCCTCATCAGCACTTGTTGAAATATCTAAAGGTATTAGCGGACTGATAAGAAATGGAGGCAAAATTTTATTAGTAGCGTCACCTTATTTATCGGAAGAAGATTTTAAAGCTATTCAACTTGGATACGAGAATAGGAGTGATGTTATCAGAAATGCTGTTATAAGAGAAATTAAGGATGCATTGAATCCATTCGAAAAAAAACGACTTAATCTATTAGCAAACCTTATCACTAACAATGTACTCGATATAAAAATTGCTTTTACAACAGATAAACTCAAACTAGGTATGTATCATGAAAAAATGGGAATAATTATTGACGAGGAAGGCAATAAGATTGCTTTCTCAGGATCGATGAATGAATCTTCAACTGCTATGAGATTGAACTATGAAACTATTGATGTGTTCTGTTCGTGGGATAGTCAGGAAGATCAAAAACGAATAATATCCAAAGAGAAAGCTTTTGACTTGATATGGAATGATTCTGAACCGAATATCAGAATTATAGAAATTAAGGACTTAAAAAAAGAGTTTGTCAACCATTATAAATATGAAACGATTAATATTTCAGAATTTGAAGAAGATTCTATTGAATTTGAAACATATGAAGAAAACGGAGAATACCATTATTCCCCGAATAAGCTTAATAACGTTCCAATGATTCCGGAAGGAATTGCTCTACACGATTACCAGATAGAAGCAATTGATTCATGGGAAAAAAATGGGTACCGTGGAATTTTCGACATGGCTACAGGAACAGGAAAAACATACGCTGGTTTAGGAGCGATTGTGCGACTCAATCATCATGTACATAATAGTCTAGGTGTCTTTATCATTTGCCCTTATCAACATTTAATTGAACAATGGGTTCAAGATATTAAAGAATTTAATGTTTCACCACTTATCTGTTATTCTGCATATGATTGGAAAAGAAAATTTAAAAGCACATTAAATGATTTTAAGTTAGGAATAACTAAAAGCTTTTACATAATTACAACTAATGTGACTTTTGCCTCAAATTATTTTCAAAAAGAAGTTGACAAACTTAGCGGGAATATTTGCCTCGTAGTTGATGAAGCACACAATTTTGGATCAAAAAAGCAATTGAATTGCATGAAAGAGATTTTTAGATATAGACTTGCCCTCTCGGCAACTTTGGAAAGACATCATGATGAAGATGGTACACAGAAATTAAAAAATTTCTTTGGAGAGAAGTGTATTGAGTATTCTTTGGAACGCGCGATTAAGGAAGATAAATTGACACCTTATTATTATTATCCAATTCCAATTAGTTTATGTGATGATGAACTGGAAGAGTATAATTTGTTAACTGAAAAAATTGTAAAAATACTGCAATATAAGAATAATAAAGACCCAATTCCTCAATCAGCTGAAATGTTATTAATAAAGAGAGCAAGAGTAATAGCAGGAGCAAGGAATAAGCTAAAAGCCTTATATGAAATCATTAAGTCAGAATACAGAAATGATAACAATATGCTAATTTATTGCGGAGCAACCACAATAGATAACAGCAATTATATTGAAGGGCAAATCGAAGAGGAAGAAAAACGTCAAATTGATTTAGTTGTAGATATGTTAGGAAATAAATTGGGTATGAGAGTATCAAAATTTACATCAGAAGAGAATTCAGCACAAAGAGAAGTGATAAAAACAAATTTTTCAGAGGGGAAAATGCTGCAAGCACTGGTCGCAATAAGATGTTTAGATGAAGGAATGAATATTCCGGGTATAAAAACTGCATTTATTTTAGCTAGTAGCACTAATCCTAAGGAGTATATTCAGAGGAGAGGTCGAGTTCTCAGAAAAGCAAGAGATAAACCCTATGCTAAAATTTATGACTTCATAACTCTACCAAGAAACTTAGACGAGAAAGTTGACGAGTCTTCTATTCAAAACAGTGAGTACTCATTGCTGAAACGAGAAGCAAGTAGAATGGAAGATTTTGCAAGTTTAGCTGAAAATTCTTCAGGAGTAGCTAAACTCCAAAAAAAAATCGATGAGTTTTATAAATTAAATTATTTTAGGGGGTTAGAGCATGAATCAAATTAAACTTAATGAAAGTACATTAAACAAGCTAAAGCATCACATTTATGCATTAGAAAGAGAAAACAATAAAACTGAAAAACTTTCTAATACACAAATGGTAGAAAAGATTAGAAAGCTAATAGAAAGAGAGGCTGAAGATGATATTTAAAAATATTACGTTATATAATTTTCGCCAATTCAAAGGAGAGTACAAGATTGAATTTTCAATGCATGCAGACAAAAATGTAACTTTATTGTTAGGGGTAAATACTAGTGGAAAAACTACTATCATTCAAGCTTTTCATTGGTGTTTATATGGAACAAGTTCTTTTAGGAATAGCGAACTCATAAACGTTGAAGTCAAAAAAGCAATTGGTCTTAACTCTATGCAAGAGGTATACGTTGAGATAACTTTAATACATGAGGATAGAGAATACATCATTAAAAGAACCCAGAATTTTAAGAAAAATGAAATAGGAAGAGTATCATCTGTGAAGCCCGAACTGATAGTTCAATATAAGGAAAAAACTGGAGGTATGCAGAGCATTCCAAAGGCGAGAGGCACAAACATAAACGAAGATTCATTAATGAATGAAACTATAAATAAAATATTACCAAAGTCACTTTCTGATTATTTTTTCTTTGATGGGGAACGAATAACTGATATCAATAATCGTGGGGACGTAGTAGCTGCGGTAAGAGGGCTTATGGGGTTGGATGTTATTAGTTCAGCCATGGATCGATTAGATCCGTCAAAAGCTTCATCGGTTACTTCTGAAATGAGGAATGAATTAGATTTAGGAATGGATACGAGGAGTACTAATCTAAAATCTAATTTGGAAGAAGAAAAACGCAAATTGGAAGGTTACAGAGTTAGAAAAGACGAAATCAAGAATGAAATCGAGTATTTTGAAAGAAGAAAAGTCGAATTAAATAATACTTTGTTAGCGAATAAAGAAGTCAAAGAAAAACAAAATCATAAGCTAGACTTAGAAAAGGATATTGCTGTTTTAGAACGCACCATTGAATCAGAAGAAAAGAGATTACGAACTGATTGGAGCAAAGGTGCAATGAGCTTTTTCTCAAAACCTTTAGTGTTAACAGCATTAAACATTATTGAAGAGTCAAAGCAGGATCATGAAGGTATTCCGGAAATGAGAGCTAAAGCAATAGACTTCATCATGAATAGAGGATACTGTATATGTGGTTGTGACTTAGTTAAAAACGAAGGCGCTAAGGAAAGTATTTTGCGTGAAAAGAGTTTTCTCCCACCGCAACATATGGGAACTATTCTTAGGAATTATAAACAGACCTATAAACGTTTCTATAAAGAAGCGGATGATTTTAATGACTTGATTAAAGACAGTTATACAAATTATAGAACAAATTCAAATCTTTATGAAGATAAAAAAGAAGCATTAGTAAATATCAGTAAACAAATTCAAGGAGTATTAAATATCGAAAAAATCGAACAGGATTATCAGAAGAACGAACGAGACTTAAAAAGCAAAAGAGATATAGAAAAAAAAATTCATGAAAGTATCGGCGCTACAGAAAACACTATTAAGAATTTGGAAACAAAAATTAATGGTTTAGCAATAGTTTCTAATAGAAACCAGAAAATCATGAAAGCTACAGCTTATTCAATAGCTATATATGAGTGGTTTAAAACAAGTTATGATAAGCAAGAAAAAGAAGTAAAAAGACTTTTACTAGATAGCGTCAATAAAATATTCGAACAGATGTATCATGGACGACGTTTGGTATCGATTAATGACAAATATCAAATTGAATTAATCACTATGGTAGGGGATGAAAAAATGTCCACTGATGAGAGTAAAGGTTTAGAATCAGTTAAAAATTTCTCATTTATATCGGGGTTAGTAGATTTAGCTCGCAGAAAAGCTCGAACAGGTACACTTTGCGAACCTTATGATAGTTGTGTTGATTCAGAAGGAGAATTGAATGTTAATACGGAACCATATCCATTAGTCATGGATGCCCCTTTTTCAAATGTTGATGAAATCCATATTAATAATATTGCTAGAATAATTCCTGAAGTTGCTGAACAGGTTATTTTACTGGTTATGAAGAAGGACTGGGACGTGGCGAAAGAAGCTTTAGAAGACAGAATAGGATGTAGTTATATAATTGAAAAATTTAATAATTCTGATACGAGCTCATTAATAAGGAGATATGAATAATGTTTGATAAACCATATAAAATAAAAGGCAAGCATGCAACATACGCAAAATTTCTTAGTGCAACTACTGAAAGACTAAACAGAGATGCAAAAGTTGCAGGTGTTTTCAGATATATAGTTGATATATATCTTGTAGCTCCATTAATAGGTGTGGCTTACAATTTGAAATCAGATGAGGATACTAAAACGGATGATGATGTAACAATTTTTGCTGAGGCAATAATAAATCAACAGGAAAATCTCACACACGTATTCAGATTAGTAATGCTGGCAGAATCTAATTCTAAACTGAATGACGATGAAAAAATTCAACGTGCTTTTAAAGACGATGAAAATTCTCTAAAAGTGCTAGAAAACATGGAACTTTTTCATCAATACATGAGAGGTGGGATTGAATGGTTATTCAAGCAGTTTACTGAAGATGCAACAACTCGTGAAGATTATTTAGCTAAAATGACAGAGATAGTGGATACTTATAAGCAAGATTTTTATTTTGAAATTTGATACAGTGCCATTTTTCTATAACAAAGCAAGTTTAACTTTACAAGTATGGTTGTTTGTTAAATTACTCAATTATCTGAATGCTATTAATTAAACCAAATATAAATGAATAAGGAGTTAAAGATGGCAGAATTCAAATATGAGATTATTGATAGAATAGCAATTTTATCAAAAAATGGAGACTGGACAAAGGAATTAAACATTATAAGTTTTAATGAAAGACCAGCAAAATATGACTTAAGAGATTGGAACCATGAAAAAGGAAGAATGGGAAAAGGTTCTACACTTACTGTTGAAGAAATTTCAAATCTTAAAACTGTTTTGAATGCTTTAGAATTTGAGCTTTCATAAAAGTCTTTAATAACCATTTTGAACGAAAGATGTTTATATCATGTCTTATTTTCTGTGAGATAATTATAATTAAATCTTGATGTGAGGTTTTGGATGACAAGAAAAAACAAGAAAAACAAAACAAGGTTTGATGATAATGCAATCGAAAACGTAAAAAAACTATTAGTTGAAAAAGGCAAAAATAATGGATCTGTTAAGTATCAAGAATTAGTTGATTTAGTAGGAAGCATTGATTTTACTCCGGAAGCGATAGAAGATATTTATAAGTCATTAGATACTAATGGAATTAACATCCTTGAAGTTCCCGATACTTATCTAATCCCAGAATCACATAAAGAAGAATTGATAATCAGTAAAAAAACTAAAAGCATTAAGCTGACTCTAAACAGAAGTGATTGTCAGCAAAATTACGGATATAAGTTCGACTTCACGTCGAAAAATACAAATTTAGATGCAATCAAAAATGAAGAAGAGGGGAAAAAACTTGACAAACACAAATCCCCACCTAGCCCTAGATTTGATTTCACTAAATAATATTTTAATACTGCTAAGTAAACTAATGAAAGACAATCAATGGATATTCTTGCCCTTCAGGACTGCGTGTCCGGTAATTTAGATACCGTAATTCCGGATTAAGGATACCACTGGCGTTTTATGCCGCAAAAGCCACTTAACGATGAGGGATGGAATGTTAGGATTTCATGCCAGGCATCCTCAGTTCTTTCGAGGTTGCCCTGGATACATTTACTCATGTCATCAGAGACTCATTGTCAAGAGGACTGTGGAATAAATGCGGTATTGAAGACCGGACGATAGCTCAATATGAGACTGAGACTTGGAGCGCGAGGGTTATGTTGGGTATTCTTGTTCATCAGTACCAGGTGTCCGGTAATTTGGATACCGCCATTCCAGATTAATGATACCACCAGCGTTTATGCCGCAAAAGCCTCTTGATGATGAGAGATGGCATGTTAGGCTCTCATGCCAGGCATCCTCAGTTCTTTCGAGGTTGCCCTGGATGCATTTACACATGCCATCAGAGGCTCATCGTCAAGAGGACTGTGGAATAAATGCGGTATCAGAAACCGGAATCACGGTATCTTCACGCCGGATTGGTGGTACAATCAGCACCGGATTATTCATTATGTTGCATTTTATGAATTGGAGGCTTTGCATGAAAAATATGAATAAGAAACAGTCTGAAATTTCAAAACAATCGAGAGAAAAAACAAATTACAAAGTATTGTCAAATGTATTGATTATTCTTATATTATCGGTACCTTTGACGAGTTTTCTTAGCATGACTTGGAGTAATTATAATATTTGGAAAATCACAATACTATCTTTTTTAGCAACAGTACAGTCTTTGCTAATAGCTTTAATACTCTGGGAAATAATTGCAAAAAAATCTTTTGCAGAGGAATTATTATTGTTATCTAGTATTTCAAGTAATATTAATAAAAGCGGAATTGAGTATGTATATGTAAATTTCTTAGAAATTGATTGGCGAGAAGTTTTGGAAAGAGCGAATGAATTGACTGTAGTAATGACTTATGGCAAGACTTGGCGTGATAGCAACAGAGATGCTCTAGAAAAATTTCATAACGAGGGAGGAAGAATTAAAATCTATCTTCCTGATTTTCATTATGATGAGATTTCAGACGAACTAGATAGGAGATTTTCATATGAAAAAGGAAAAACAAAATCTTTAATACATGATACATGCGAAGCCTTTTGCGACCTAAACGCGGATATTTTTTATTACAAAGGGACATTTCAAAACAGTTATTATTTGGTTGATGATATATCATATATGTCTTTTTTTAATCATCATAAAGAAAAAAAGACAGTTCCAGCGATTAAAGCAGTTAAAGGGGGCACAATATATTCATATGTTTCAGATGAAATAGCAGCCATTAGTAAAAACTCAGTAAAAAGACAAGGAGATGTGGGATGAAAAATAAAACAACTAATAGATTACTTTTTATTGATACAGAAACTGGTGGAGTTGACCCGGCTAAACATTCCTTGTTTTCTATTGGATTAGTTGCATGGGACAAAGGGATAGGATTAGTGGATTCTATTGAGCTTTTTATAAAAAATGATGAATATGTATATACTAAAGAAGCGCAAAAAATTAACAAGTTTAATATAACTGAGCATGAAAAAAAAGCAATACCCCCGAAATTAGTAATTGAAAAGATAACCAACTTCTGCAGATTACATTTTCCAGATGGATATCTCATCCCGTTGGCAGGTCATAATACACAATTTGATACGAATTTTCTGAAAGTGCTTTTATCATCCAATGGCAGATCGTTCAATACAATTTTCTCACACCGTATTCTTGATACATATTCAATAATACAATACTTGATTTACGCAGGAAAAATATCTGAAGATGTTTCAAGTTCTTCCAAAGCATTTCAATACTTCAATATTAATATTGACAACAGGCATTCAGCTTTAGAAGATTCATTGGCTACAGTTAAACTTTTTGAATCGCTACTAGTATTAATTAATTGATAGCATTCTAGATGAATATTACAATTATATTAGGCCATATATTAAGTGAAATAAGGGTACTCACTAAACTAGCAAAGACATGATTTTTAGAGGTTTGATGGTTTTGTTGAAGCATTATGCTGATTAAAGAGAAAGTTTCTCAATCAGTTTAATTTAGTACTCAAAAAAATTTGCTTTGATCAACCTTTAGATCCACCCACCCATACATGGAGGGATAATATGAGATATCTGACAAAGTCAAGATTCAAACTGGCCCTAGAATGTCCGACCAAGCTATACTATACGGGCAAAAAGCAATATGCCAACCAGAACCTGGAGGACTCATTTCTTGCTGCGCTGGCAGATGGGGGCTATCAAGTCGGAGAGCTGGCCAAATATTATTTTCCCGATGGCCATGATATCAAGTCGCTGGATTATCTTGAGGCCTTGGAAGAGACCAATGCCTTGCTTGAAAAAGATCAAGTGATTATCTATGAGGCGGCTATCCGTCACGAGAATCTTTTCATTCGGACCGATATTCTTGTCAAACGCGACGATCACATCGATATTATCGAAGTCAAGGCTAAGTCCTACAATAAAAGTAAAGATTCTTTTTTTACCAAGAGTGGCAGTCTTTCTTCTGATTGGTCGCCATATCTACAAGACGTTGCCTTCCAGAAACATGTGGTAGCATCCGCCTATCCGAATTGCTCGGTCTCATCCTATTTGTTGTTGGTGGATAAACAGTCCAAATGTCCAACAGACGGTCTAAATCAGAAATTCAGAATCTCAAAGGATCCGTCAGGCAGAAAGCAGATCAGATTGGCACAGCCGCTGACATCCGAAGATCTGAGCAAGAAAATATTATGCCAGATCAACGTGGATGATTGCTGTAACCTGATTTATAACACTGAAATAACCAACGAGGAATTCAAAGGCAGTTTTTTTGATTTCGTGGATTTCCTATCCCAATGCTACGAGCAGGACAAAAAGATTGTCATGGACATTGCTGGTCGATGCGGCAAATGTGAGTTCAAGAAAACGGCTAAAGACCCAAAAGCATTGCTGAGTGGTTTCGAGGAATGCTGGAGGCATCATCTAGATTGGAACGATGAAGATTTCGCAGAGCCTACAATTTTAGAAATCAACAATTTCAGAAAAAAAGATCAACTGTTCAAACTGGCTGTTTATAAAATGAAAGATGTCACCATTGATGATATAGAACCGGACACCGATGGCAAACCAGGATTGTCATCCAAGGAAAGGCAGTGGCTCCAGGTAGAAAAGGTTCAAGACAATGACAATACGCCATGGATAGACACAGATGGACTGACAACCGAGATGAACAACTGGCGGTATCCATTGCATTTTATAGATTTTGAGACAACCATGGTGGCTATTCCTTTCAATCAAGGGAGACACCCCTATGAAGGCATTGCCTTTCAGTTTTCGCATCATGTTGTCCATGAGAACGGAGAGATAGAGCACAGAAATCAATATTTGAATGTCGTGCCTGGCGTGTTTCCAAATTATGAGTTTGTTAGAAAGCTAAAAGAGGCCTTGGAGAATGACAGAGGTACTATATTCAGATATGCACCTCATGAGAACACATTTCTGAATCTCATCTACACACAGCTAAAGAATGACAGGAACAACATTCCAGACAGAGAAGAGCTTCTCAACTTCATCAGAGACATTACAGAGTTTGGCAAGGGTACAAAAGAATACCGATGCGGGGATCGCAATATGGTGGACATGCTGTCTCTGGTCAAGCGCTATTATTATGACCCATTAATGGGAGGATCAAACTCCATCAAGGTTGTACTGCCTGCAATCCTAAATAGTTCCAGATACTTGCAGAACAAGTACTTAAATCCGATATATGGCTCAGACGGTGGCATAAAAAGCCATAATTTCAGAAATTGGACTTGGATTCGATTCGATGATGCAGGACGTGTGATCGACCCGTATAAGTTGCTGCCTAAAATGTTTGACGATATCTCCGACGATGATTTTGAGAAGATAAGCGATGATACCGTCATCAGCGACGGTGGCGCTGCCATGACAGCCTATGTAAAGATGCAGTTTGAGGATATGACTGACTATGAACGAAATGAAATAAGTGATGCGTTGTTGAAATACTGCGAGCTTGACACCCTCGCAATGGTTATGATTTACGAGGGATGGAAGGAAGCCTGTGACCTATGAAAATGATACCGGCCATGTGCCCAGAATCGACAAAGAGCAATGCTGAAAGGGAAGTGTTTGAACTCCTAGGCAAACTGGATATGCCTGGGGTTGTTTTGTATTCTCTACAGCTTCACAAGCATGTTGAGAAGATTCAATCCGAGATAGACTTTGTGATCATTACTCACAGGGGTGTCCTGTGTCTTGAGATCAAAGGCGGAGAAGTAAACTTCAATAATGGTGTCTGGGAATTCGGCTCTGGTGGCGATAGAAAATCACAGAAAAAGGAAGGCCCATTTGAGCAGGCGTCAACAGGTGCCTATTCTTTGAGATCCTATGTCAAAGATAATTATGGCAAAGAAACAGGCAAAAACATTAAAAGGTGCTTATATGGTCATGGCGTTTTGTTTCCTGATATCATATTCAGAGAGAGGGGACCTGAGATCAACGACGAAATCATCTGCGACCGCTCCGGAAAACATGATTTGGGGCTTTTTATAACTCGATTATACGATTATTGGGAGAAAAAGCTGGCAGAAAGGGTCCACATTGATCAATCAAAAATTATACGTCTGAATAATAATGAGATCAGTATTCTGGAAGGGTTTTTGCGCAAAACGTTTATTGTTGAAAAAGAACAGGATTGCTATAATTTCAAAGCTGTCGATGGCAGATTGAACCAATTGTCCGAGGAGCAGATGAGGATATTTCGTTATGGCATCCAGAATCCAAGGCAGCTGGTGTCTGGTGTAGCGGGAACAGGCAAGACTATTATTGCTATCTGCCATGCTGTTGAGCAGGCAAAAGCAGGAGACAGGGTGTTGTTTATTTGCTTTAATAAACTGTTAGCGGACTGGGCAGATAAGGAGATAACCTATCGTTTGAGTGATGTTAACAACAAGGTCAAGGTTATTAATTTTCACAATCTGTTGCTGGAGGTGGTCGGATGCGACATACCAAGCGACAACCTGTCTATGTTTTACAATGAAGAGCTGCCGGCACAGTTTCTGGATAAGCTGGAATATGAGCCGCTGGATGAAGCGGATCTGTTGATAATTGATGAGGGTCAGGATTTGTTTATGGCTGATTACATCCTATGCCTGGACAAAATGGTGAAGGGCGGTCTGGAGAATGGACGTTGGATTACATTCTACGATGAGTTTCAGAACATATACCTGAGGCAGCAATTCATCGAAGGCGTTGAAATGATGAGGTCATTCTCACCTTTCATGGGTACCTTGGAGACGAATTACAGGAATTCCAGGCAGATTCATGACGCCAATCATAAGATAACCAGCATTGAAAATGGTCGTTTCAATGGTATAGATGGAGATGAAGTAGCCTATTTTGGTTATCAGAACAATGAGGAAGCTAAAAAAGAGCTTAAAAATATTGTAAAATCATTGGTCAAACAAAAGGTGTCTTTTGAGGATATCGTCATACTGTCTCCTTATAAATTTCACCACTCAATTATAGAAGGCAACCGATATCTGTTCGAAGGAATCACACAGATTCAACCGATGCAGAATGAAAAAGGCGATATAACCAAGCTTGCTCCGGGAACCATACGATTCTCAACAATCTATAGCTTCAAGGGTATGGAGTCACATGTCATAATATTGATTGATATCAATAAACAAGATGAAGAAGCCATGCGGCTTTATTATACGGGCATATCAAGAGCCAAGTCCAAGCTGTTTGTTTTGTATGATAAGAATAAGTTTTCTTTGAATTAGGCGTATTTTGGAAAGCAAACACTGTATAATTTTAAAACAAACGCGGTCGATTTAAAAAATAACCGCATTTGTTTTAAAAAGTAGTTGTTAATTTGGTAATAAAAACGTATAATTATCTGAGTGGAGGTATTGTAGATGAGAAATAATTTTGAATTTCCAGCAGATAAAAAAATCTTTCATACAAGTGATTTGAATAACTTAGGTTTTACATATTATAAAATCAATAAAATGATATTGGAAGGTAAATTAAGAAGGTTAAACAAGAGTTATTATGAGAATAACGAGTTCATTGGAGAAGACAATGATTTTTATTATGTAACAGCATATACACCAACCGGAGTTATATGTCTGTTGAGTGCGGCAGTGTATTATGAACTAACAAAGTATAGGCCAGATTCAATTGATGTGGCTATTCCAAAGAAAAAAAACATAACCACGTTACCCCATTGGCCAACGTTGAATTTATACTATTTTGATGATGAACGATATAAGGTAGGAATTACTAGAATAAAAAAAGGCAGGGACGAGTTCAAAATATATAATATTGAAAAAACAGTTGTTGATATCGTTCATTACCGCAATAAAATCGGAATAGAAGAGACAAAGGAAATACTGACCAATTATTTGCAGAAGCGGGATAGGAACGTAAATCAACTTATTCGCTACAGTGAGGCCTTAAAGTGTCATGATATATTGAAGTCATATCTGGAGGTTTTACTTTAATTTTAACGGTGAAGAACTATACAACTCAATAAACGAAACATTTAGTAATAGCGGAACATCATTTGATGATGTTGTCGCATTTGAACATGGATTTAGCAATGATAAAACGAGAGTTGCAAGATGGCGTGCATTTGTGAAAAAGAGACGCTTAATGATGCAGGTGGAATTTTGTGATGTAATGGAGGGTGTGCGAGTTTTTCTTGAACCTATTATTGAAAAGCTAAGGACGCAAGAAATATTTACCGGAGAATGGAGAAACGACGAAAAAAGCTGGTGATAAATTATAGTCATTGAATCACCATGAAAGATAGAAGGATAAAAACATGAAACGTATTGCATTCATTGATACAGAAATCCAACAGAATACAGGAACCATAGTGGATATTGGTGGAATTAAAGGTGATAATAGCACTTTCCATTCCACCGATATAGGTGCTTTCACAGCATTTTTGCGGGGGAGCTCTTTTATCTGTGGACATAATATCATCGAACATGACATGGAATACATTGGAAATGCTGTACGAGATGCGGGAATTGCTGAGTCAGATGCTATAGATACATTGCATCTTTCTCCACTTCTATTTCCCAAAAGACCCTATCATGCATTGGTAAAGGATGACAAATTACAAAGCGAGGAAAGAAACAATCCTTTAAATGACTCGATAAAGGCCAAGGAACTTTTTGTTGATGAGTTGGATGCATTTCATAGACTGGATCAGGTTATGAAGAACATCTATTTCAAGTTGCTGAAGGACCAGAGGCACTTTCGGGCATTTTTTAAATTTGTTGACTATAAACCTCAATCAATCAATATTGAGAGAGCTATAAGAGATATGCTTCAGGGTCAGATCTGTCATAATGCAAATCTGTTAAAGCTTATTTCGGTGTATCCGGTGGAACTGGCTTACAGCATTGCCTTGATACATGCAAAAAGTCGATATTCCATAACGCCTCCTTGGGTACTCAGAAACTATCCGGCAGTTGAAAAGGTTATGTTTTTGCTGAAAAACAATCCGTGCTTGACAGGCTGCGACTATTGTAATGAGGCCTGGGATATCCATAAAGGATTGAAACGATTTTTTGGATTTGATGGATATCGTAGGTATGATGGGGAGCCACTACAAGAGAAAGCGGTAAAGGCAGCTGTCGATAACAAATCTCTTCTGGCTATTTTCCCTACTGGGGGAGGCAAGTCTTTAACTTTTCAAATACCTGCACTCATGTCAGGAGAGGCTGTAAAAGGACTGACGGTTATCATTTCACCATTACTGTCACTGATGAAAGATCAAGTGGACAATTTGGAAGCCGCGGGAATCACTGAGGCAGTAACTATCAATGGTCTGTTGGACCCCGTTGAGCGATCCATATCAATGGGAAGAGTTATTGATGGTTCTACATCAATTCTGTACATATCACCGGAATCGCTTCGTTCCAAAACCATTGAACACCTGCTTCTCGGAAGAAATGTGGTGCGTTTTGTTATTGATGAAGCCCATTGTTTTTCAGCATGGGGACAGGATTTCAGGGTTGATTACCAGTATATCGGTGATTTTATCAAACAGTATCAGATTAAGAAGAATCTTCAGGATGGAATCCCTATCTCATGCTTTACAGCAACAGCAAAGCAGAATGTTATCGAAGACATAAGGAATTACTTTAAAGAAAAACTATCACTTGACATTGTGGTTTTCCGGTCAGGTGCTTCAAGGACCAACTTGCACTACAATGTGTTATATAAAAACAGTGAAGAGGAAAAGTATAATACACTGAGAAATCTGATTGAAGGTAACAGCTGTCCTACTATTGTCTATGTGTCGCGAATAAAAAGAGCACAGGAACTGGCGGATCATTTAACCAAGGATGGTTATCCCGCTAAGCCTTATCATGGACAAATGGATAAGATGGAAAAATCAGAGAATCAGGATGATTTCATAGCGGGTAAGATTGGCATCATGGTAGCCACTTCTGCCTTTGGAATGGGCGTGGATAAAAAAGATGTCGGTATGGTCATTCACTATGACATTTCTGACTCCCTAGAGAATTATATTCAAGAGGCAGGTCGCGCAGGGCGAGACGAGTCAATATCAGCAGATTGCTATGTTCTTTTTAATGATGAGGATTTAAATAAGCATTTTATTCTTTTAAATCAGACCAAATTGAGCGTACAGGAGATTCAACAGGTTTGGAAAGCGATTAAGGATTTAACCCGTATTCGTTCCAATATTTCCCAGTCGGCCTTAGAAATTGCCAGAAGAGCTGGCTGGAATGATTCCGTTATGGAAATAGAAAGTAGAGTGAAAACAGCTATTGCAGCACTTGAGGAAGCCGGATATGTACGCAGAGGACAGAATATGCCTCGAATCTATGCGGATAGTATTTTGGTTAGAAATGCGGAAGAGGCTAGAAATAAAATCGAGGCTTCGAAAAATTTTCATGGCAAACAGGAAGAAACCGCAATTCGGATTATGAATATGCTCTTATCTATGAAAAGCAGAGAGAAAACTCGGGATGACGGCGCTGAAACCAGGGTGGATTATATTGCGGATATACTTGGGTTGACGAAAGAAGAAGTGGTTCAGGTTGTGAATCTTCTTAGAGAAGAGAATATTTTAGCGGATGCTAAGGATCTAAAAGTATTTATAAAGAAAAAAGAGAATCAAAATCGATCAATATCAATCTTGGAAACCTATTGGAAATTGGAGGAGTTTTTGCTAGATGAGTTTTCGGAAGAAGCTAAAATCTATAACATTAAAGAACTGACTGGTAAGGTTAGTGAGAAAATCGCTGAAGATATAATGCCAAAATCCATCAGAACCTTAATCACTCTTTGGACCATTAAGCAATGGATTAAAAGCAGGCATCATGGCAATTCTTCAAACCACATCAAAATCAAATCTCTTTATAGCAGAGAGGAACTGGAAAACAAGCTAGAGAAACTACATGATTTGAGTCGGTTTATTGTCCAATATCTTTTTGAAAGAAGAAATAAAGACAACATTGGTAGTGGTCTGGGAGAGGAGTTGATAGAGTTCTCAGTTCTGGATTTAAAAATGGCTTATGAAGAACGATTAACCTTTTTTAATACCAAAACTTCATTTCGTGAGATTGAGGAAGCTTTGTATTATCTCTCAAGAATTGATTCATTAAGCATTGAGGGTGGTTTTTTCGTGCTTTACCAAGCTTTTTCAATTGAGAGATTGGAGCAAGATAACAAGAGAAGATATAATCTCGAGGACTATAGCAAATTAGACCTGTTTTACAAAAGCAAGATTCAACAGATTCATATTGTTGGGGAATATGCCAAAAAGATGGTGGGTGATTATAAAGAAGCTCTTCAATTTGTAGATGATTATTTTCAATTAAACTACGCCTCTTTTTTACGAAAGTATTTTCCAGGTTCAAGAAAGGATGAGATTAGCCGCAACATTACGCCTGCTAAATTCAAACAGCTCTTTGGCGAACTGTCAGCTGCCCAGTTGGGGATCATTAAAAATCAAAAGGAAAAAGTAATTGTAGTAGCTGCGGGACCTGGAAGCGGGAAGACAAGAATCTTGGTTCATAAGCTGGCTTCTTTGGTTATGATGGAAGATATCAAGCATGAACAGCTTCTGATGTTGACTTTCTCACGTGCAGCAGTGTCGGAATTTAAAGCCAGACTTCGCCTGTTGATTGGCAATGCAGCTCATTATGTTGAAATCAAGACTTTTCATTCATATTGCTTTGATATGTTAGGCAGAATGGGAACATTGGAAAAGTCTAATGATATCATTAAAGATGCGGTCCAAAAAATTAAGGATGGAGAAGTGGAAGTTGGAAAACTGGCCAAGACAGTTCTAGTCATTGATGAGGCACAGGACATGGAAGAGAATGAGTTTGAGTTGATAAAAGTTCTGATGGAATTCAACGATGGTATGCGTGTTATTGCTGTTGGCGATGATGATCAGAATATTTATGCTTTTCGAGGGTCTGATTCTAAATTTTTGATGGAGTTGATGTTAGAACCTGATGCTGTGAAATATGAGTTGGTCGAAAATTACCGTAGCCAACCAAATCTGGTGGGTTTCACCAATCAATTCGTAGAACGACTAGACGGGCGAATGAAAGAAATTCCTATTCAGTCGGCTTTGAGAGGACTTGGTCGAATTCGGGTTTTCAGATACAAATCTGACCAATTGATTAATGCATTTGTATCAGATATTATTTCTCAAGGACTTATTGGTTCAGTGGGAGTCTTAACACACACCAATGATGAAGCCTTGCAGGCAACCAGTTTATTGAGACAAGAGGGGATGCTCGCAAAACTGGTCCAAAGCAATGAGGGTTTTAATCTATTCAATCTTCTGGAGATTCGATACTTGGTGATGCAGCTGAATCTGGAACCTAACAGCCAGATAATCAGTGAAGAAATATGGGACAAAGCAATAAAGTCTTTAAAACAGAGATTTAAGAACAGTTCAAATCTGGATATTTGTATTAATCTTATGAAAGCCTTTGAAGATAATTGCTTAAAGTATAAGTATAAAAGTGACTTTGAGATATTTGTGAGGGAGTCCAATCTAGAAGATTTCTATGAAGGACGTTCAGAGACTATAACTGTATCTACCATCCATAAAGCTAAAGGCAGGGAGTTTGATCAAGTGTTTCTCATGTTAAATGGCTTCAAATACTTAACAGATGAGAGCACAAGGGCAATCTATGTGGCGATGACAAGAGCCAAAAACCAACTCACAATCCATTATAACGGAGATTTTCTGGAGAAAATTCAGGTCAAAGGAATCGACAGAGAGTATGATTACAATGATTATGAGCCTTTGGAAGAGATCGCATTACAACTAGGTTACTGGGATGTCTATCTGAGTTACTTCATGTACTACCAAAAACCGATTGATTTGTTAAACAGCGGAGATAGATTGCAGGTTGATGAACAGTTTTGCTATAACATTATAGGCGAAAAGGTTGTAAGATTTTCCCAGCAGATGATTCAAAGGATCAAAGACTTTAGCCAAAAGGGTTATTATCCTGTCCGTGGGACTGTGCGACTAATTGTTTTTTGGAAAGCGGAGGACAGCGATAAGGAAATCAGGATTGTATTGCCTGAGGTTGTGTTAAAAAGGAGAGATGCTAAGATCAAATAATAAACGACTAAACCTTATAATGAATAACGAAACATGAGATTTACTTTACTTAAAAACGTAAACCATGCCTTACACATTTGTTAATTAAATGCAACAATGTTGTAATTGAATTGACAATTGCGGATTAAGTATGTTAATCTTTAGACAAAGACACTAAATATTAGAAAGTGTTAGGCTAAGATTACAAAAAGGAGGATGTTTACATGAAAAATGCAAAGAAAATCGTAGCATTTATGTTGGTGTTGTGCTTGTTATTGGGTGTTACAGCATGCACAGAAACACCTGCACCACAACCATCTACAACTGAAGGACCTGAAAGTAATATCACATCCATGACAGCAGGAGAATATTTGATTGAGACAACCGGTATGTATCCTATGGAAGTAAAAGTGACATTAGGAGAAAAATCTATCGACGCTGTCGAAATCGTAACTCATGAAGAAACAAAAGGGGTCTCGGATGCAGCGCTTGAAGAAATACCTGTTAAGATTATAGAACAACAAAGTATTGGTGTTGATGCAGTCACTGGTGCTACCATGACTAGCAATGGCATCTTAGATGCGGTGAAACAAGCGATAGAACAAGCGGGTGGTGTTGTCAGTGAATTTGATATAGCTGATGTGACAGCTGGTTCTGGATCTGATGCGGATTCTCGTCCTACAATGGGCAGTGGAAATCTACCGGAATCTTGGGACATGACTTATGACGTGGTAGTTGTCGGTGGTGGATTTGCTGGGTTAGCGGCAGCTCAAAACGCGGCATCCAACGGTGCTGAGACATTGTTGATCGACAAGATGCCAGTTTTGGGTGGAAACTCTCAAATTAATGGTGGTGTCTATGCATCTTATACCAGTGATATTGCAGACGAACTATATACAAAACTGAATCTTGAGCCCGATACTGCGGAGAAACATGTAGAAGATACTATAGCTGGTGGGGATTATATGGGAGATGTGAAGCTTGTTAAGAATTTTGTCTATGGCGCTCCATATATGCTTAATCTTTTCTTGGAAAATGGCTTAGAGGTAAGAGAGTCGATCACCCGTCCAGGTGGACATTATGGTTACAGAACTTATACGACAATCAACGGTGTTGGAGCTGATATCGTAACAGTACAAAAGAATATGCTTGCAGAAACATCAACAACTGTCATGCTGAATACCAAGATGGTTCAAATCTATAGAGAAGCTGATGGAGACAGAAGAGTAGTTGGCATAAAAGTGGAAACTGAAGACGGCGTGAAGAATATAAAAGCTGAAAAAGGTGTTATTCTGACAACCGGCGGATTTGGCGGTAATGTTGAAATGAGGTCTAAGCAGGTACCTTCTTTAACAGCTGACATACCTACTACAAACCATGTAGGTGCTACAGGCGAAGGAATCATCATGGCTCAAGAGATTGGTGCCAATACAGTACAAATGGCATATATTCAGCTTTATCCTTTTGCTAATCCTAACAATGGCGTACTAGACGCAACAGCGGTCATACCTTTTAGTGGACCGAGCTCAGGAATTGTTTATGTCGATGTGAACGGCAATCGTTACGTAAATGAAGGTGAAAGAAGAGACGTTTGTGCTAGAGCTGCTCAGGAAAGTGGTGGATTCCCAACATTTTCAATATTTGGCCAGGATATTTATGAAAAAGGTGGATTTATTTCTGAAACACAATTAGAGAATGGCATCAATGCGGATCGTATTTTCAAGGCAGATACATTGGAAGAATTGGCAGAGATGATTAACGCCCATAAATATCAAGACAATACAATCAATATGACTGGAGAAGCTCTAAAGGCAACTATTGAAAAACATAACAGCTACGTGGAAGCCGGTGCGGATCCTGATTTTGGAAAGGTTATTGATACAGGCGTAATGATGAAAATTGACAAAGGACCTTACTATGCTAATCCTCAATGGCCATCAGTTCACCATACAATGGGTGGATTGGCGATTACTGAGAAAACGGAAGTTCAGGATATCTGGGGAGAAATCATTCCAGGATTGTATGCTGCTGGAGAAGTTACAGGTGGAATACACGGAACTAACAGACTAGGCTCAAATGCAATACCTGATGCTGCTGTACATGGCTATATTGCTGGTCAAGTCTCTGTATTAGGAACAGTTCCTGATTTCGTTCCTGCTGAATAAAAATTATTTAGGATTATAGAAAAGACTAATTAATAATTATGTGATAATGAATCAAGCCACTAGTTCAAAATACATGAACTCCGTGGCTTGATTTTTCAACGATCTATCTTTGTATTTTATCTTTCAGCACAACAATCCCATGTTGCAATGTCATTAAAGGGTGTTTTAAAAAATATCTCTTGCTGCTGTATTTCATGACCTTTCTCATGGCGGTTCTATGATCAGAATCATAGCAATGAGCCTCACAAACACTGCAGAAGCTTTTTGTATTTCGATGAGGACAGGTCTCCGATTTCTTCACTGCATAAGAAAGAAGTTCATCACATTCTATGCAAGGCTTTGAATGATTCATACCTGAACAGTATATAGAAATCATCTCTTCGAGCATTCTAATTTCTTGGTTGAGTTTATTGTTCATATCTATTACTTCCCTGTAACCTTTTTATGTGCGGATCTTTTCAAACCTTCAACACTATAGCGTTGATCAAGTTCATGGCAGCTATATGTGAACTTAATTGTATGCACATCTCTTGAAGACAAACACAGGACAATAATTTCTTTCCAGTTGAGGGATATAGACTCTTTGTCCGACTCATGGTATGTTAAATCCTCTACTGTCAGCAAATGCGCCAGACAGCAGGTAGTATAGATATCAAATGCTTTATCAAAATCATTAAAATACTTCTTGAGATTAACTAACGCATGCAATCCGGTGATGCAATGAAGGACAACAATACTGGAGGATTGGTCAAAAACTGGAAGAAGCAATGAGATTAATCCTTTAATCTTTTCCTCTTCTGATCCTTCCATTACAAATCCCATTTCCATAAACGTTTTACTTTCGTATAACGCTTTCATCTGCCTTCCTGTAGAGGGTTGTGCTTCAAGTAGTTTTCTGATTTTCTTATGATTTACCAGCGTATTCATTTCGTTGAAGGTCTCAGAGATTGGTATCTTTCGATTCAAGACATCTGCTTCACGGTAAGCTGTGACATAATAAGCCAAGGCGCGTGCAACTTCTTCTTCGAGCTTCTCTTCGAGTTCAGCTCCTTCAACTGCATAAGCTAGTCTGATCAGTACATGAAAAAGACCAGATGACATGCCGAGTGGATATTGATTCAATACTTCGCGAACAAGCTTGTCTATTC
>JAHRFV010000008.1 GCA_019084435.1 Dethiosulfatibacter sp.
CCTCTGTGATTGGATAATCGCCTTTTCCATAATTCAAATAACTATAAGCTTTAGAGAGATGCGGCGGTATGGGATAATGAATTTGTGTCACTATTCCGCTATCAATAAGATATTTTTGAAATTTTTCTTGTTCATCTACTTTAACTACGAACAGATGCCAAACATGTTCTGCTTTTTCTCGAACGCTGGGAAGCGTGATAAGTGGATTTTTTATTCCCTTTAAGTATTTATAGGCGATAGCTTCCCTTTCAGTTCTTAATTCCGTGTAGTGCTTGAGTTTTACAGATAACAATGCAGCTTGTATTTCATCCATTCTAGAGTTAACACCTAAGATATCATTTTGGTACTTAACTTTACTACCATAATTTCTAAGCATTTTAATTTTTTCATAAAGTTCGTCATTATCAGTAACAATAGACCCACTATCACCAAATGCACCAATATTCTTAGTAGGATAGAAACTGAAACATCCAATATCTCCCCAAGTTCCTGTAACTTTACCATCAAAACAAGCGCCATGACTTTGAGCACAATCTTCCACTAAGTATAGATTATGCTTATCTGCTATCGATCTAATATTAACCATGTCTGCTGCTTGTCCATATAAATGAACCACTAATATTGCTTTAGTTTTACTCGTAATCTTTTCTTCAATTTTTAAAGCATCTAAATTGTAATACTCATCAGGCTCAACAAAAACTGGTGTCGCGCCATTTTCTGTAATTCCAAGTATAGATGCAATATACGTGTTCGCAGGAACGATCACTTCATCTCCTTGTCCTATTCCTAATGCTCGAATTGCTAAAATCAAAGCGTCTAAGCCAGAATTCAAACCTACACAATGTTTTGTTCCAAGGTAATCTGAAAACTCTTTTTCAAAATGCCCAACTCTTGAACCCAATATATACCAACCAGATTCTAGAGTTTCAATGGCAGCTTTGTCATACTCGTCCTTAAACTTTAAATAGCCTCTATCTAGTTGATTAAAGTTTATTTTCATCATTCCAATACCCCTCTTTCGTATATTGAATAAATTCGTCGTAGTCTCTAATATAATCATTTTCATCATAATAATCAGATGCTGCAACACATAGAACTGAACCTTCTTTTTTCCAATACATATCTCGCCAGTAACCTTTTAAAATTAATAACCCCTTTTCGGGTGAATCCAAAATATATGATACTTTTTCCTTACCATCATCAAGTATAACTTCAATTTCACCATATGGACACCATAGCAACTGTTTTAATGTCTTGTGTGCATGCATCCCTCGCTTTATTCCAACAGGGACAGAGTAGGTATAGTAAATTCTTTTTATTTCAAAGGGGATATCCTTATTGGATTCGAAAAATGATAGGTAACCAATTGAATGATTTCCGTTTTTTTTACTAGAAATAATCTTGTTCATCTGCTTCCTCCAAAATTCCATTTTAGCACTTCTTTCCATTAAAAGTGTACCTTAAACACAGAGTTTCAATATAGTTTGCTAATTTCATTAAAAATGAGAGAATTTTTTTCTCAATAATACAGTCTAAATACTGAATTATAAAAAAGGCTTTTTCTTTGTATGACATATTTCTATAGGATAATACTCTTTTCATTCTGAATTTCATCTTCCTCATATCTCTTCTTTTCAACTTGATTTTTCCCATATATGGCAGGAATTCTCTCTCATAGAATTTAATATAATCGTCTTTAAATCGTATTGGTAAATCACCTCCAGTAGAAACTCCTCCTTTTCTATATTTAATAGCAGTAATATCATATGCAGTTGGAATTATATTACCCAAACGAGTATGTCTTGCATATAGTGGACCATCTTCCCAATAAACATAATTCTCATCAAAGTAACCATACATATCAAAGAAATCTCTGCTAAAATATGTAACCGAGCCTGATGCCATTTCATAATAATTCCCTTTTCCAAAAGCTAGGTACTGTTTAAACGGAGTGTTTATTTTTTTAATTAACGGTATATACAAACTGTTTGGCATATATCTAATTGGAATTAAATCTTTCTCTGTACAAAGGAGACGTCTACAGCATAACATTTTTTCGCCCGACTCTCTAAATCGATTAACAATCTTTTGAATAGTGTTTTCATCATAAAATACGTCATCACCTGATAGAGTAATGAAATAATCACCAGTTCCTTTTTTAATTGCACAATTAAAGTTCTTCACTGTACCCAAGTTTTTTTCATTACTTTCCACTAAGAATCTAACTAAGTTTTTTCCTTTGTTTTTTTCTATGAAGCTAACAATTTGTTTCTTCGGAAAACTAACCGAAGCATCGTCTTGTATTATAATTTCTATCTTTTCGTAAGATTGATTTAAAGCTGACTCAATTGCTTCATATAAATAATCAAATTTATTGTAGCTTAGAACAATCACCGTTACCATTCCACTTTTTTCCATATTAAGCCTCCCTAACCTAAAAATTAATCAACAATTATCTACTAATAATACCCCAATATTTTTATAAGCATTTTCTGATTTGATCCTAGCTATATCAGGATTTTTAATTATCTCAATAATTGAATTAGCTATAATATCCGGACTTTTAATTGGAACAATATAAGCATTATCATAATTTGCTGGAAAGTACCTCATGGTGATAACTGTAGTTTCGCAAGCCATTGCCTGATTATTGGATAGAGGACAGCCCCAAGTTGTATATATCCAGGTATAACTAATATTATAATGTAGTATTTTCACTGTTTCATTAATGTCGCTACTGGCGTTTCCATTCTTCATTTCGACCAATACAGCCAACTACAAACTGATTACTGTTTCTTTTTTCCTCTCATTTCTGGGACGATACACATTTAAATCTAATCCCGGGTATATAACGTGATCAGATTTCAGATTCTTATAATTATTTAAAAATTAGTATTTACACCTTTTGCAATCGGCAAAAAGTACGTTAAATACTAAACAATTGTATAAATTAAACAAAATTAGCAAATGCTACATCATATTTATTTTAATTTTCTTGAATATACTTAACTCTTTCTAGAATGCTTTCGAAACTGCTTCTCCTGTTATTTGCACTTGATTTTGCTTTATTGATTTTGCTTTATTGATTTTACTTAAAGCAATAATATTTGCTCTTGTTGGATAATATAGCTCTTGAGGATTCATAGAAGTTACAAAATCTACAATGTGGCCTTGCTCAATCCATCCGTCTGCTAATTTTAATAAAACTCTGTCCCCACCAGACTTTCCGAATTTATATATAGGTACAATAATTCTTAGCTTTTTATTCATATTTTCACACTCTCATATTTTATTTACTTGACTAACGTAGTTCTTAGTCCTTCAAATATCCCAACAATGATTGATTTAGACTTTTTAAACTTGTCTTTCTCAGAAAACAATATTTTAAATGGCCTATAAGCTAATCTCAGTCCTTGTTTTTTAAACCATTTTTTTACTTCCTGATTGCTGCTTATAAGATTTATATGATTCTTTCTAAGAATAAAATAATTTCTATATATATAATACAATCTTTTCGGCGAATGATTTGTAGTCAAATAGTTTATGCCTGCAAGATTTTTTCTAACAGTCTTACCCAACTCATGTAATATAAAAATATTATTAGCTTTGAATATAGTGAATCCTCCATTAATTAACTTAAAACAAAAATCATAATCAATTTGATCAATAAACATAGAATTATCAAATCCACCACAAGCTATACCCGCCTTAACATTTGTAAATGAACCTGAAGTAATGCAAGCAATCTCTTTATTAAAAGTCTTTTCATTTAAGTTGTATAGTTCAAGTTTACTACTATCATATACGTTTTTATCTCTTATTTCTGAACAAATAATACCAATTTTATCGTTATTGATTATTTCAATTAAGCGCTGACATTCCGTTGTGTATCCTTTACTTATACAGCTATCTTGATCCATAGTAATTATCCAGTCACATTTATAATCATTCGCTAAACTTAAAGCGTTATTTAAAGCATAAGCAAGTCCCTTGTTGGATTTATACTCAACTAATTCAATGTCATAATCACAATAATCATTTAATAAAATTTTAATATCATTAATATTATCTGATGCATTATCTATAATAAACACGATTTCCACTTGATTTAATAAAGATTCAAGATTTTGCTTCAAACTTCCTAAATCTGGATTGTACGTTACAATGCTCGCAGCAACTTTCATTAATAATCTCCTCCAACTCAAACTATAGATTCATTAAATTACCATACGAATTTCAATGTATATGGTAAGATAAATTCACCCCATGCCTCTTGCATGAAGTAGGTATAATACCACCAGATTAATCCATATGCTAAATATATTGAATACACATAGACTCTTAAATACTTATTAAATAACCTTGGCACAAACGCATATAGATAGCATCCCACAGGCATAAAATAATACAACAATCTGATAACTGGAAATTTAACAGTAACTAGTGCAATAGAACACATTAACCAAAAGAACGTTAACAACTGATTACTTTCAGGAATGTTCACTTTCACTTTCTTATAGGTAAACATGAGTAATAAAATCAACAGGTAATATCCCGCCAAATTATTGATTGTTTTTAAATTAAAATCATATTTAAAGTACTGTATATACCTTGGGAACCAGTTAAATCCACCGAAAAAATATGGAAACAACCAATAAACTCCTAATAGTGCTATACCAATGAACAGAATTCTTCTTTTTATTTTTAGTTTTTTTGTTTTTAGATTAACATTACTGGCTAATTCTTCAAGCTGAACTCCATGTTCATTATGTGTTTTCTTTCTTAGTTTAAAGCTGTTTCTACGTAGCACAAAATACACTAAAAACATAAAACCTGCTGAGTAATGAAACATAGTAGCTATTGTACAAAGAAAAAAGTATTTTTTGGTCTTCTTTTCGGCAATCAAATGAAAGGCATATGTCATTATCCCAACCGCTATAGATAATCTAACTAGTCCAAAAAAAATCATATAATAAGTTACTGAAAACCAAAATATCACGAGGCTCAAACTAGTCTTTCCATACATTTTTGAAAAACCTATATATGTAAAGACGAGTCCTAGGAATGAGGACACAATGTAAATTATATGGAAATTATCAAAAAAATTAGCGCTGAAAAATAATAACAATGCAAACAGTGGCTCAGGGCTGCCCTTGTAGTTTGCAAAATAATCATATCCATAACTCTTAGCGAGAGTATAATGATGATAATACGATGAATGATCAACTCCACTTTCTCTAAATGCACTAGGTATGAATAGGATTAAAAAAGAAAGAACCCAGAACACCATATGAACTTTTCGTTTTCCAAATTTATCGGCACAGTAAGCAAAAAAAACAGCACCAAATATTGTTAATAGAAAATATATTATTGTACCGGTCTCACTAAATGTAAGCATGTATTGACTCCTCTACCATAATTATAAAAACTCATATCATAAGGATTATTTAATATCATTTAAAATCGCCTTCCAGAAATTTAAATTGTTATCATACGAAAATTTTTCATGCCATCGCGCAAGTGATGAATTACTATATCTTTCCCACACATCTTCAGAGGATGCGATTTTTATTATCGCATCAATCCACACCGACTTATCTAACATATCATTTACTAAAATGCCGCAATTATTATTAATAATTTCTTCGTTAAAACCTACATTTGAAGCAATAACTGGTAGTCCTGTAGAAATATATTGCACTAATTTAAAGCCACCTTTTCCTAAGGAATACTCATCATTAATTAATGGCATTATGCCAATGTGAGAACTATAAATTTCATCTTTGGCACCAAATCTGCTCCATTTTACGTTTCTAACAATAATATTCTTAGTTTTTGCGTTCAACGGCTTATTACAAACCACTGTCAATTTCAGTTCTTTTTTTAGCTCAATTAAAACCTTCACAGCTGCTTCATCTAGCGTTTCTATGATTTCTGAAAGATGATGCAAATTACCTGCTGTTGCTACCCATACAAGGTTAATTGTCTTATGAAAAGTTTTTTTTCTATTTAGCATCAATTCTTCTTGCTTAAACCCTTGCAAATCTCCGTCTGTAGTAGGTAACAATTTCACTTTTTCTTTATTTTCGATACTGATTTGATCTTTTAAAAAATCATTCGTAACAATAATTCTATCGCTATTATTTTCTAATAGCTTAGCTTCTTTTAATGAAATTTCGCCACTTTTAAATATATGATCATCAAAATCCCAAATAAAAACTGATCTACGTGTGAGAACATCTATTAATTTTAATAAGTAATTAGGACAATACCTTGGTAAAAATGTTTTTGATAATATAACAAAATCAGGTTTATCGAAAATATCAACAATAAGAAAAAACGTCACTCGAAACATCATATTTAAAAAGTATACAGCACCTATGAATTTTGAATTCAGTTTTTCTTTATCAGAATTTAAATGCATTTTGTATATTGACGTGGGGGCAATACTTCGGATCTTAACATTATGATTAAATTTTCTAGAGTATTGAATTATTCGATAATAACTTGATGGTGTGATCTCTTTATTTCTTACATAAATTGTTGTTTTTTTATCCAAACCCTTCACCATCTTTCATAATAATTCATTCAAATACATATCAATAACTATCTGCCTGTCAAACTCTCTCTCAACCTTAGCCCTTCCAGCTAACCCCATCTTAACCTTATCTTCAATACTTAGTTCTAAGAACTTCTTAACTTTGTCTGTTAAATCTTCTGCGTTACCTGTTTCAAACAAGTAACCTGTCACTCCATCTTCAATAACATCCTTAGAACCATTAATTGTTGAAGCAATACATACTCTTCCCATAGCAGAGGACTCAAGAAGTACATTTGGTACTCCTTCACCACCATGAGACGGAAGAATTGTACAATGACATTTCTCAATCCAAGACTTAATATCTTTTTGAAAGCCTATGTATTTGATAATTCCTTTTGAATCATATTCATCTATAATAGGCTTGTACTTTTCTTCCTCAATAAACCCTGCAACAAAAAAGTTCGTGTTTGGATATTCATCTTTTATCACTTTTGCTGTTGCTAGATACTGATCTATACCTTTTAATTCCATAACCCTTCCCATAAAAATGAAATTTGTCTCTTCATCTGAGGGTAAGTCGCTTACCTGGAACTGTTCTAAATTAACGCCAGACCCCGGAAGCATAGCATAGTTATCTTTAACCATGTTGTTCTTGACGAATAGATCCTTATCTCCGCTGTTTTGAAAAAATACCTTATATGATTTCTTAATTGACATCTTATATAGAAGCTTTGCAACTTCACTAACAAAGTTTCTTTTTAAGAAAGTACCACCTGTACCGGTAATGTTATTAATCTGCTTATTCTTTGTTATATTAGAGGCTATAGACCCATAAATGTTCGGCTTAATGGTATAAGAGAATATAATGTCCGGTTTAACTTCTTTCATGATCCTTATATATGTCATAATTAAACCAATGTCTCTTATTGGATTGATTCCTCTTCGATCAACAGGCGTCTCAATGATTTTACAGCCCATATCCTTAAAGAACTTATTATCATCTGACTTTGGCATGGAGATGTATACTTCATGTCCTTCCTCATTTAGACTTCTAATTAGTTCTTTTCTAAAGTTATATAAGGTTATAAAATGATTCGACAGAATCAAAATTCTCTTTCCCATTACATTACACCTACAATCTTCCAAGATATTCTTTAACTTCCCTTGCTATGCCTACTTCAAAAGATTCAGGTCGATATCCGAAGTCTGCAGTTGCTTCTTCATGTGAAAAGCTTCTGTCTTCACTCATTCTTTGTACTCTTTCAACATAATCGATTTTACCTAATGTAATCCCTTTAAGAACCCTTGCCATGATTACACCAATACTCAGAGGGAAACTTATAAATGTTGTTTTCTTCCCAAGATTATTGCTTATCAACTTAAATGCTTCAAGCATTGTGATGGGCTTTTCGCCAGATAAGATATATTCTGATTTAGCTTTTTCTACTGGCATCATCAGCACATCATAATAAGCCTTACCTAAGTCTCTTGCGTTCACCGGTTGAATTAAGCTCTTACCATTATTAATAACAGGAAAGATTCTAAACCTATCAACCATCTTTATGAACTTACTCATATTCCTATCACACACATCACCATAAATCATGGTTGGTCTCAATATTGTCATGCTGATGTCGTTCTTAGAGAGAATATCTTTGATTTCATTTTCAATGATCACGTATTCCTCAGAAGCGATTCTAAATTTAGAAAAGATACCTGTTGTATGAACACTAACGATTCTCTTCACATTATTCTTAATTGCAGCTTTTAACACCCTTAAAGTATGTCTTACATTGATGATATGAACGATAGCATTTACACCTCTTGTAACTTCATCAAGAAATGCTTCATCATGGATATCTCCATAAACCTTCTCAATATTCAATCCGCTGTTATCAAGCATCGAGATGTCAGAAGTTTCTCTAACGATGCAGCGGATTGGTCCTTCATATTTATGATCAATAAGTTCCTGTAAAAAATATCTACCTGTATGTCCTGTAATCCCTGTCACTAATAACATCTACTCACCCCTAATGTCTCACTGATTCTTTATCAGCTTTTTTCGTACCAGTCCCACCTTCAACAACACCATCAGTCCTAAGTACGCTTATCACCGTACCAAAGAAGCACCTGATATCCATCAGAAGTCCAATCTTCTCAGCGTATTCTCCATCAAGTCTAGCCTTAACATCAATTTCAAGCTCATCTCTACCATTAATCTGCGCCCAGCCTGTAAGACCGACAGGCACGTCATTTGCCCCATACTTATCTCTTTCTTCTATCAAATCATACTGATTCCAAAGAGCAGGTCTTGGACCGATAACGCTCATCTCACCTTTAAAGATGTTGATTATTTGAGGCAGTTCGTCTAGAGATGTTCTACGTAAGAACTTACCTACCTTTGTAATCCACTGATCTGGATTCTCCAATAGATGAGTAGGAGTGTCCTTAGGCGTATCGATTCTCATGGTTCTAAACTTCAATATATGAAAATGACTCTTATGGATCCCAACTCTCTTCTGTTTAAAGAGAACAGGTCCAGGGGAGTCAACCTTGATTGCTATAATGAGTACTAAAAAAACAGGAGATAATATGATAAGTCCAAGTGTTGAAAGTATGATATCTATTAATCTTTTGATTCTTAAATAAACCATGATAGTTCCTCCTGCCTCTGTTATGTATGTTTATGGTGTATAGGACACCTTATTTTCTTAATCTATATGTAGTGTTTTGATTGATTTCTAGCACAATATCTTGCATAAATATATGCTTTGATTGAATGGGACTACGTGTAATGCTTCTGTAACATTAGTACATTTCGGTGTTGTGCTTAAACCCTTGATATCACTGCCTTGCAGCCTGTTTATCCTTTCACCATACTCACGTCGATATATACATCCAATCAAAAAGTTTGCGATTTCTCAGACTACATAGACTACAAAACCTTTAAAATCTTGATATTACTGGATTCAAGCCTGTAGTCTGATTTTTTAGTTGGACTACATTTTCGATTTTGACTATTGTACACATAATGTGTTCCAAACGTAAATTCATTGTTACTTTCCAACTGTCAAGGAATCCTTTATAGTTCATTTTTGATCTCCTCGAGTGCAATTACATAAATTCTCTCAGTTGTTGCAGATTATGCAACAACTCAAATATGACCTATCTCTGAATTAGTTTAGGCAAATTATGCCCATACTGAAATCGTTAATTGGTCACGCAGTGCGTGACTAATCTTGCAATGATTTCTCAATCTCAATCAAATTCCTCTCCCGCTTCAATTCCTTCTTTAGTTCTTCCTCTGTCGGTAAATACGGAAGATACTTCGCAGAGAAAAGCTGTTTACTTTCTTCTAGAACAGAGTACTTTACAACCGTTTCATTTCTTTCTGAGGACAAGATGATACCGATTGTCGGATTATCAGATTCGGATTTAACTTCTTTCTCAAAATACCTCACATAAAAATCCATTTGTCCAATATCTTGATGACACAGCTTGCCTACCTTCAAATCAATAAGAATGAAGCACTTCAAGATGTAGTTGTAAAAAACAAGATCTATATAGAAATGATCTCCCTCTGCAGTAATTCTTTTCTGTCTTGCAACGAATGAAAAACCTTTGCCAAGCTCCAGGAGGAATTTTTGTAGATTGTCCATCAACGCTTTTTCAACTTCAATTTCTGTAAAGTCTCTATGATCGGTCAACCCCATAAACTCAAGTACAAACGGGTCTTTAATGATGTCTTCTGCTTGGATGCCTTTTTCCAACTTGTTAATTTCATTTCGTACTATCTGTTTGTTCTGGCTTGCAAGTATTCTCTGGTAATAAAAAGTATTAATTTGTCGTTCTAACTGACGCGTACTCCAATTTCCTTCGATACACTCTTCTATATAAAAATTTCTAATTTCTTCATTTTCTATCTTCATCAATAAACGATAATGTGTCCAGCTTAATTGGTCACGCAGTGCGTGACTATTTGGAAAGGTAAGATAAAACTGGCGCATATACTTCAAGTTTGTCACTGTAAATCCTTTTCCAAACTCGACTTTGAGCTCCTTCGAAAGACTTTTTATTAAATAATCTCCATACTCAGCACGTTCATTTCCATCTTGGGCTTCAATAATCAATTTGCCTACATTCCAGTAAGCTTCAACCATAGCAAAATTAACGGCTTTATAGGCTTTTTCCCGTGCACTTATAAGCACTTCTTTTATGGATTCAAATATGCTTCTGTCTAATTTGTCTTTAGCCAACTCATCTCACCTACTTTCTTGTTTGAACTATTCGGGAATTCCTAATAGTTGCTTCAACTTTAAATCTGTATCTTGCATGACAAACTTGATTTTTAACATCTTTTATGCTACATCTTGTGGTTGTTGTCCTTTCAGGATACTCACATCGATATATATGTATCCCATCACAACCATGGTGTTTCTCCACCTGAATCAGTTTCATCATCGTCATTATCGTCCTCTGAATCATCCGTATAATGAACACTACAGTTTACTTTCCCGTCATAATAACTTAAAATCCCGTCCTCAGGACATAAGTCGCTTTCATTTTCCAATATGAACTGATCAAACAGAAGCTCTGTATAATCTTTGCCTTCCATCACAAGAAAGGCTGAGTAAAGTCGATTCATTTGAGCAAGATTTGTATTGCATACTCTTTTCTTTGCTAATATTGTATAGCCACTAAATCTTGGTACGACTATTGCTGAAAGTATTCCCAATATTGCTATAACTACAATCAGTTCAATTAATGTTATACCGCTATTTTTTAGTTTTAATCTAGTCATTATCATTTCTCGTATTTAATAAAATATTATTGTTCCAGCTCATAGCTTCGCTATCAACACCTTTAAAGATGCTGATCATTTATGCTATGTCTTCGTCTGACTCATTCGGGGCCGAAACACCCGTTATCATCATTGGATTATATCAATTAGTTCGACCCCTAATTGAATGGTTTTTGTAGAACCCAGCAGATCAATCTTTACCTTTGCTCTGCCCTTTCTGATGTCAAAACTTTGTATGATTCCCTCTAAACCAGATAGCGGACCTTCCATAATTTTGATGACGTCATTTTCTTTATATGCTTTTGATATCTTCACATTGCCGTCATCGGTTTCAAAAAAAATCTTTAATACTCTAAGTTCTGAATCGTGTATCTTCAACGGTCCGTCTTCATCTTTTAGCAATTTTGTGTATATAGGCAATGTTTTAATTAAATAATATGTTTCAGTTGAAACAACACCTTTTAAGAACACATAACCAGGAAATAAGTTTCTTTTGACAACTCGCCAGTTGCCTTCTTTTCTTTCTCGCAGCTCTCTTTTGGGAACTATGACTCTAAATTGATCTCCAAAAGTCAACTCAATAATTTTTCTGACTTTATCTTCTTGCCCTTTCGCAACTTGCAACGCATACCAGTTAATCGAATCGTTGTTGGTAACCATGGTCACCTCACAAAAAACTTTTCAACTTTTGTCATATCATTCCCAATTTTTACTAGGTTTTTGAGAATATCATCCTCATAAGCATAGCTGGTAACGACTATCACATCATAGTCATAATCATCGATGTGCTGCGAACTTATAATGGGATGTCCCATCATGGATTTTCCTATTTTTCTCTTATCATCGTCTATTACGGCTACTACCTGGAGACCATTCTCTTCAGTGTCTCTTAAGACACTGAGAATTGTCTCTGCTACTTCTCCAGCTCCGTAGAGCAAAATTCTCTGATAGTCCTTATCCTTCACTTCAAAGATATAGGATTTGACATTACTCTTTGCCAGTTTGTACAGATCCAGTAGTTCCTTGGTATAGGTAATCAGGAGATAGTTCTTCCTTTTCAATCCTTCAGGGGTAATAAAATAATGCACCGTCTTGGGCGAATGGTACTTTCTGACAATCAAGCCTCTCTCTTCGAGTGCATTGATGTACAGATTGATCATGGAAACAGCAGCACCCACAACCTCAGACAATTCCTTCTGCGTGCAGTCATGTTTGATTTCAATATGCTGCAGTAACCGCAGCTCTTTAAGCTCACTAGTCGGATTGAAAAATTTCATTGATTGATCTCCTTAACATTATTCGCTTTACGAACGAATTAATTATACCAATTTTTTCAGCTGTTGTAAACAAGTTTGTGTCTGTTGTAAGTGATGTTACATAATTATCTTTTTTCTGTAAACAATCGTTCCGCCAAAGTAATGTGTTTAAGGTATGGCTTAAGATTTTGAAACAGTTTGAGCTTTATGCCATTCCTTAATTTAATAAACGCATTTTTGCCTTTACCCTCAAACCCTGTTAGATGATATAAATTGAAATAACCATAAGCACCATCTCTCTTATTTAATGGCTTTCTTACCTTATAAGGTACCAGAATATGCTTATCTGAAAATACAATAGGGACGTTGTTTTTAATCCTCAATAGTTTCCCATAAACCTTTCTGTTTGCTTTCAAATCAGTGCAATAATATTTCCCCATGGTGTTTATGACACTACTAATGTTTTTTTCAGCGATATATGTCTCTCCATTCTCATAAATAATCTCTGTGCAATCGCCTTTGTTTTGAGTGTATTCAGGTCTCATTGCTGATACATGGTCATAATTGATCTGTCTCATGCTATCCTCCTGTAATTTTGTATTTATTTATATTCTATTTAAAATAAAAGACCCTACTATTTTATCAAAGATAAATGATAATTCAAGGACTTTCGTTTATTTTTTATCAAATTCTTAGAGACTTTCCACTTTTCCCCTTAGGGACTTTTTGATATTTTAGCATGTACTTGGTGTAAGTCCACCTTTTGATTTTTTTCTGATCTCTGATAACCTCTCCCTATCCGGAAATAAAATTACATGAGAGCGCTCTCCTGAAAAGGAGACACAATTGAACAAGAAAAATTCACAAGAGGTATTCAATAGATGGCTGGACAAGGCAAGAAAGGGTGATGTGCGGGCCATGGAAAAAGTGATGGAGATGCTAACGCCACTGGTGACGGCATCAGCCAAGAAGTATTTCCTGGGCGATATGCCCTATGAAGATTTGATGCAGGAAGGCTATCTGGTGATTGCCGAGTGTGTGGACCAGTTTGATGCTAGCAGAGGCATACCCTTTCTGGGATATGTGAAAACGACTCTAAGGTTTCACTTTATGGACATGGGACGAAAAGCCATCAAGGAACAATGCGACTCTCTGAACCGTTCTGTCAAAAGCGCAGATGGTAATATAACACTGATGGATGTCATAGCAGACGAAGAAGCATCAGCAGACGGTGCCATGCTTCAAGACGAGAAAATGAAGGCTCTGATGCTAGGTATAAAAATACTCAGTCCAAGAGAGTTGCAAGTCATCAGTCTGAACTACTACGTAGGGCTAAACATGATCGAAGTCGCGCGCGAGTTGGGTATTGCATACCGGACTGTTGTGAACACCAAAGTTCATGCTCTGCGCAAGCTCGAAGCTTATCTGAGATAGTATATGTCTGAGATACCAAATTACCACTTAGACAACATTGCGAGACATTAAGTTGTCTGAGATACCAATAACCACTAAGACAACATCGTGAGACATTTTGATTAGAAAGCGCAAGGAATTCCTTCGCATATTCAATATATGGCATTCAACTATCATGAGCTAAACTTTGCTGAGTCTAATCAAATAAAAGAGCGCAGATGACTTGTGTGAAGAATTTTCAAGTGTCTGAACCGCAGGTGAGTTTTTGAAAATTTAACAAGTCATCGAGCTCATTCTAGAATAATGTCTGAAGCGTTTAGCGGTGATGTTGAATACCATAAAATACGAGTCCGTTGCCGCGTGATTTTGATATCTCTTATTCGAAGCATTTAGCACTGACAGGATAAAAAAGCTAGCTACGAAAATTTAGCTAGCTTAACCTTTTATCTTGAATAGAAATCACTTTACCTTTTTCCTCTTTCTTATAAGTATACTCCGGCACCAGCTTCTTCAGGTACTGACGTATATCCTCCTCTTCCCCTTTCTTGACAATCCCTTTCAATATCTCAAGATGATTGATTAGATGGTTCAGATCAGAAAACAAAGGCTTACCGACAAATATCTTGCTATGGGCCGTTTGAGTGATATCCTCTTCAGATAGCAAGAGCTCCTCATACAGTTTTTCACCAGGTCTGAGTCCGGTGAACGTGATATCAATATCTTCATAAGGAAGAAGTCCTGACAATCTGATAAGGTCCTCCGCCAGATCAATAATCTTGACTGGCTCTCCCATATCCAGAACGAAAATCTCTCCGCCCTTTGCCATAGATCCAGCTTCTAGTACCAGCTGCGATGCCTCGGGTATAGTCATAAAATATCGGATGATATCCTTATGCGTAACCGTAACAGGTCCACCCTCAGCTATCTGCTTCTTGAACAGCGGAATAACACTGCCATTGCTGCCCAATACATTGCCAAATCTCACAGCAGTAAACTCAGTCTTGCTCTCTTGGTTATAAGTCTGAACAATTATCTCACAGATGCGCTTGGTTGCTCCCATGACATTGGTAGGATTGACAGCCTTATCAGTCGATATCTGTACAAACTTCTCAACGTTGTACTTGTCAGCCATAACAACTAGATTCCATGTACCAAACACATTATTCTTAACCGCCTCATGTGGGCTGTTCTCCATCAGAGGCACGTGTTTATGAGCCGCAGCGTGGAAGACCACATTGGGTTTATAACGGCTAAAAAGATACTCCAGTCTGTTGAGGTCCCTAATGGATGCGATTATATAAACAAAATCTATGTCCAGATGATCATGTGCCAGCTTTCTAATAATCTCCTGTTGAAGATCATACAGAGCGTTTTCATTAATATCAAAAAGTATCACCTTTTTAGGCTGATACCTGACAATCTGTCTCACCAGCTCAGACCCGATGGATCCTGCAGCTCCCGTCACCATAACGGTCTTGTCTTTTAGCAAATTTTTAATATTGCTGACATCCAGATGGATTTCTTCTCTTCCTAGTAGGTCCTCTATGCCTACCTCCCTGATTTGGGAGATATTAACAGAACCGTCTATGATTTCATACACACCAGGCAATATTTTAAGCATGCATTCTGTCTTTTTGCATTCTTTGACCACTTCCTTGATTTCTCTCTTGGAAGCGGATGGAATAGCAATGATAATCTCATCTATTTTCTTTGATTTCGCAACTTTTACGATATCGTCACGGCTTCCCAACACAGGAACCCCATTGATATTCTTTCCGATTTTCTTTTTATCATCGTCAATTAGAGCCACAGGAACACTGTTAAGCTGTTGATGCTTTTTCAATTCCTTGATAACCATAACGCCAGCCTCACCAGCACCTATCACCATGATGCGTTTCTGGCTTCCCTTATCAAAAATATTTCCATATGTCTTGATTTTATGGAGTAATCTATAGCTGAATCTCATGCCCCCCAGCAAAATAACATCCAGCATCCCCACGATTATAAATATACTTCTAGGAACGGATGCCTGAACAAAAAACAGATACACGACAACAGCACCCTGTGCCAGTACCGCCGCTGTTATGATTTGTATCATTTCTTCCACTGAGGCATATATCCAAAGACTGTTGTAAAGTTTGAAGAAATAAAAAATGATGACCTTGATCACAATAGTAAATAGAAGATGTTGGGAAATCACTTCCCTATGAACTGCTGGTATGCTACCATCGAATCGTAGCATGTATGCCAGCACAACTGAAAGAGCCAACAAAATAATGTCAGCAAAAAGAAGAAATAGATTTCTGTAATTTCTTTTCAAGAGTTAGCCCCCCCTATTTGTTTCATCTAATTATTATATAATTTTTGAAGTATTATATATAGTCTTTTTGCTAATATATATTTGATTTTTTCGAAATATGTTATAATCTAAATGGAGGCTGCCTATGAAAACCTATAAAATAAATCACCCACCGGGAACGCTTATCTATACCGGAGATTATACCAGTCAAGAAACAAAAATGGAGCTGTACTCTTTTGATGAGAGTGAACATACCATAGAGCAAATTACTTCAATCAATGAAGTGCCGACATCTCCACAGAAAAAGTGGTTAAATATTATTGGCTTTAACAATATAGATATCATTAGAGAGATAGGAAATCTCTATGCCATCTCAGATCTGGTCCTCGAGGATATATTGAATACCGACCACATGAGCAAAATGGAGTATATAGATGACAAGCTGTTTGCGGTTTTAAAAATGGTTTATCTAAAGAACAATAAAATTGTCCATGAACAGCTCTCTATTTTGGTATTGGACAATCTGATCATCACCTTCCAAGAAATAGAAGGGGATGTCTTTGATATTCTTCGTGACAGAATTGTAAACGGAAAAGGCAATGTTAGGAATCTCAATATCGATTATCTCTTCTATGCAATGCTGGATGCTGTAGTAGACCACTATTATACTGCATTGGAGTTTGTTGAAACGCTCATCGATCATGTTGAAGAGATTGTCATGAATGAAGAAAAGAATGCGATGGATAAGATTTATTCCACCAAAAAAGAGTTGATTTTCTTAAGGTCTTCTATTCTACCCATCAAGGATTTGGTCAGAAATCTGATATCAGAAGATTTCGGTCTGGTCAATGACACTACAAAGGCTTTCTACAATGATTTGAACGATCATCTAGTGGAGATATCAGATGCTTTGATGCTGGATCGGGAACTTGTCAGTAGTTTGACAGAAACTCACATATCAAATATAAGCAATAATATGAATAAAGTGATGACAGTTCTGACTATTTTTTCAGCCATTTTTATTCCACTGTCTTTTTTAACTGGCTTTTTCGGCATGAATTTCGCCACTTTCCCAGGAATTGATTATGCCTATGGTGTGCAGGTCTTTATTGTAGGTTGTATTGCTCTTGCTGTTGGGATGATTGCGTTTTTTAAACATAGGGGTTGGTTGTAGAAATCACACAAATCCAAAGCTTGACACGAATCGTGTCAAGCTTTTTGTCATTGACAAATGCTTTGTACACGTCTATATAACCTCCATTTTGGGTATTATCCTATCAAATACCAAAACCAAATTTAGGAGGATTTAGTATGAAAAGGAAGTTTTTATCAATGGTAGTCATCCTAGCTATGTTGCTTTCGATGATGCCTTTTTCAGCAATGACGACACACGCAATAGAAGCTGTGACATTGGACATAGCAGATGGGAGCATTGTGATTAAGGCAAACGCTTATGACTTTGGGGCTACTACCAACATTGAAAATAGTAGCAATAGTTATATCATAATACAAACCAACTCTGAGACACCTACAACAAACACTATCATAGTTCAAGAAAATGCTAATGTTAGTGTTACTTTAGATGGAATTAATATTTCGACAAATGCTTGTGCTTTTGCTGTTGCTGCCAATTCACGAGTTGATTTGACTCTCTCAGGTTCTAACTTTTTACGGAGTGGTTTGAACAGAGCCGGTTTAGAAGTACCGACAGACGCTGAGTTAATTATATCGGGTTCATCAATTGACACACTGACTGTTATGGGCGGTGATTATGCTGCCGGTATAGGCGGTGCTCGCAATTTTTCAGCTGGCATGATAACAATAGAGGGTGGAATAATCACTTCATCAGGTGGAAATGCTGCTGGAGGTACGGGTTCAGGTGCCGGTATTGGCGGAGGACGTGGTGGATCCGGAGGTGCAATTATCATCAATGGCGGAGATATAATCACTACTGGAGGATATAGGGCTGCTGGTATCGGTGGTGGTACCGGTGGTTCAAGTGGAATTATCTTAATTACAGATGGTGACATAACCTCATCTGCACAAAGCAATAGTTATAGTGCCGGCATTGGTGGTGGTTATGAGGGTAAATTGGACAGTATTACTATCGGGGGTGGAACCATTGTGGCTACAGGAGACGATGGTGCAGGTATCGGTGGAGGTAGAATTCAAAACACCCCAAGTACAACAGATGGTGGAACAATCAACATTTCAGGAGGTGCTATTACTGCTACTAGTGTAGGCGGTGCAGGTATCGGTTGTGGCTTGGTGATGTCTACCACGTATGTGATGCCCACAACAATCAATATCACAGGGGGTACAATAGATGCTTCCAGTTATAGTGATGCGGGAATCGGTAGCAATAAGGGTGTAATTAATATTTCAAATGGTCATATAACATCAACATCTACCGGGAGTGGTGCTGGTATAGGTGGACGTGGCAATAGAACTAATGGAGGTACCATCAACATTTCAGGCGGTACGATTGTCGCACAGGGAGGAGCTACTGGTGGTGCAGGTATCGGTGGAGGACATAACGGTAATGCAGAAGATGCACCTGGAAGCATTATCAATATCTCAGCTGGTGACATCACTGCTACAGGAGGCCCCTATAGCGCTGGCATTGGCGGTGGATATGGAACAACTGCGGGTGAAATAACCATAACTGGTGGTATTATTAACGCTTTCGGCAACGGTGAGTCAGCAATTGGCATTGGAACGATCGGTTGGGCCAGCACGGGTGGTTCCGGTAAAATCACGATATCCAAATCTATTGTTAATACATCAATAGATGCAGGGTACTCGTATTATCAACATTCCATCAATGCTGGTGTTAACGGTACCATTCATATTGGATTTACTGGTGATCCGTTGGAATGGGTATGCGACGATATAGATAATCGTGCAGAGATTACATTTACGTCTGGTAGTCTAAGCCAAAACGGTCTAGTTTTAGGCACCTGTCTGATTGGAGGCTCTGGGGAAATTGATGGCTCCTACATAGAAGGAGTTAAAATGGTCGAGCCACCCTTCACGGGCAACGGTACAACAGATGATCCCTATCAGATAACTACAGCCACACAATTGAATCAAATACGCGATTACTTGGACAAGTCATTTGTTTTGATGAATGATATAGATGTTAACATTACACCTTTTAACACTGGTTCCGGATGGGATCCCATTGGTACCGTTGATAGCCCATTCACTGGAAGTTTTGATGGTAATGATTATTCTATCAGTAACCTCTTTATTGAGAGAACTAGTACTGCAGGTGTTGGTTTGTTTGGATATACCAACAGCGCTGAAATGACCAATGTTGTAATTGATAATGCTAACGTTATTGGATTTAAACATATTGGTATTCTGGCTGGGAGCGTGACTGATAGTATTGTTAGTAGTTCTTATGTAAGTGGTGCTGTGTCTGGCACAGATACACTAGACGAAGTAGGTGGTTTAATTGGTACTGCCTTCACTACAACTATAAGTGATTGTAAATCATCAGTTACAGTTTTAGGTCATAAGCGTGTAGGTGGTCTGGTCGGCATTCTAAATCAGAATTCGGAAATATTGTCTTGCCAATCTGAAGGTGCTGTATCTGCAACTGATTGGATTGGAGGTCTTGTAGGGCTGAATTATGGAAGAATCAGCAGTTCTTTTTCTGCCAGTAATGTTACCGGTAACAATTATATCGGTGGATTGGTAGGATATAACTATTGGGGAGGAATTAATGAAATAATCGATTCCTATGCCCGAGGGTCAGTAACTGGTAACCAATATGTTGGTGGCCTAGCGGGATACAATTTTTATTCAACTATAACAAACTCCTATGCTACGGGTTTAGTAGATGGTAATATCGATACTGGTGGTTTAGTGGGGTTGAGCGACAGTGGTACAATCACCAGCAGTTACTACGACTCACTCACCTCTTCACAGGCAGATACTGGAAAAGGTCATCCTATAACCACAAATGAGATGAAAATTCAAGATACTTTTATTGATTGGTCCTTCCCAAATATCTGGACCCTTAGCAGCGATAATGACGGTTATCCAGCTCTTTTTTGGCAGGGATATATACATGAAGAGCTTTCTGATGACGCAACATTGTCAGCACTTTCCGCATCTGGTATTTCATTTACTCCGACCTTTGATGGCTCGATCACTAGCTATTCAGCTAACGTTTCTAACAACGTCAGCAACACAACAATTGCTGCTATAGCCAGTGATAGCAATGCTACTGTTCAGATAAATGGATTTGGCTCAACCAGCCGAGAAGTGACATTGAATGTGGGTGTGAATACATTCACCATAGGCGTTGTAGCTGAAGATGGTATCTCGACTCGAACTTATATAATGACTATCAATAGAGCGTCTAGTGGTTCTTCAGGATCTTCAAGTGGAAGCTCTTATACCCCACCACCTATTATAGTCACTACTGAAGTCAATAATAGTTTCACGACAAATACTACCAAATTACCTTCATCCACTGTCTCAGGGACCGCATCAGCTAATCTTACAACCGCTATCGTCGATGCGCTTCTGAATAAAATTGGTTCAGATGGCGGCAGCCAGAAGAATGACCTAATTGAACTGGATATTGATACAAAAGCAGGTATCGATGATTTGAGAATCAGCATTCTTCAAAAAGACTTAGAAGAAATAGTTGAAGAAACGGATTCTGATTTGGGCATAACCTCGCCTTTCATTTCAATTATCTTTGATGCAAAGGCATTGGAAACTATCTCTGAGGCAGACACTGGCAGTTCTGTTGTCATCTCAGCAGGAATTATCGATAACAGTTCTCTTTCTGAATCAGATCAGGCAAAAATCAAAGATCGTCCTGTTTATGATTTGAATGTCATGAATGGTGACACGAAGGTATCCAATTTCAACGGTGGTCATGCGACAGTATCAATTCCATATACGTTACAACCTGATGAAAATCCAAACGCTATCGTCATCTATCACTTGACTGATGATGGTATTTTAAAACCGATTCGCGGTCGTTATGACGCAGCATTGAAATCAGTTGTGTTTAAGACAACCCATTTCTCTCACTTCGTAATCAGCTACAATTTGGTTGGATTTGAAGATGTAGCGGCTGGAGCATGGTATAAGAATGCTGTTGATTTCATCGCTGCTCGTGGCATTACCTCTGGTATTGGCGAGAAGCAATACGGTCCAGAAGCCAAATTAACCAGAGCCCAATTCATTGTGCTGCTGATGAACGCTTACCAGATCAATACAGAAGATCTGGAATCGTTTACTCAGATGCAGAATTTTACAGATGCGGGCAACACCTATTATACAGATTATTTGATGGCAGCAAAGTCGCTAGGGATTGTTAAAGGTATAGGTGATAACTTGTTCGCACCGGACAAAAATATAACCAGACAGGAAATGTTCGTCATGCTCCATAATGCTTTGAAAGTGATCGATGAAGTTCCTGCCACTACTGTCGACAAAGAGATTTCCAGTTTCGATGATGTTGATCAAATAGCAGATTGGGCTTTGTATGCTTTGTCAGATCTTGTCAAGTCAGGTATTGCTTCTGGAAGCAGTAATAACGTGTATCCAACCTCTGGCACGACACGGGCTGAAATCGCACAGGTGCTTTACAACCTGTTGTCGAAGTAACCAAAAAAGCGGGCAGTTTTCACTGCCCGCTTTATATTCTTCAGTTATTGTTCTTATCTAATGTATTTTTATTATTCTTATCTTTTTTTCTTCAGCAATGCCAGTAATGATATCAGAGCGCCTGCTCCGTATGCGAATGCTGGTGTGTTGACGCCTGTATCAGGGATGGCTAGTGGTGTTTCTTCTTCCATGATAACTATCTCTTCTTCAGGTTCTGGTGTAATCTCTTCTTCTATCTCTACTTCCGGTACATCTAAGGGTACTTCTTCATCAATAACTTCTTCTGTCTCAACTGTATCATCAGTTTCTTCGATGGTTGATTCAATCACCGTTACTGTAGCATCATCCTGAACAAATGGTGCCTGATTATCAGTTGCTGTAGCTGTGTTGACTAATGTACCGGTTTCTTGAGGTTCAAAGGTTTCTGTAAATGTTACTGAAGCTCCAGGTGCTAGCGTTGGTACTATTTCATCCAATCCTACCATCTCATCTTCAACTCTCACATTGGTCAGTGTTCCATTTCCTGTATTGGTAAGTGTGATTGTATAGGTGATAGTGTCACCAACCTCTACAGTTGTTTCATCAGCTGTCTTGGTGATTGACATGCTGTATGTTGTAGAAGATGTCGTTGGAGGCGGTGGTGGTGGCGGTGTATCGGTTTCCATAGTGTTGACAAATGTAAGCTCTGCACCGTCTGTTGTTACAATAGCCTCTTGAGTCAATGTCACAGGTGTGAAATCTCCAAAGTCTGTCTCAGTTACTGTGTAGGTGCCAACTTCCAACTCAATCTGTCCGGATTGGATAGCGCTGGCTTTGACTGTCTCTCCGTTTACTGTGAATGTGAACTCGGTGTCGTTGTCTACATCAATCACTCCGTCAATCTCTACTTGTTTGTAGATGGTCAATGTGCCTGTTTCTACTGGTGGTGGTGGCGGTGGTGGCGGTGTATCGGTTTCCATACTGTTGACAAATGTCAGATCCTCACCAGCTGTTGTAATGATAACCTCTTGTGTTTCCAACTCAGGTTCGAAATCTCCGAAGTCAAATTCAGTTACAATATAGGTGCCAACTTCCAATTCAATGGTTCCTGATTGACTAGCAGTGGCTGTCACTGTCTCAAAATTTTCTTCGTTCTCTTCGCCTTTTAACATCACTTTAAAGTAGAACTCGGTTTCGTCGTTTTCTTCCAATTCTCCATTGATCCAAACCTCTTTATAGATGGTCAAGGTGCCTTTTTCTGGGTCGGTGTCTGTTTCCATACTGTTGACAAATGTCAGATCCTCACCAGCTGTTGTAATGATAACCTCTTGTGTTTCCAACTCAGGTTCGAAATCTCCGAAGTCAAATTCAGTTACAATATAGGTGCCAACTTCCAACTCGATCTGTCCGGATTGGATAGCGCTAGCTTTGACAGTCTCTCCGTTTACTGTGAATGTGAACTCGATGTCGTTGTCTACGTCTTCCACTTCATCAATCCATACCTCTTTATGAATGGTCAAGGTGCCTTTTTCTACTGGAGGTGGTGGTGTTTGGATTTCAACAAATTGGTAACCGACTGTCACATGTGATACACCAAAAGCTCCATTCTGGGCGGTATACAATGTGTTTCCCTCGGTTGTGTCGTACCCTCCTGAATAATGCATATAGAAATTTCCACCTTTTACGTTAATCCAGTCTATGGTTATGGTGTAATCGGGATCGATTGGTTCAATCAGTTCCCATTCAACAAAATTATCTGAGCTGTCATAGGTCAACTCTATTTGGTAGCCATTGCCCAAATTCAATACTTTGACTGCTCCAGGGTTTGGACTGTCATCCTTGACCCAATATTTTCCTTCTATTACTACTGTATTCAGACTTCCTGTAAATTCTGAGTAGCCTGCTAATGATCCGTCATTCATGTCGTTTCCGGGTTTCTGTATGCCTGCAAAGGTAAGGCTCATACTACTTAAAACCATCAGCATTACCATTATCAGTGCGAATATTTTATGGGTTCTCATTTCGTTCACTCCTTTTATAGTTATTGATATTGATATTCATTTTCATTTAATTAACCTTATTATAACTGCTAGCAATTACATTTTAATTACATTTCGTTTAATTACTTCAAAAAATAAAAAAAGCCTCACTAAATTAAAAATGAGTCCCTTATCGGGACTCACTGAGTAAGTCATTTGATGAGTGTAACGGTTGAAATTTTATTTGCATGTCCATGTAGCTTTCTTTTCCATAGAGGTAGAGGTTTTTCTTGATTCTGGATTCCACTGTTGTGAGCCCATCATCACTTATATTATGCAGCATGATGAGGAGCTGGGTGTCGTTCCAGAATGAAAACACATCTCCTTTTCTTAGGCTCTTGGATAGGACTTTTGTCATATTTTTTGACCATTTTTCTATCTCAACTTGATCATGCCTCGGAATTTTTGATTTCGCTAGGGTTACCAGTGCCACATAATCAGATTCATTGGTACGCAGTGACTTTCTTTTCTGAATATTGTATAAGAACTTGAAATACTCATACTCACAAATTAGCGCACCTGAATCAGGTCCTTCTTCCAGCTGGTCTTCCAGTCTAATGATGTCCAGTTCACTTTTTTCGATAAAATGGCTTTGGATTTTTCTGAGCATGCTTTTTAGTGCCGGTGATGGCTCAAGACCCATTTCTTTATGAAGAATCATTTCGACGTATTCATAATGGTCCATTGCTTTCTTAGACTGACCTGTTTTCAACATAGCCTTCAACAGATGAATGTGAATCTTCTCTTCATAAGGCTCCAATACTAAAGCTGCTTCACACAGCTTGATGATTTCATCATTCTTATCCATGTCATTCAGTATATCAATAAGTCTATTTACTGCTTTGAGGTATAATCTACTGTAGTAGTTTCTGATAGGAACAAGCCATACCTCATAAGGGTTTTGAGACAGATAGGTGCCTTTATAAATATCAAGCGCTTGTCTATAGAGCTGAATTGCTTCACTTCTCTCACCTGGGGTTTTGCTGTCTCCTTCATCTATCAAGCTTTCAAACACATCGATATCCAACTCAACAGCTTCTCCTATTTCCAGGCTGTAATTGCCATTTGAAAACACGATATTCAGATGATTTCCCTCGTCAGTATGTTTTTCCTCCATTTTTTTCAGCATTTGTCTTAGTCTGAAAATCTGGGTTCTCAATACATTTTTGGGATCGTCTGTTTCGTTGCTGGTAAAGAGGTTGTCTATTATAGTTTCAGGCAGTATCTTTCTGTTTCTGAACGTAATAAAATACTGCAGCAGCTTATACAGCGTGTAGGTTCTGTTTGAGGGATTGAAAAGACTCTTTTCTTCATCCCTTATATCAAAGTCTCCAAGTGTAGTGATGTGAATCTTCATAAAACCCATCCTTGTAGATTAAACGTTTTAGTGTTACATCCTTTAGTAAAGTGTTATATATTATATCATAAAATTCCAAAAAATGAAACCATTACAAACACTCATCAAAAATGTAAAATTGATACCTTAATTGCAAAACTAAATTCCACGCCAAAAAAAGATAAAGTGGAAATAACTTTGGCAAACAAGCATATGGAAATTAGTTTGACAAACAGTTAAGATAGAATGGATGATGCCTCCCCGATGGAGGAC
>JAHRFV010000148.1 GCA_019084435.1 Dethiosulfatibacter sp.
AGGTTTTTTTAGAAATTTAGTACAACTTTTTAAGAACTGACCTACATTCACATACATTTAATGCTATTATTGTAGGTCTATGTACCTCATATATAAAAAGTCCCTATAGAGAGTTTTATAGACAAAAATAGCCCTATAGGGGGTTTTATGAAACGACCTTCATAGACCTACACTAATAGCATTAAATGTATGTGAATGTAGGTCAGTTCTTAAAAAGTTGTAGTAATTTTCTAAAACAACCTACACCGACTTACACTGCTAATCTAAAAAGTCTTGTCCTTCTTTAAGTTTCAAACCATGAATCTGCACTCCTTTTGAACTTCTGCGCCTTGAAAATCCTGCTTTATCCATCGCTAAATAAAAATCAGATGTTGAACGTATAAATTCACCGTTTCGCATGCAGTATGCACGGTAAGCTTGATAAACATCACCGGACTTTTCTTTATATGATGGATCTAGTTCACAACATTCTGTTTCAAACTGTCCAAGCCAATCATTGTCCTCGCGATATGCTTTTATTGCTTCTTTTACAACTCCAGGAAGCTCTGTCTTAAAATGAGCTGCGATAGCTTTCTCTGCCCCTTCAATAATCCAACTCATAATGGATGGACCGGCGTATTCAAATAAGTGGTCTGCAAAGTTTTTAATATCGCTTTTACCGGTGATCTTTGCATTAAACGGAATTACAATTAAACGTCTCCAGATACCATCATCATTAGCGCCTACCTTTGGTAGGTGGTTTGTATAAAGTACAAGCGTATGCGAGGGCACAAACTTAAAAGGATCCTTATACTTCTTCTCTGCCTGTATTTCATCTGTAGATGAGAGCTGCTTTACAACTCCAGTATTAAGCCGGGTTCCTTCTTCCATTTCTGATGCAATGATTAGTCGCTTACCTTTAAGTTCAGCCATTTCAGGCTTTACATTACGTTTGCAGTTCATAGTGAGCGTTTCCGCAGAAATCTTTCCACTATAGCTGCCAAGGATACGTGAGATGGTGTTCCAGAAGGTAGACTTACCGTTAGCACCACCGCCATAAGCAATAATCATATGCTCTTGGTATACTTTTCCGATTGACGCCATCCCAACAACCTGTTGCACGTAATCAATAAACTCCTGATCCTTACAAAAGAACCGATCTAATGTATCTAGCCACAGCTGTTTACCTTCCTCTCCTGGAGAGCATGTTGTCATCTTGGTAATTAGATCACCCGGATCATGTGGCTGTTCACCAGCCAGTCCTTTTTTTAGGTTGTAGGTTGCTACCGGTGTATTTAAAAGATTCTCATCCTTATCTAAATCTGAAACTGAAATAGCAAGCATTGGTTTTGCTGTATTGGATGTTGCTATAATAAACTTATAATCACGACGCTTTAATACGAACTTTAAATAGGCCTGAGCACCAAGAAACATAAAATATATCCCTATTTGGTCACCAGGTACTGCCTTTACAAGAGCTGCGCCACCAGTTTTTATGATATCTTCTGGAACACCAGCACCAATAAGTGCCTCTGTTGCTCTTGCTACTTCATCTTGTGCATCAGCAAGTTGCAAATCTAAAAACTCCTCAACTGCACCTATAGCTAACTGTTTATCCTCCTGCCAGCAATTTCCGTCATAACGAAGATAATCCGTAGCATTGGTATATTTCAGTTCATTTCCATACTCCCGAACTAATACTTTGGCCTCTCCAATATCTGAATAATCCTCAGGTTTCAAAGAAAAACCTTCAAAATCAACATTGTATTCATCAGGTGGAACATATCCTTCCTGACTTATGACCTTCTTATTAAAAAATCGAATGGCACTGGTCCAGATAATATCAAGCTCATCATCTGGTAGCGGCGGATCACATTTCTTCGCATGTTCCAGAAATGCGTCACGAGCTTTTTCTGTAATTCCGTAACGTTTTAGGACTCTTCCCGCAAATCGAGACATGGTATTGTTACGACTTCCTTCTAAAATGGGCCCGCTTGAAGAAATATCCTCTTCATCAAAATTTTCCACCCTGTCCAGCAAATCTTCTATGGTAAGCCAACCTTCATGCCAAACAACATCACTTTCTGCGCCAAATAGAAATCTCGCTGAATCCAGTGCGTTATCATCAAAGAAGTTATATTGCTTTTGAAGTGCAGCTTTCATTGATGCATAGGAATCAGAATTATTACAGGCTTCAATTTGAAAATAGATGTGGTACTTTGGTCTGGCAGCTTTTCCTTCTTTTACAATCATGTGGTGTCGGCTTGTTGTTAGAACATAATCCACATCCCCATAAATAGATTCAATTTTTTCTGCTGTAAGCCAATCTGCTGGATTTTCTGAATGATCATTATCAATATCCATAACCAAACAATCTGAACTTATAAAGTTATCAATACTTCTATAATTATCTTTGTATTCTGCACATACGTGGTCGGCTTTTACAGCTTCTTGCAGTTCCGAAGCGTTTGTAATATGCACCTTATTCGGATAGCTGCAATTTGCTTTATTACCGGCACAGTTTGCTGTAAATAATGTTAGTTGCATCTCTTATGCCTCCACTAAATCTTCCGTAAAATAACGGATAATCATATTTTTCTTTGTTGCTTTGTTTATCTCCGCCTGCATACCCTTCGTGATCGCGTCCCCAAAGACCCAAAGCTGATCGCATTTCCCTAAGAAGACCATATCCATAAACATTGCAAGCTCTCTTTCACTATCCTCGCTCATGTATAAAGGCAAAAGTAAGTGCGGTGCAAATGCTATGGATCCTGAATCAACTGCAAATCTACTGTACTTCTTTGCCTTTACTGTGTTTACATCAACATCACCAGAAAATGGAGAGCAGATATATACGAGTGGTCGATACTGTTTCGATTCATTTTCAAGGTGTGTAAGCGCATGATATGCTGTTGGATCGGCATATCCTTCATGATTTTTATAACTTATCCCATATGACTTCACCTCATTTCTATAAAAGTAAGAATATAAATTCCTTCTAACTTCCTAAGTAAAGGTGGCGACACTTTTTCCGGTCAAATCTAAAATTCAAAAAAATAAAATTCTTTCTTTACATTCAGGTCCCCGTATGTTATATTTATTGTAGAGCTTAGTCCCTGAATGAAAAATCAAATTGAAGGAGGACAATGATAATGCCAGTTGTAAAATTTACACTAAATGAGGATTACTACAAGAAACTAGAAAAAATGGCCGAGGACAAGAACCAAAGCATCCAGGATTACATCCGTCACACTCTTTTCCAAATAAACACCATCTTCACACCTGAAGAAGCTGTAAAAAGAATCCAGCAAGGAGATTTTAAAAACAAAGAGTTCACGCTCCCCGATGTATATGGCGATGAATGGACAATTGTACGTGGACCAGCCGGTGTCTTTGGAAAAAACTTCTTTAACTACATCGAAGATAATCCAGATCTAGGAATCGAATTTATAAATATGGGTAAGTACGGACGAAGAGCTACTTACAAATTAAAATAAGGAGTGAACAAAAATGAGTAATAAGATGATAAGAAGAATCATTCGTAAGTACATTAAGCGCTATGGCAAACAAGATACACGTTGTGTTATCACAACATTTTCTACTGCATTTCAGACCACAAAACAAAGAATTTCAGGTAATATCAGTTGTATGAAATGCATTGATGGAACTATAAACATTATCCCTAATAAGCCGCATAGCATAATGTACTAACACATCTTCATGGCCAGCAACTTGTTTGCTGGTCTTTTTTTACCTTCGTTCATACTTTAAACAAAAAAATAATCCGAGCCGAAATCGCTTCCTTATATAAAGCGAAATCAGGCTCGGATTTTTTTATTTTTCAGACCGGAAAACTGCTCCTCCATTCTACTTAAGAAGTTGTAAAGAATGAGAATAAAAAATCCGGCCCATAAAAAACCTCAAAAGATTTCTGTAAAACCGGAAAATGAAATCTCAAATCTACTTATGAAGTTAGGAAGGGACAAAACCTTTCAGAAATGGAGGTGCTGCATTTGCGGACAGATATGAATGACAAAAGCCAGACTGATAAAGCAACAGATAAAGAACTCATTGATGTTCTTATTGCAATCAGTGTTGTTTCAAAAGTACTGGCCAACAAACTCAGACATGAAAATATGAAAAAGGAGGAAAATCCAAGTGAGTAAGATGAGTGAACTATCAATGGTCATCGACGAGATGATTACCTGCGGCGAAGGAATAATAAAAGCTATCCAAGATCTAACGGTCTGTGGAGAACAAATGATTAAAGCTGCTAAGCTAGTAAAGGAAATATTTTCTACAGAGAACCTACCCGAACCAAAAGCTATAACCATAACTAAAACAAAAGCACTTCCTGTAAAGGAGGAACAGTCTGAAATAACGACCTACTCTAAGGAGGAAGTACGCGGTATCTTGTCTAGAAAATCTGCAAATGGTTACAGCAAAGAAGTTAAATCTCTACTTTCAAAATATGGTGCAGATAAACTTAGTACCTTAAGCTCCGATGACTATACAGCTGTTGTAGCTGAAGCGGAGGTAATCGGGAATGCCTAAACATGCTTTTTTATCAGCTTCCGCTAGCCACAGGTGGTTAAACTGTCCACCTAGCGCCAAGCTATGTGAAGCACTTCCAGATCAGACATCTAGTTATGCACAAGAAGGTACCGACTGCCATGAATTATGCTCCTACCTTCTTGAAAAGTCACTAGGTACTGATGTTAAAGACCCAACACCAACCCTCTCCCACTATAATGCAGAAATGCAAAATTGCGCTGAGGAATATTGTGACTTCGTTATGGATCAATTAAAAGAAGCAAAGTCTCATTGCAAAGATCCCCAGGTCATGGTTGAACAAAGATTAGATTTTTCTCGCTTTGTAGAAAATGGTTTTGGTACTGGTGACTGTGTCATTGTTGCAGATGACGTTATTCACATAATTGACTATAAACATGGGCTTGGCGTACTTGTAGAAGCTGAGAACAATTCACAACTTTTCTGCTACGCTATCGGCGCTTTAGAAGCCTTTGATGGTATCTATGATATCAGCGAAGTAAAAATGAGTATCTTCCAGCCCCGTAGAAGTAATATTGACACATTTTCTATAAGTAAAGACGCGCTGATTTTATGGGCAAATGATATTCTTGCACCTACAGCAAAGCTTGCCTATGAAGGAAAAGGTGAATTTAGAGCCGGTGACCACTGTCAATTTTGCAAAGTAAAAGCTACTTGTCGCAAACGTGCAGAGCATAACCTTGAACTTGCAAAATATGACTTTGAAGTACCTGCTACCTTGGATGAGATTGAAATAGCAACAATCCTTCCAAAGATTGATCAACTAATCTCCTGGGGTAACGACATCAAATCCTACGCATTACAGCAAGCACAATCTGGTACCCATTATGAAGGCTTCAAAGTTGTAGAGGGTCGAAGCAATCGAAAATATACAGATGAATCTGTAGTCGCAGATACTGTAGAAAAAGCTGGCTTTGATCCATATGAAAAGAAAGTTACAGGCATTACTGCCATGACTTTACTTCTTGGTAAAAACCGCTTTGAAGAGCTACTAGGTGAGCTCATATATAAACCACCTGGAAAACCTGCACTTGTACCAGAATCAGATAAAAGATCGGCTATGAATACAGCACAAAATGATTTCAATGACAATTATAAGGAGGAAATTTAACATGTCTAAAATTCAAAACCCTACAAAAGTAATCACAGGTGTAAATACCCGTTGGAGCTATGCCAATGTTTGGGAACCAAAATCCATCAATGGTGGGACACCTAAGTACAGTGTATCTCTTATCGTTCCAAAGTCTGACACTGCAACAGTAACCAAAATAAATGCAGCTATTGAAGCTGCATACGAAGAAGGTCAATCCAAGTTAAAAGGTAATGGTAAAAGCGCTCCTGCTCTTTCAATTATTAAGAACCCTATGCGTGATGGCGATATTGAAAGACCTGATGACGAAGCCTATGCTAACAGCTATTTTATTAATGCTAACTCTGCATCTGCACCTGGTATGGTAGATGCTGACCGTAATCCTATCATGGAACGTTCCGAAGTTTATTCTGGAGTATATGGTAGAGCTTCCATCAATCTTTACGCCTTTAATAGTAATGGTAACAAAGGTATCGCTTGTGGACTTAACAATCTTCAAAAGGTTAGAGATGGAGAGCCACTTGGAGGAAAAACAAAAGCTGAAGAAGACTTTGTATCTGACATAGATGACGATTTCTTAAGCTAGACAATTGATGTTTATCATGACAACTATGCAGGTGGCCAAGCTGTCACCTGCGAAAATCTACGAAAGCGAGGAAAAAATATGACAAATTTAATTTTTACAATCGGTCTTTGCGCATGGTTTGCTTTATTATTCATCGGATTTGGGCACATGGTATACACCAGTATTCGTGATGACATAAGACGAGAAAAGCAAAGAAAAAAAGAGCTTTAAATATCTGAAATCAATTATTAATCTGCGCGGTGGCTCTTATGCTGCCGCCTTATTTTTATAAAGGAGGCAAATGTATGGAAATAAAAGAACTTTCAATCGACTTAGAAACTTACTCTGATATAGATATAAAAAAATCCGGGGTATATAAATACTCCGAATCAAATAGTTTTGAAATACTATTATTTGCAGTATCCATAAACAATGGCCCTGTAATCATTTACGATTTAGCTTCTAATGAAAATTTACCTACAGAAATTATCGCGGCTATTGTAGATGACAATGTAATCAAATGGGCCTTTAACGCTTCTTTTGAACGTATCTGCTTATCCAATTGGATGAGAAAAAACTACCCTCAGTATTTTAGAAGTTATAGCATACCTGAGGATACTGTCAGTAATTATTTTAATCCTTTATCATGGCGATGTACACTTGTCTGGTCTGCGTATATGGGGTTACCCTTATCACTTGAAGGTGTAGGTGCTGTACTTGGCTTGGAAGAACAGAAAATGAAAGATGGAAAAGATCTGATCCGTTACTTCTGTGTGCCATGTAAACCTACAAAGACAAATGGCGGTCGTATACGAAATCTCGCATCAGATGCTTGCGATAAATGGGAAATGTTCAAGTCTTACAACAGGCGTGACGTTGAAGTAGAAATGGCAATAAAACAGAAGCTTATCAAGTTTCCGGTTCCAGAATTTATCTGGGAAGAATATCATCTAGATCAAGAAATCAATGACAGAGGTATTGCTATTGATATGGATGTTGTTACACATGCGATTACCTTTGATAAACGTTCCAAGAGTGAAATTGCAGAGCAAATGAAGCATATGACAAACCTCGATAATCCCAATTCCATCGTTCAAATGAAACAGTGGCTTTCTGATAATGGTATAGAAACTGATACTCTTGATAAAAAGGCTGTTGCAGAAATGATAAAAATAGTACCAGATACCTTAGCTGAAGTATTGTCCCTTCGTCAACAGCTTGCTAAAAGCAGCGTTAAAAAATATCAGGCAATGGAAAATGCTATTTGTTTAGATGGTCGAGCTCGTGGAATGTTTATGTTTTACGGCGCCAATCGTACAGGACGCTGGGCAGGACGTATCATCCAATTACAAAACCTACCACAAAATCATATGTCTGACTTAGAGCCGGCGAGGGAGCTGGTTCGCTGTGGCAATTATGATATGCTTGAAATTTTATATGATGATATTCCCGATACATTATCACAACTTATCCGTACAGCATTTATTCCAAAACAAGGATATAAATTTGTTGTAAGTGACTTCTCTGCTATCGAAGCAAGAGTCCTTTCACATTTAGCAGGGGAAACATGGCGTACAGAAGTATTTCGTGAAGGAAAAGATATCTACTGTTCAAGTGCTAGTAAGATGTTTCATGTACCAGTCGAAAAACATGGAATTAACTCTCACCTCCGCCAAAAAGGTAAAATCGCAGAATTAGCCCTTGGTTATGGTGGTAGTGTTGGTGCATTAAAGGCAATGGGGGCTCTTGAAATGGGCCTTACTGAATATGAACTTCAACCGCTGGTAGATGCGTGGCGTAGCTCTAATTCTAATATTGTACAATTTTGGTGGACAGTCGACTCGGCAGTTAAAACAGCTATTAAAACCAGAAGTTTTACCGAGACTCATGGTATTAAATTTAAATATAAAAGTGGTATGCTATTTATCCGACTCCCTTCCGGAAGAAAGCTCTCCTACATTAAACCAAAGATAGGTGAGAATATGTTCGGAGGCGAATCTGTAACCTATGAAGGTGTAGGTCCCACTAAAAAATGGGAGCGCTTGGAGAGTTATGGACCGAAGTTTGTAGAGAACATTGTACAGGCAATTAGTCGTGACATTTTGATGAATTCAATCCGCAACCTCTCCCACTGTTTTATTGTAGGTCATGTACATGATGAACTAATCATAGAATGCAGCCAAAGCTTGAACCTCAAAGTTATCTGTGAACAAATGGGTAAAAGCCCTTCCTGGATTCCAGATATTTTACTTCGTGCTGATGGATACGAAACTGAATTTTATAAAAAAGACTAAGAAAAAAGACAACAACATCGATTTAATGAACCGATGCTGTTGTCTTTGCTGTTATTTATAGAAGAGTTCCATTACTAAAGTCTGCGCTCTTTTGATATCCTCATATCCTTGGGATTTACCCAAATTAAGCTCTGTCAGAATTTCTCCTTTTTCATAGTTCTCTGCGATAAGTTCAAGAATACTACCATACTTAGAATTCTTCTGAGCCACTTCTGCAATAAGATCCTTAATCACCATACCTAAAAAGATGGTATCTTCAAGTGATGCAGTTCCTGTAGGATCCTTTCCTTTGCCATCTTCATCTGCCATATCATCGAGCATCTTATCCAAAGAAAGGTCATCGGGCTGTTCTGCATACTGATTTAAAAACTCATGTACCTGACGATTGAAGATTTTCATGGCATCATCCTTTCCTGTCTCTGCAACAGGTGTAAATGCTACAAGAACTTTCTTACCATAGAATTTCCACGTCTCTAGATTGTCCCTATTCATGTTAAAATGCTTCACCATTTCCCAATCAACTACGAATGGTACAAGAACCTCTCCTCGGTTACAAGAAATGTCGTTGTAAGGTCTGCGGTTACTAAAGTCTTTGTAATGATTGTCTTTGATTTTCATACGATTTCCTCCATTGATTTTTTTGCGGAGGAAACCGCATGATAGTGCCAGTAATAAAATAAGCGCACAAAACCACATCAATTGAATTTCCTCCATTGATTTGTGGTCAGTGCGCCTTAATTTACTGACTTATTATTTAGTTGTCCATCAAAGTTACGTTAAGGCGGATGTTCATGAGGCATCCCGTTTCTTTGATGTAAACATTTTAATGTCTTGTTCAGGACAATAAAGGTTTGAACTTTCTAAAACAATTATCACATTTTTTGAAATATCATGTTCAACTCATTAAGTTGGTCATGGACCTCTGTATTTACAATCATTTGTTAATTTTGAGCATAAAAAAAGACCCCTTTCGGGGTCTAAAACCAACTCATTGAGTTACTAAGAATTAAGCCTTGATTTTGTTTCTAGTTTAGGTATATTTCCTGATTCAAGCATATCATTAAACTCCACAAGAGAAATACCAGGAAACAGTTCAAGAATGTGAATATATGTCATATCAGGGTCTGCATAGTAATTTAATTTATTATCAGACTTATTAAATATCTTTTCCACGATACGTAAAGTCAACTGTAATCCTATACAAATAGCCATTAAAGTGTTTGTCTTCATATTATTGCAGTTATTATTTTTTATTTTCCCATGATAATTTTTATGTAACTCAGTTTTATCATTAAACTGCTCTGGGTAATTCCATTTTCTTTTCTCCATCAAGAACCATAAACAATTACATAAACTTGTTGTTGGATCTCCTAACATTCGCATCAATGTAATCTCTTCTTGTATATCATATTCATCTAAAACTCGAACATTTGAGTGCCGCAACTCATTGGTTACTACCTTTAGCTCACTTTGATCTTTAGGATGAAATGTAACTGCCTTTTGTGCAACCCCATTTACTCTTTCCAAGTATGAAAAATTAGAAAAGTCGCTTCTATAATGTTCGTAATCAACTATATTGTGTTCAAAAATGTTTATAACGCATTTAGATAAATTTCTTTTTGCTTTAGCAGTTAATCGAGGTTTACCATCTTTCAATGTTACAAACTCATTTTGTGCAAGAACAAAGTAACCTTCAGCAAAAATAAAATTACCAAAGTTTATCCAACTACTAAAGGCCTTATTTGAATGTACTAACTTGTATGCTTCCAAAGCATCTAATTTAGTGTAATTCTTATTACCAGAGATTTGCTCATACACATTAGTATAATCTTCAAACGAAGATATAACATCCTTGAGACCTACCTCCAGCAATCTATATTTAACTGACTCTCTTGACACTATAAAAAAAGAGCTTAACTCTTCAATTAATGAATCGCAGGATACGCATATCGAGTTATGACATCCAATAATTTCCATAGCCTTATTTTTAAAACTATTCCTTGGCATTAATACCCTAGGCGCTAATCTATGAGCCTGCCACTCTAGCCATCTGACTTCATTTTCTTTTGTATTTTTCCCCTCTGGTGGATTATAAAGAGTCTCAGATTGACGGCACATAATTGGGGTTAATTTTTCAGCCGCGTCTTTATTTTTTATTTTTAGTATTTCAAAATAAGTTTTATCTTTTTCCCAGTGAAGCGCTTCGTGAATTAATGTATTTCTTTTTGAGCCCTCACCATAAGTATTGATAGACGCAGGATCTATTAATATAGTTCCTGGGCTAAAAGTTAAAGCAATAAAACTCTTTGTTTCATAATCATAGATTTCTACATTCCCATTGAGCAACAAGCAACAACCAAACACATCTAAATTAGGAGAAAGTGAAACTTCTTTAACATTAAGTCCCATATCTTGAAGAATTGATTCCACAGGGAGAGGCATGGCGTTAACCAGTGCCTCTTTACAATATTTTGTTAGAAACTTAGTTGCATAATCGTCAAGTCGATTCTTACCAAGAATCAATGCCCCCGATTTTTTATTGATATCAAATATATCACTTGACGTTATTTTCCTCATCATCTATGTGCTCTCCCTTTTCCAAATAATCTAAAGGCATCTCAGATAATTGCTTTCTTGCATCTTTCCAGTTAGGGCAAAATTCTTCAACAAGTGCATAAAATCTATGAGTATGGTTCTTTTCTATCAAATGGATTAATTCGTGAATTACTAAATACTCAAGGCACTCAACAGGCTTTTTAGCAAGCTGCAGATTAATCCAAATTCTTTTCTTATCAATATTGCAAGTACCCCACTTAGTCTTCATGTTCTTAATTTTGTATTCATCGGCATGAAGATTGGTCTTTGCCTCACAGGTTAAAACAACTCCATCCAAAACTCGTTTAAGTTCTTGCCTATACCATTCGTTAAAAGCCCGCTCTCTAGATTCTTTAGTTGATCCCCTAGGAGCAGTTAAAATAATCTTGTTTGGTGCTTTAATAATTTCATATTTGTTTCCTTCATAAACAACCTGCAATCGATAAGGCTTTCCCCATAAATAATGTGACTCACCAGATACATATTCACGTTCAGTTTGACGTGTCTGCGAAAGCATCCTATCTCTTATTTTTGTAATCTCTGGCATTTTCTTTAAAATAAAGAGTCTTATCTCTTTGTCAGGATAATCATTAGGGGCACTGACTGTTACCTTTCCTTCTGGAGGATTAACTCTAACATAAAGGTTTTTCAGATTTTTCTTTTTGATAATTTCTATAGGCATACCACCAAATATTTCTTCGTTACTCATCGTATTCTACCTGTCTTTCAGCTATCTCGAAGACTGCATTGGTCATTTTAGTTGCCTCGTCTTCGTTATAACCATTTACCAATAAATATTGATATATGGCAAGTCTTATATTTTGCTGTTTCTGGAAATTCCTCTTCCAATCAGGCCGTATTGCATGGCGGATGGCGCTGTCGATGTTTACAGTTAGTTTCTCATCTCTTTCAAAATGATCGTAAAATGCTCTTCTGGCTGCACTATTTTTAACTTCCTCAGGATAATAGGAGTTTTCTTCTGGATGTAAAATAGCTTGTGCCAGTTCCACAACTTGACGCAAGTATTCTTCATAACTCATAGCCTCAATTTTTCGTTGTTCAATGATCTTTTGTAGCATTTCTGATAGTTTTCCGTAATATACACCATTTGAAGACATCTTCTTGACGATTTCATGTTGAAGGTTGTTTTCAATAGTCTCAGCCTTAGCATGATCATTTCCAGGCAGTTCTTTCACTAGTGCCTCTATTGGAGTTGTAGTAGTGCTATCTAATAGTAATTCAACGAGTGACATATTCCCAAGTTCACTAATAACCTTAGAATCATCAGCACGGATGTAAGTGTCAAGAATATAACGCATATCAACCTCATAAGGCTTTAAATCGATATAATCACAACTGGCAAGTTTAATCATTTCTTTTATTTTGTTATAGCCAGAAATATCATTCCTAATCTGGTTTACTTGTTTCTCTGAATAACCATAGTTACTTACAAGTTTATCGCAACAATTTGCAAAGGAACGAGTCAAAGATGCCGTAAGAATATACAAAATATCCCTAAGTCCTATGCTTTCATCATCCTCACTATTATCACCACAGAAATAATCAATATAATCAGTATCTTCTTTTGGTGCATTTACATTTTCAAGCAAGTCCTCAAGTGATGCAATAGAACCAACCATTTCCGATTTTGCTTCATCATATCGATTTTTGATAAGCCCCTCAACATCTTCTTTATCATAGTTATCAAACGCCTCTGTTGTATAATCAGAAACTGCCAGCTGAACATTGCGGAATAAGTCCATATAATCTACGATATAACCATAGTCTTTATCCTCACCATCTGGTCTATTTACCCGACATATTGCTTGGAATAAATCATGATCTCGCATTGATTTGTCAATATATAAATATGTTGCACTTGGAGCATCAAAACCTGTCAATAGTTTTTCCACCACAATAAGAAGTTTCATCTTTGCTGGTTCTTTTTTGAATTGCTCCTTAGCTTCTTTTTCAAACTCCGTTAGCTTCTTGCCACCAAGCATTCGCTCATATATAGACTTCTTGTATTCTTCTTCACCTTCCTGATGTAAGTCGCTCGTAGCAGTTCTAACGCTTGCAGTGGAAGGCTCATAGGAAGTAACGATTGCACATTTTGTAAACCCTATGCTCATAAAAATATCCCAATACCTACAAGCTTCGTAAATACTGTTTGCAACTAGCATAGCTGTACCACGGTTGTTTTTAAGACGTGGTTTTAAGTTCATGTCAAAGATAATATCTCCCGCAATTTTATCAAGTCTTTGTCTTGAGCTATACAACTTATTGATAGAACTCCAGCTTTGTTTTAGTTTCACCTTCGCTCTATCTGTTAAACCTGCAGTCTTAATATCGAACCAAAGATCAACTTTTTCTTTATTGCTTAAATCCTGATCAACATCTCTTGCCTCATAGCGTAAGTCAAGAACAACACCATCCTGAACACCCTCATCAAATTTATAAGTGTGAATATATGGTCCAAAGATCTCAAGGCTTGTCGATTTATCGGTCTTAAATAATGGTGTTCCTGTAAAACCAATAAGTAGTGCATCAGGCATCAATACCTTAACCGCTTCGTGTAATTTTCCTGAGTTAGTACGATGGCACTCATCAATAAAGGCGATGATATTTCCTTTTGCTTTAAAGTCAGCAGGTAAGTCTTTCAACAATTCTTTACGGTACAGATCCACATCAGATTGTTCGCCTGCATTATGGCCATACTTATGAATCAAGGAGCATATGATAGAATCATCGTTTTTATTTAGGATTTCTCTTAAATTAGAACAACTCTTTGCTCTTTTAACTTTTTCGTTAACATCAATAAAAAGGCTTTCTATTTGGTCATCAAGCTCGTCACGGTCTGTAATTATTACGACACGGCTATCTGCCATATTTTCAATAATCCATTTAGCAAACCAAACCATAATCAATGATTTGCCGGAACCTTGAGTATTCCATATAATACCGCCTTCACTTGCTTGAATTCTTTTTCTTGCTGCAATATTTGCGAAGTATTGGTTGTGCCTTGCAACCTTCTTCAAACCTGCATCAAATATAATGAAATCATGGATAAACGACAAAAACCTCTCTTTTTGACAAAGAGAAACAACACCATCTCTTAACTTATTTCTCTCTTTTGATTGAATATCCTTTACTGTTGCAGAAAGGGCATCAGTAGCTTTAATATCTTCTTTCCATTTTAAATAATACTTCTCGGGAGTTTCGATTGTTCCATATTTCAGACCCTCAGCCTCGTTACCAGCAAAAATTAATTGGACTGTGCTAAAGAAATTTTGAATGTATTCTTTTTTTTGGTTTGTAAGATTTTGACGAATACCCTCCCCAATACTAACGCATGAACGCTTTAACTCAAACACACCAAAAGCAATGCCATTTATATGCAGCACTATATCAGGACGTTTTCTTTCTGTATGATTAAAGCATAGCACGCTTACTTCTTCAGCAACGTAAAAATCATTATTCTCTGCATCTTGCCAATCTATATAATGCACAGTTTGGCGATTTCTATTTTCATCTTTTACGCCTTGTTTGCCATAACGTAAAAGAGAATAAACCTCTTTATTGTTTTGATAAAGGCTACCAACCTGGTTATTCGCCTTTGAAACAAGCTCAGTTACTGCATTTGAAATTTGATCTTTAGTATAACCACGTTTTTCTAGATTCTTCCTAAGCAAATCCTCTTTAACTGGTACGTTGTCTTGTTCTTCAAGGTTTCCGAGATATTTGTAGCCTAAGCCACCATCATTCTCTTCATCTATTAACCAGTGGAGGACCTTATTTTGTAATTTTCTTTCTAAATCAACAGACATAGACTCAACCTCCTTATATTTTAAGACGCACACGACCTGTTAAAAGATCATCCATTGCTCCTTCTCTAATACCTATCATTTTTACTTTTTCCGATTCAAGTACTTCGATTTCTACATCTATACTATTTAGAATACTTGTAATACTCTCACGTTCTTTTGTCGATGGTATTTTAATTCTTAATTTTCGTACATCTTCGATAGTAAGATTATGTTGAGCACCAACTTTTTCATACTTGAATATCTGTTTCTGTCCTTGTTCGGAAAGTAGAAAATACATACACCATTCTGCCAATTCTGGTTTAATTAGCTTAGCAATTCCAACAGCACCCCCAGCAAACGCGAGGTGATTATTATCAAAAACAGCAACATTTCCAATTCGACCTGAAATTGAGATTAACAAACAAATCTCATCTAATAAAATTTGAGGGTATTTTTCGGCAACTCCTTTCGGTATATAAAAATCTGTATTGTAATTAATACGACACTTTTCAAAATCTTTATTTTGAATAAATGGCAACACCCCATCTTGTTTTTTTAATACCAATGAAGGTTTTATTTCAGCACTATAGTCAAACCCTGTCTGTTTAGTTATAAGATAACACAGCTCATTTAACGACTTTTCTTCCCACTCACCATCAAACCCATCGATTCTGTTTCTACCACTAACTAAATTTTCCATTACACCATCACGAATGAATTTTTTCTTTTCAATGAGTTCAATTAAGTTTTCGATATGTTTGTCAAAGTCTGATAGAACCAATACAATGGATTGTTGTTCTAAAATTATAGGGAGATTAATATTTGTATCTAAAATAATATTATTATATAGTCTACCAATCGTTGTACCTTCCAAAGCTTTCCAAGGAAATGATTTATAAAAATAATATAAAAATCTTTTATCAACTTCATTTTCATTCACTTTTAACCAAACAATATTTGAATCTTGAAAATAGGAATCACGTCCATCAAAAACAACTGTTTTTCCAACAGTTCCCGCAGCAGATAATAAAACGTCGCCTTTTTCTGGGTATGGATACATACTTCTAAACTGTTCAAACAGTTCTCTCGAAATATATGCATCAGCTTTACCCCCAAAAGTCCCTATCTTATAAAAAGGTATTTGACCACTTTTTTTAGTTTGGTCTTGAAAAATTCTTCGACACATTTGTATATATCCAATGTCCTTTAACTGTAAAGATTTCCAATCTTCAGGATAGCTTACCATGTGTACCCCATCCTTTCTAAAGCAGACTTAACCTTTACCTTAGACTGAGCTACCTTATCTTCAATCTCACCTAAAGTATGCTCATATCGTTTTGCAATTAAGACAACTCTTGATGCAAGGACATTTAATACTTGGTCTATTTCCTCAGTAATATCACTCTCGATACGAGCCATCCATTTTTTATCAAATAACAATTGCTTAATCTCATCAACTGATAGCTCTCCATATTTTCTAATAACCAAATCATTAAGTGCCTTTTGAACTTCTTTTACTGCTTTTTCTGCATCTTCTATTTCTGATATCTTCGTTTGATATGCAAGTAAAGCTTCATACTCATCAGCATAAATTTCAGGAATAACAGCATTGTCATTTGCATCTTTTAAAGCTGCTCTTAGCTTTGCCTTGCCAAACGAACCATTTTTATTTCTGATCTCGTACGTCATTAACTCGCTATTTTCTTTTGTTATTTTCTCCATTTCCTTAATGTTTCCATCATCAAATAATTCGATCAACTTTGCGATGTCACTCATTACTGGGGATATCTTTTTACTTTCAAGTTCCTTAATTCGTTTATTAAGATTTGCTTTAGGAATACCGTCACCTTTTTCATTCAAGGCGTTTATAAGTAACCCTTCATCGCCGGATTCCTCCTCAATCATTTCATCGAGTTTAGATTTGAGCAGAGCAGATTTTTCGTTCAACTTGGAAAGAGCCAATAGTTCAGTCCCAAAATACTCACGTTCGATAATCTCTCTTGAAATTAAAACACCCTCAAACGACTTCATTTTAGAAGTATCGTCAACTGATACTGTTTCACCAGTCTCATCTTTTTGCTTCTTTTGAGCATACACATATTCAATCTCACGAGCCGCTTCATATCCACTAGCCTTGATTACATAAATATCATCTTGCATTTTTTCATTCCAGTAATTAAGCAAAATATCATACACATCGTAATTGTCTAAAAGTTTTGCTGATTCGAATCCTTGTAAGATTTCAATCCCAATGTTGCGAATTAACTCTTTTGGACTTGTATCAATATCGATATTTTGTAGTGAATCCTTTACAACATTTCTCCAAATCGCGAAAAGTTGATTGCACTCATTTATCTTTTCACTAATGATATTTTCATCTTCAGAAATAACCGTTTCTATCTCATTTGGCGTCATAACGAGGCTATATACGCAGTGCTTTTCATCAACGCAAGTAAATATTTCTTGCTTCAAACTTGGTGATATACTCCATAGTTTTTTTATTGAATCAATATCAGCTTCTGGAATACCCCCTTTAAGATGTGACGCAATATTTTGTGGCAAAGAATCATCTATTTTTTGTATATAGCGAGGCACATTTAGGTTTCCATCGTTTTCTTCTAATATCTCTTTATAGTAAACAAATTGAGAGTATCCCTCAATTATATCTTTGTTTATAAAGGTTTGTACTATTTTTTCAATATCTTGTTCTCGAAGACGGTTCTTGTTTCCATCTTTCTTAAATCCACGGCTTGCATCGATCATAAATATACCTTCACGTTTATCAGTATTTTCTTTATCAATTATGATAATACAAGCGGGAATACCTGTACCGTAAAACAAGTTTGCAGGCAATCCAACGATGCCCTTAATATATGGCTTGTCAAGAACTGCTTTTCTAATAGTTTCTTCAGCATTTCCTCTAAACAGCACACCATGAGGCAGAATAATGCCAGCCTTCCCGTTACTATCTAATGCCTTTAAAACATGTAAAAACCAAGCATAATCACCGTTCTTTTCTGGCGGAACGCCATAACCATCAAATCTTTTATATTTATCTTCTGTAATCTTTATTCCATCACTCCAGTCTTTATCAGAGAATGGTGGATTCATAACTATAAAGTCAAATTTCTTAAGTCCTCCAAAATCATCTTCATAAGCTGCTTTAAACAACGTATTACCACTCTTAATCTCACCAGTCCCTTTGTTATGAAGGATAAAATTCATTTTTGCTAAACCTGCAGTATCAGGGTATTTTTCTTGACCAAAAATTGTAACAATAGAGTCACCGTTTTCATCTACTGGGGCTTCGTCTGCTGCGCGAATTAGTAACGAGCCGCTGCCAGCCGCAGGATCATGAAGCGTCCATTTCTTATCTGTTTCTTGCTTAATATCGCTAATACCTATTAGTCTAGCAATAATACGTGATACTTCACTAGGCGTATAGAATTGACCTTTACTCTTACCAGACTCTTGAGCAAATTTCATCATAAAATACTCATAGGCATCTCCAATGATGTCATCGCCACTAGCCCTATTACTTTTGAAGTCAATAGCAGGGTTTTGAAATATAGCGATAAGTCCAGAAACTTTATCAACTAGCTCCTTGCCAGAACCAAGTTCATCTGGATTGTTAAAACTAACATCAGGAAGAGAGCCTTGAAGACGATTTTCTTCTAGGAACTTCTGAATAATCTTATCTACTCGTTCACCAACATCACTTTTGCCTTTAGCAGCAATCAAGTCATCGAATGAAGCACCCTCACTTACTGTAAATTCAGCAAAGCGTTGTCCTTTGTATCTATCTGATACGTATTTAAAAAACAATAGTACAAGCACATAGTCTTTATATCTTGATGGCTCTACACCACCTCTTAATTTATTACACGCATCCCACAATAAGGAATATAATTCTGATTTTTTCACAGCCATTCATTTAACCTCGCTAACTTTAATATTTTTTTAGTATTCTGTTATGTCAATTCCTGCTTTTAATAATCTTTCATATCTCTCGTGGGATATAAGTATCGCTACGGGCTTTCCATTTTTTAAGACAAAAGCAGTTTTATCTTCTTCTGATAATCCAGTGATTAACTTTGATGACTGCCCTCTTAGAAAATCTGACATATTATAGAATTCCATCGGTTGTTTTTTATATTTATCATCTTGTCCCATATCTAAACCCACCTTTCCTTTCAATTATATTACATTTAGACGTTTATTTAAACCTTTATTTACACCTAAAATGTAATTACTATTTCCACTTTTTTTGAAGATATAGTCATTCAAAATTATTTAAAAAGTTAAAGAATTTATATAACCGAATATCTTATATATATATTGTCAACTCATCACCACTTTGACAATCGTTCTATCAACTCACAAGCCTTAAAGTAATTCTGTCCACTCAACCCCAAGATTTTATGGTTTTAGATATGTTTACATAATAAAATTTCCGTGATCTTGAACTCAATAAAATAAAAGTTCAAAACCACGGAAACCCTTTAATTTAGGCCTTTTAAGACACGCTATTCTAAACCCTTGACATCAATACTACCGTCTCAACATGAACGCTATGTGGAAACATATCCACCGGCTGAACTTCTAATACTTTATATCCGCCATCAACTAGAATCTTGAGATCTCTAGCCAATGTTGACGAATTGCAGGAAACATACACAACCCTCTCCGGTTTCATTTTTATAATCGTATCCAGAACAGATTTTTCACATCCTTTTCTGGGGGGATCTACAATGACAACATCCGCATCGATTCCCTGATTATGCAATTTAGGGAAAATTTCTTCAGCTTTTCCACAGTAGAAATCAACATTTTCAATCTTGTTTTTCCTGGCATTTTCATTTGCATCATCAATGGCTTCCTGTATAATCTCGATACCATAAACATGCTTGGCTATTTTTGCCGCCGCTAATGATATGGTTCCAATTCCACAATAAATATCAAAGACATTCATCGTTCCGACTATCTGAGCATACTCGATTGCCTTGTTGTATAATTCTTCTGTCTGTATATGGTTGACCTGAAAGAAAGAGTTGGGAGAAATGTTGAATTCCAGATCAAATATCCAGTCTACCAGCCCTGATTCTCCATACAGTTTCTTGTTCTTGTCACCTAGTATCGCGTTTGGTTGATTTTTATTGACATTCAAAAAAATGCTTTTTATTTGTGGCGCTATATCGAGCAATTTACTGACTATCTCTCCCTTATAAGGTAGCTTGTTTTTGGATGTGACAATAATCAGCATAACATCGTCGTTTTGATTGGTTCTTATTACAAGGTGTTTTACGAGTCCAATATGAGTGATTTCATCATAGGGCTTAATATCAAGCCTTTCCATCAGTGATCTGAAAGTGTTGACTATGACATCTGCTATGGGGTGCTGAATAATGCAGGCCTCTAGGTCTACTATGTCATGGGTGGTTAATTTATATGCGCCTATAGCAACATTTCCATTATCATTAGCCACTGGGAAGGTTCCTTTGTTTCTGTATCGGTAGGGATCCCTCATGCCGATTGTGTTATGAATGATTATATCATCTGTACCCATGACCCTTCTGATATCAGATATAATCCGCTGTTTTTTATAATCCAGCTGCTTCTGATAATCAATGTGCATAATTTGGCATCCCCCGCATTCCCAAAAGTAAATGCAATTCGGTTCAACTCTGTGGGGTGATCTCTCCAGCAACTCGATTAGTTTCCCAATCGCATATTTTTTTTTGACTTCAATTACCTCAAGTTTGACCTGGTCCCCCATAATGACATTATCGACAAAAACAATAAAACCATTGACTTTTGCAACGCCTTGCCCTCTGTGATTTATATCAACTATTTCAGTTTCTAATATATCATTTTTCTTCAAAGAAATCTCTTGCATTACATTCCTCGTTTCAACTATATTTGTTTTCATATATATTATACTACACTGAAATGAATCAGCAAAATAAAATGGATAGTGTCAAGTAATTGTTGGAAAACAATTAAAATTATTTTGTAATAGTAATAATTACAAAATCTCTCCAGAATTAAACATGTAATCTCCTATAGTATCAGTAATCTTTAAAATATAATCTAAAAAAGAATATACAAAT
>JAHRFV010000157.1 GCA_019084435.1 Dethiosulfatibacter sp.
TCTGGAAAAGCCACTACAAGAACTGCAAAGAGAGATCATAAAAGAGACAATAGAAGCGGTTGATGAAATATACAGGAACGACAAGTGAATAAAGAAGGATTACAACATAGAACGCAGAGAAGAAAAAAATACAATTTTGACAACATGTGGAGAGGTCATTTACCAAAGGACATACTTCAAGTCTAAAAAGACAGGAGAGTGCGAGTATTTGGCTGACAAGGCATTCGGAATAACCAGCCATATGAGAAAAAGCGAGGTTGTCAGCATAAAGATCTTCTAGAGCGCAGTGGATATTAGATTTAGGCTTAGTGGCGAGAAAGCTACAGCAACATAAGACATCGTTAGCAAACAATCGGTCATGAAACAGATCCACGATCTTTATATTCCAAAGATCATCCCTGACTTGAAAGAGAAAAGGAAGAAAAAAATCATCTATATCAATGCGGATGAAGACCATGTATCCCTGCAATTCCACCATAAAAAGGGAGACCTGAAAGAAAACGAGAACGGATACAAGAATAACACGGTGATGCCAAAACTCATCTATGTATTTGAGGGGATTAAGAAGGAAGGACCAAAGAGCAAAAGGAACCAACTGATTAACAAGCATTGCTTCGGAGGCGTATATAGCGATAATGAGAAGCTATGGGAAGAAGTGATGGCCTACATAGATGAGGTCTATGACGAAGAAACCATAGAGACCATCTATCTGATGGGAGATGGTGCTTCATGGATCAAAAAAGGTGTGGATGTCTTGGGAGCCAAATGCAGATTTGTGCTTGATAAGTTCCATTTGAAGCAATACGTCACAAGGGCTACAAGCCACTTGGAAGAAAAGGCAGCGTATGTAAGAAGCTGCATAGAGGATGAAATAAACCTTGAGGATCAAGACGGATTAAAACGGATTTTCAAGCTGATCATAGAAGAGACGCAGTCAGAGTCCAAGAAGGAACAGGTGAGAAAGACCAGAGACTACATACTGAATCACTGGGAAGCAATCATCATCAGAAACGATGATCCGGATGCCAGAATGGGCTGCAGTGCAGAAGGCAATATCAGCCATATCTATTCGAGCAGGCTTAGCAGCAGGCCTTTGGGTTGGTCAAAGACAGGCGTGGATCAAATGGCCAGACTCAGAATATACCGTCAGAACGGTGGCAAGGTATATGATTTAATGAAATGCCAAAAGCAAAAACAAGAACGGGAAATAGAACAAGCAATACAAATAGAAATGGACCGGAACATACGCAA
>JAHRFV010000016.1 GCA_019084435.1 Dethiosulfatibacter sp.
CCAGCCGTTGTACCATAATCCAAAGAAAGTTGCTAAAATAAGAACCGCAATAGGCACTACCGCATTAGATACCTGCAACTTGATTTCTCTGTGATCTGCAAATTCTTCAGTGTCAAGATTGGACATTGGCTTAGCATTATCTCCCAGCACTTTACCGGTGGTTCTAGCTCTGATTTCAGCATCGTACATAGGACCATAATCTCGACCCTGTAGGATCAGGTTGTAAATAAGCACTAGTGTGAAAATGTTATAAAATGCATATGGAATTGTATTTAGGAAAACCATAAAGAAGTTTCCTTCTATTCCCATACCCGTAAATACATCAGCTATCAACCCAATCTCATATCCAATCCAGGTTGATATGAAAGCCATTCCTGCTACCGGTGCCGCTGTGGAGTCAACAATATAAGACAGCTTTTCACGGGACACATTCATCTTGTCTGTCAAAGGTCTCATGGTTGGACCAACAATAAGTGTATTGGCATAATCATCAAAGAAAACCAATATACCCATCAGAGTTGTAGCAAGTTGTGCACTTCGAGCATTCTGAGCTTTCTTGGCCAAGGCTTCTGCTATGGCTTTTGTTCCACCCATTTTCCCGATTATGCCAATCATACCTCCTATTGCCAATGTGAAAATAATAATCCCTGCATTCCATCCATCAGCAAGACTGCCGAGTATATAGGTATCCAGGGTTCTAAGATAAGAAATAATAGGATTATAGCCGTTAAGCATCATAACCCCAGAGAAAATACCTAAAAACAACGATAAGATAACTTGTTTGGTTAAAAATGCAAGTGCGATTGCCAGCAATGGTGGTAGAAGTGATAGGGCACCATATGGGCTACCCCCTTCTTCAGCAGCGAAGGCAGTGACGGTAAAGAACATCAACATCATTAATACGAGCCCAAAAATTTTAAATCTGGTTTTCATGATAAACCCCCTTGTTTTTTTGACCGATCCGTTTCTCATGTTACATGAATATTTATAATTTATAAATTAGAGTATTCACATAACACTATCAAGGAAATTATATCACAGAATTTTTGAATGTTAAATAATAATTCGTAATTATTTTATAGAGGAAATGATGTTTTTTATGTCATCATATTGATTAATGACAAAATCAGGTTTTACAGCTAGAAGACTTGTATCTAGATTGCTCCAAGAAACTAAAACAGATGTAATTCCTGCATTTCTTGCACATTCCAGGTCAAAAACAGTATCTCCTATAAAAATCGTTTCTTCCTTTGTTCCACCCAGATCATTAAGACATTTCAGCAAGGGGTCTGGGTGGGGTTTATGATTGACGCACATGTCCGCGGTTATTATTGATTTGAAGTATTTTGTAATATTATACATTTCAAGGATTTTCATTGCAGTTAAGCCTAATCTTGATGTGACAATTCCTAAGGTATAATTATTCAAATATAATTCTTCTATTATTTCCTTCGCACCATCATACAGCTTCATATACTTGTCGAAATTCTCGTAATGAAACTCTCTGTACTCACTGACTACAATTTGATAATCTTCGTCAAACTCAGACTTGATTACCTTTTCTAGAATTTCGCCAAAAGTTTTCTTAATGTGACTCTCACTGACTTCGTGTCCCTTAAATGTTTTGTAGATATGCTGAAATGACTTCAGAATTAACTCTTCGGAGTCTGCAAGGGTCCCATCCAAATCAAATACTATATTTTTTATCATAAAGTTTCCGGTTCTCCTATTTCATTGTCATTTTCATCAATTGTTATACTCTTAATGACCTGGGGATCTTTAGGCTTGTCTCTAAAATCAGTTTTAACTTCTGCAATTTTATCAACAACGTCCAGTCCATCAGTAACCTTTCCGAAAGCTGCATAGCTGTTATCCAGATGTGCTGAAGCCTTATGCATAATGAAAAACTGAGACCCTGCAGAATCAGAATGCTGTGATCTTGCCATTGAAATAACACCTTTTTCATGTTTGATATCATTGTCAAACCCGTTTATGCTAAATTCTCCTTTGATACTGTAGCCCGGTCCGCCAGTACCTGAACCGCTAGGGCATCCACCTTGAATCATAAAGCCTGGAATAACCCTGTGAAATATCAGTCCGTCATAGAAGCCTTTCTTAGCCAATGATACAAAGTTTTTAACTGTGTTAGGTGCTTTATCAAAGTATAAATCTCCAGAAATCAAGTCACCGTTTTCCATTTCAATTGTAAATCTAGGATTTTTCATCGTACTCCTCCACTAATTCATAAGTTTTATTTTTTTAATAGTACCTATTATGTTTCTGTACTCATCATTTGAAAAGGATCCGTAGATTGGACTACTTTTTAAGCGATTATAGTACCCTGTTATATAAGCTTCAGCTTCAGTTGTAAATCCTACTTTATGTAATCCAAAGGTTACATTCAATATATATTGCTCCATCAGATTGAAACGATCAGTATTGTTCACAACTGTGTTGTTAGAAAGACTGACGCCGCCGTTGTTTACGTTGATAAAAGCTGTCGGATTCAAAGCCAAGTCATTATATTTTATCAACAACTCATAAAATTCTGCCATTTGATTTGTGTTGAGATAATGTTTAAATATCAGGAAATCTATCTCAGATTGAATGAATACATCACTAGATCTGCTTTTTAAACCAACCATATAATTGATGGCTTTGTTGTCCACCCCATGTTTTAATATCTCATGAAAAAGAAGCAGCCTATTAGTCATTGTAAGATTCGTGTCATCAATCATAGCATTCAGTATCTCATTGCTGTATTGTTTCTTCAAAGCAGAAGTTATATTTCCATTTTTAATTAAGTAATAATTCAATCCAAAAATATTAAAATATCCTTCGCTTTTCAATTCATTGAGTGTTCTTGTCGGATTTGTGTCATATAAGGGCTCATCACCTGGGAAGATGTAACCTCCAAAAGAGAGATACTCTAAGGTAGTGACAGCTTTAATATATCTAAAATCATCATCTGTCAGATTTCTATTGTCATATGTATGAAAGAAAGGAAATCCATTATCAAAATCTTTATTAGAAAAAATAATCTCAGACATTGTATTGACTTTATTGTAAGCGGCTTCTCCATAGATTCGTTTCGTCAGTACAGCAGCCTCAGCCCTTGTCAAGTTAGCAGTACCTCTGAACTCATTATTGCTATACCCAAGGATAATGCCATTGTTATATAAAGTTACCATTTCGTCGTAAAACCTGTTGCTCTCGGTTATGTCATTGAAGGGTAAGTTCAAATCTGAAACGGTCGGCAGATTCAATGCGGCAGTCAGTGCTGCTGCCTGTTGTCGTGTGATAAAGCTATTGGGATTCAATCGTTCTCCCGGGAAAATATCATATATGTTATAATCAATTCTTTCGTTTTGGATCATAAAATTATTGAAAGATAATACATAAGTATACGCCCAATGATTAATACTTATATCTGTGTAGTTGACTGTCCCTCTAGTTACTAAATTGACAACACCATTCTCATTTCCTATTGTGTATAAAACCTTGAAATATTCTGCAATTGATATGTTTCTATCAGGTCTGAATGTAAAGTCTCCATAGCCTTGAAAAATCTTCATGTTGTTAGTGACTTGGTATATATCCGTTTCAGCCCAGTGATTGTATATGTCAAAATAATAAGTGTCCGCTTGTGCTGTGTTTATTGAACCCATCAGCAACAGCACTATTACCATTAACAATATTGTTTTTTTCATATTACCCCTTCTTTCTAAATTGATTAAACTCTTTCATCTATAATCATTTTCTCAACTTGGTTTATTTCAAAAAAATCAAAAAGATACTGATCGACTTGTACCATCATCTTATCATATTCCAATGAACTTTCAATGATATTTTCCGGAATAAATAGAAACGGCATTCTTTTCAAAATGTAAGGATAGTACTCAAACAGATTAGAGCCCATCTTTTTTGCGCTGCATTTTATCATGAATTCAAACACTTTCGAGTTCAAATAATATAATGTCTGTTTAAGCTTTAAGTCTTGGTTCTTAGGAATCATCATGTAAATATCAGCACTGAAGTAGTAGTTCCGGGTATCTAGTGTGAACTGGTTTTTTGATGCCTTATATGGAAATAGTATTTTATCCCTTTCAAACAAGTCTTTTTTTCGTCCCCATTGCAGATCGTACCATCGTCTGACCCCTGTAATGCACTCTCTCCTTCGTTCTAGTCTTTGCTTGAATTTCGTCAGATATTTTTTTGTGTTTGTCATTTCTTCTAATTCATGGTCGTTTGTGTAAATCAGTTTAAGAGCTTTCGAATCTATAATGCCATCATTTCCTTTTAAGTGGCTGCTCTTTATCCAATTGACAAGCAGTTCCTTTTCAATACCATGCTGTTGGATAATAGCATCATCCACTATAAATGCTTCGTCGCAACCTGTAATGATTCCCTGGTAAATATCAAACACTTCGTCAAGTAAAGAATCAGATTTATTCTTGATTTTCTCCATTATTGCTTTTGTTTGATTGTCGTTGATATCCCAGATCGTACCGGTCAGCGCGTTGCTTTCTATTTCATAGGTTTTTTGTCTGTTAATGTCAATTATCTTAACATTCTTTTGTTCTTTGCCCTTAGACAGTGTGATGATTACTGGGCTGATGCCTATGTTCTGGAAAAGATTAAGCCCACCATAGTCAATTATTCCAATAACAGCATAGTGATTGATTATAAACTCTCTAAGCGATTTGGCATGGTCTGCTTCAAGAAAATATCTTGAGGTGATAAAACTCAAAAATCCTTGGTCTTTAAGATCTGAAAAACACTTTTCAAAAAAGCAATACGAAATATCTGCCTTGTCAGAATAGACAAGGTATTTGTTCTTTAAAGCTTTCTTGTAAGATATTGCAAGATTTTTATGACCTATATAGGGAGGGTTGCCGATAATAAGGTCAAATGAATGCTGTGTCTCATAAAAAAGGTAATCGACTGTCTTAATATCAGGAGCATCCAAACAATCTGAAACAATTGTTAGATTGGCTGATGCCAGAAAAGCTGTAAATTGGTCAATCTCGCATCCATAAAGGTTGTTATTTAGAATATGTGATTCAATTTTTTTAGTATCAATCTCAAAGTGCTTGGCTAGATAATCTCGGTTTTCTTCAATAATCTCAACGATTGTCCTAAAAACCTCAACTAAAAAATCGCCACTACCACATGCTGGATCAAACACCCTTATATAAGGATTCGAAAGGTACATGGTTTTTATTGGTGTATTACCAATTATTTCTTTTATTGTTTTGGATGGTGTAAACACCTGCCCCAATTTTTTTTTGAGATTTGTTGGGATTAGACTTTTATAGATTTCTCCAGGCAGATACTTATTTTCTCCGTTTGGAGTATTCTCAAATATTTCTCTTAATATCAGACAGTAATCCTTATCTGATTCATTCTGCAAATCTTCCAGATAGGATGGTATTTCGATATTCTTAAAGAAGAATTGAATATACTCTATAACTGTAATTTGGATGATTCTCAGATCCATCGGTTGGTTCTTGACAGCTTGTTTCAAAGATTTAATCAACAATTCCAGCTCTCCAGTATTATTTTTTCATCAGTTCCTCTATTTCATAAATTTCTTTAGGTATTTCAGAAGAAAGGTTGATATTTCCATTTTCCGTAATCAGAATGTCATCTTCAATTCTTATTCCTATTTCCTCATCCCAAACATAGAGCCCCGGCTCGACAGTAATTATGCAGCCTGCTTCCAACGGCTTCTCTCTGTCGCCTACATCGTGCACATCCAATCCTAGATAATGTGAAACCCCATGATAATAGAACTTGGTCAACTCATCCATATTACTTAGCATCTTTAGATGTAGCAATCCTTCAAATATTACAGATTTAGCAATTTCGTTTAATTCATTAATTGTGATTCCCGGCTTTGAGGCATCAATCACTTTCTTATTGGCTTCAAGAACAATTGTATATAGTTCTTTTTGCCGATCATTGTAAACGCCATCAACAGGGACTGTCCTCGTGATGTCGGAACAGTACTTGTTTTTATTTGCTCCTAAGTCAAAAAGGATTAGTTTTCCGGATTTGACCTCTTGATTGTTAGTAATATAGTGTAATATAACTGCATTGCTGCCTGAGGCTGCAATTGTTTCAAAAGAAGGCTCCGCTCCATGAAGATTTAAAACGAAATTATAATAAGCAGTCATTTCGTATTCCTTCATACCTGCTTTTATATTTTGTGCCATGTGACAAAAGGCCTCTTTTGTAATCTCGATTGATGCTTTAATAGCTTCTATTTCAGACTCGTCCTTTATTCTTCTAAAATCAGATAGGATTGGATGTAGATTTTTCTGAATGATATATGGATATCTTTCAACCAATATTGATGAATATTTTTGTGCTGTCGTAGCTTTACTTTCAAAGCTTCGGTTTTCAAGATCGAGATAAGCGTTATTGATTAGATTACTATTGAGTGCTTTTAGAAGATAGTCATCAAAGTCTTCATAATAATTGATTTCTGAGATGCCTGATATAGTCCTGCATTCATCTTCAGTAAGATACATTCCAAACCATTTTTCCACATCAATATTTCGCTTCTTAATGAAAAGCATCTCTTTAACTGTGTTCTTCTTCTTTTCGCATAGATAAACAACATTTTCTCTATCTATTCCTGTCAGATAGAAAAAATTATTGTTAGTATAAAATGTATAATCCGCATCTGCTGACTTAAATGCCGGTGATCCAGAAAAAAGGATAACAATACTGTTATCGGATATCTGTTCCTGTAAAGATTGTCTTCTTTTACCATAAATCTCTTTCATATATTACTCCTTGGTATACAGATGATATCTATATATTATATCTGAAATCTAACAAAAAGATAAGAACTCTTTACAAATTCTTATCTTTTTTATTAAATCCTTATTGTCTTCTCAAAGCTTCAACCGGTGAAAGATTCGAAGCCATATAGGCCGGATACACACCGAATAGCAGACCAGAAGTCAACGCGACCACAGTCGCAATTCTAACTGCTTCAAGGCTTATAACAGCCGCAAAACCATTTGATTTGAAGATATTGATTAACCAAATACCTGCGAAAACACCTAGTATACACCCTATTATGCTGACATAAAGAGCTTCAAGCATGAACTGGAACAATAGGTCTGTCTTTTTTGCTCCCAATGCTCTTCTGACACCAATCTCACCAGTTCTTTCGCTGACAGCAACCAGCATGATGTTCATAATTCCCAAACCACCAACTAGCAGCGATACAGCGGCAATTCCACCAAGTAGAAGTGTCATGATTCGATTTGCGTCATTGGCTTCATCGACAAGTTGATTAAGGCTTGTGATGGTAATAATATCGTCGCCACCTGTAAATATGTCGTTAGGCGGTGTTTCAGGTGGAGGCTCCGGCATAGGCATATCCGGTGCCATCATCTCTGGTGGCATTTCTCCACCCTCATCAGGATTAGTAGTGTTAATCGGGGTTCCCTGTATCTTTCGACTGTATATTCTTCCCAGTTGAACAATAGCTAATGAAGCATCCTTTTCATCCAGTGCCTTTCCCCATATTTCATCGACAGTTCTGACATCATTTAATCTCATAGCAGTCGTATAAGGAACCACTATCTTGTTATCTACATTCTCGGCTTTTCCATCGCCCTTTTCTTCCAATACACCGACAATTGTGAAGCTCAGATTATCTATGGTGATTGTGTAGCCAACCGGGCTTCTTCCATTTAGCAATGAGACCGCTACATTATATCCTAATACGCAGACCGGTGATCTTGTATCGACGTGGAGTGATGTGAAAAATTTTCCATCTAGTAGATTATGGTCTTTAATTTCAGGGTAATGGCTGTTGACCCCCAAGATTTCTATATCTCCCCTGGTACGACGCCATCTCACGTATTCCTTGGAGTTTGTTACAGGTGTAGCGGACTTAATGGCATCTACTCTTTCCATAATTTCTTTATATTCGTCAGCGGCAAAGCTATAAACACCGCTGTTGGCTTTTAATACAATGACATTCTGTCCTAGACTCTCGAACTGTTCAACAACTGCAATCCTCGCTCCTTCTCCAATGCCCATAAGGCTTACAACCGATGCTACACCGATTGTTATACCAAGTACTGTCAGGGATGTTCTCAATACATTGGAAATTAAACCGGAAGAAGCCATTTTAGAATTGAACAGCATTCTAATCAAAAACGACTTGATACCTTTATTGTTTCCCATTAATCTCACATCCCATCATCAATTATTAGGCAATAGACTATCAGAGCCTTTTATGTGTTGGCTGGGTAGCAAGTCAGAACTGCTACCGGTAATGACCAGATCTCCCTCTTCTAATCCTGAGAGAACTTCTGCATATCTGTAATTGATCAGACCTGTTTCTATTGTCATTGCAACCACAGTTTCATCTTCTTTCAATATCTCTACTTTAGGCTTGCCGTTTTCTTCAAATACCGCTTCAATTGGGATAAGCAGTGTTCCTAGAGATTCTCCCGCATCGATAAAGCATTGTGCCAGCATGCCAGGTCTTAATGCTCCGCTTCCACTAACTCCGATTTCCACTGAGTACTTGATGATACCACTGGAATCCTTACCGGATTGAGACACTCTTGTTACACTTCCTTCAAAAACTTCTCCGGGCAAAGCATCTACTGTCACAACAACAGGGGCATCTTGTCTGATATAGACAACATCTATATCGTCAACCTCTGTCCAGATCATCATGTTACCGGTATTAAAGATATCTCCTACCCATTCGCCGGGCATAATAGTTTCACCTTGAGTTCTCCAGAATCCCGCAACAACACCATCCATAGGGGCTGTAACAACAAGATTGTTTTTCAATTCTTCAGCCTTTTGAATCGTACGTCTGATATTATTAATTTCATCCAGTCTGCTTTGTATCATAAGTCTGACTTCAGCACCAGCCAATCTTACGATGGACTGGCCAGCTTCTACATAATCCCTTTCATTGACAAGGACATCTGTTACAATCAGCTCTTCAGAAGAAATCGCATTTTTATATATTTTTTTCTCGTTGACATATCCTGTTACTCTACCCTTATCTACTAAAGTCGTATCAGGGAGATTGGATGTTGCGGATGTTGCCGTACTGACTGATGCTGTCATGTTGGTTTGAATTAGACCTGGATTTTTAGCCTTAATAACTCCCCAGTGAACATAACTCAACCCAAACTCACCGGAATCATCAGGTACAGGATTTGGATTTAGGGATTCAATGAACCCTTCATAATAGCCTTCAAAATATGGGAACTTAAGAAGAATTCTTTGACCTACATAAAGAGATGGGTACTCATTCTCTCTTGCCTTAAATGACATTTTAAATTCAGAATCATTGATGATATTTGCAATCAGGCTGCCTAACTCTTCACCATAGCAGAATTTATAGCCAAAGAGGGTGACTCTTTAAAAATGGGAGACCCAGTATTACGTCTGACATCAAGTGATTTGGATAATCGCATTGCTGATCTTAAAACCAGCCTGGAAACAAAAAGAGATTATCTTGCTCAGTTACTTGGTATTGATGTAAGAAATGTAGAAAGTGTCAATCCTTACGACGGTATCATTATCATTTCACCTATTGCTGGTCGCGTAACAGAATTAAGTGCTGTAGAAGGTACAGGATTTGGATTTAGGGATTCAATGAACCCTTCATAATAGCCTTCAAAATATGGGAACTTAAGAAGAATTCTTTGACCTACA
>JAHRFV010000005.1 GCA_019084435.1 Dethiosulfatibacter sp.
GTTGTCAATGACAAACGCAGGGTGCTGGAAAAACCGTCACACTTTCTCGTTAAAATATGCTAAAATGAAAATCAGTAAATCTATCTTAACAAGAGGGAGCAGTCTATTCTTCTTTTTCCTACAGTAAAGTAACGCAACCATCATGAATGTTGAGTTTGTTATATACCTTTGGTAGTGTTATACTTTCTATATGAGTAGATAAATTCTTTAGATCAACTGTATGAAAGGATGGTATCCCGTGTATCATAGTGATGCCTGCAAGTTAAATGAAAAAATGGATATTAAAGCATAAAAAAATAGCTTTGTTTCTCCTGATTGCCTTAATTGTGTTTTTCAGTCCTTTTAGAACTCAATTCAGTATAGAAGAAGCAGGAGATTTTATTCGAAGTATTCAAGGCAATCCTTCGGCCCCATTGATTTATATAATGATATATATTGGAGGGGTCGTTCTGGCTTTACCAGGAATAGCGTTAACGCTTTTAGCGGCACCTATTTTCGGTTTTTGGCAAGGATTGTTACTGGTGATTATTGGGTCGAATATTGGATGTCAATTAACTTTCTGGATTTCTAGATGGCTAGGCGGAGATTTAATCCAAAAGATTATTCGAGCTGACACGTTTTTGGAAAAAGCTTCCAAACAAATAGAAAAAAATGGATTGATTTTCATGCTTTATGTAAGATTGATTCCTCTCTTTCCATTTAATGGCATTAATTATTTGTCCGGATTAACGAAAATCAGGTATAGAGACTATGCCATTGGTTCTTTAGTAGGAATGCTTCCTGGAACGACGGTTTATGTTTATTTATCTCACACAGCAACTGATATTCAAAACAATCCATTGGGGATAATCGTATCAGTTGGCGTATTGCTGGGATTCACCTTGATAATATCTGTTGTTAAAAGGAAAAGCAATTTGAATTGAAAAAGGATAAAAAAATGATTGATACTAAAATAAGACCGTTAGTACAGACTTTATTTAATGATATGGGGAGATGGTTGGTCAAAACGAAAATCCAACCCAATCAAATAAGTATAGGAGCATTTGTGGCAGGGTTATTTTCAGCGGGTTTTATTGCCTTTGGACAGGTTTTTTCAGCAATTGCCTTGCTTTGGGTGTCGGGACTTCTTGATGTACTTGATGGTACTGTTGCTAGACTATCTGGTAAAGCATCGCGTTACGGTGCTTACATGGATCTAATTTTTGACCGTCTGGTTGAAAGTTCCTTTGTCTTTGGGTTTGCAATATGGCACAACCAACATCATTGGGTTTTTTATTTGTTTTTTATCGGGGTTATTTTCAACTTTTCAACTTTTATGGTAGCGGGAGCCTTGTTTCAAAACAAAAGTGATAAAAGCATATATTATGATTTTGGTTTGGTGGAGAGAACAGAAACCTTTATTACGTTCACTCTGATGGCTTTATTTGCCCAAGTAGCGGTATATATACTAATGGTATTCAATCTATTGATGTTTTTAACAGGCATTGTACGTTTTTATCGAATCTATCAACAGGGTTCTTGGGTTCAGAGGGTGTTTGAAACACCACCTGAACCTTAGAGACCGTTATCCAGGGACTCTACAGTGCTTATCTCCCACTTATAGAAATGGGAGTCTTAGCACTGTTAGTCATCGGATAAAATATTTAGAAAAGGTGATTATTAGAATGATGGAGTCATTTCCTGATAAAGTAGACTTTCTCTTGGTAGGAGGAGGTCATGCTCATGTGAATTTGATTTACAACCTAAGAAAGAAATTAACTCAAAAGGAGACAATTCTTCTTGTTTCTGAAGACAATTACCAATATTATTCTGGGATGGCTTCTGGATTTTTAGAAGGGATTTATTCTCTAGAGGAAATGACATTTAATTTGCCGAAAATGTGTCAGGAGCATGGCATATCTTTTATCAAAGGAAAAGTGACGAGGATTGATACTACGAGTCAGAAGATATGGATTGATCATCAGCACACAGTAGGTTATCAATATTTATCACTGGATATAGGATCGAGAATTGCCAGACCAACCTTTACTTTGAATATAAAGAATCACTTACCCATCAAGCCATGGTCAAATTTGACAATGATTAAAGAATGGATGTTCAAGGCTAACCCAAATGATTGTTGGATATTGATTGGTGGTGGAGCTGCAGGTGTCGAGATTGCATTTGCTTTGCGGGCAGGCTTTGAGAAGATGGAGAAAAAGGGAATAAACATAACAATCATTCATAGGTATGCAGATATTTTAAAAGATTATCCCGTAAAAACAAGAAAAAAAATAATTCAATATCTAGAAAGAAAAAACATCACTATACAGTGTAACTCTCAAATAACGCAGGTTTTCGAGACTGCAATAACTTTAAATAATCAGGAAACGATTCCGTACCAAAAAATCATCTTTACCACAGGTCCAATAGCACCAGGTTTATTTGAAGGTACAGGATTGAAATTGGATAATAAAGGATATATGCTGGTTGATCCAAATCTAAGAAGTATCTCGAATCCATTTGTTTTCGGGGCAGGAGATTGCATCGGATTTGAAGACTATCCTAATATCAAGAAAGCAGGGGTTTATGCCGTTAGACAGGCGTCCTATTTATGTGAAAATCTGGTCATGCTTAATGAAGGAAAAGAATTGAAAGCTTACTATCCTCAACAGGACTATCTATCCATTATGTCACTGGGACACAAAAAAGCAATACTACATTATAAAGGCTTGTATTGGCTAGGAATGTGGCCTTGGAAAATTAAGAACTGGATAGATATGAAGTTTGTCAAAAAAAGTTAAAAACAAAGAAAAAGCTGCCATCTGAACTTGAACAGATATTTGGCAGCTTCTGTTATTGATAGATAAAAGTATCTTCTTTTTCAATATTTACCACTATACGGTAAAAATCACTATTTTCATTAAACTTTTCAATGATATCATTTCTTAATGCTTCAATATCTTTATTGTTTAGAGTGTCAACTACAACAACATCGAATACAATAATTTTCTGGCCCCTTTCGTTGACAATTCTAAAATCATGAACATCCTTTATACTGTCATAGTCACTTGTGATTTTCTCAAGTATTTCTTTGTTGATTTGTGTACTGTCACATGCGTCCTCGACTGGATCGATGTGTATAACCAATTCAACACCAAATTTCTCCTTTACTCTGTTTTCAATAGTATCGATAATAGCATGAGCGTCAGAGAAAGTATAATCACATGACATCTCCACATGTATGGTGGCAAGCTTGGTTTCAGGCCCATAGTCATGTATGATCAGATCATGTACACCGTCTATACTATCGAATTTTTTGATGAAATTGACAATATTATAGTATTCCTCAGCTTTTGGCGGGGATCCTATAATGGCGTTGAGCGTTTCTTTAAGTATTGTCACACCATTGTAGCCGATAAATAATCCAACAAATATTCCAGCAATTCCATCGAAAGAAAAAACCGTGTATTTTGAGAGAATAAAAGAAATCAATACGACACTAGTTGCTAATACATCAGCAACACTATCTACAAAAATAGCGTCCAGATTGTGAGAATCTATTTTTCTATTAAGCTCTTTGTTAAAGAAGGCCATCCATAACTTCACTAAAATTGAAATGACCAATATCAAAACAACATACCACTTAAATATTACAGGCTGTGGATTGATAATCCTGAGGACAGAAGATTTGATCAACTCATAGCTGAACAATAGAATTATGACAGAAATGATCATGGCCGAAATATATTCTGATCGCCCATGTCCGAAAGGATGATCCTTATCAGCTGGTTTGTCAGCCAATGTGAAACCGATGAATGATACCAAGTTAGTTCCCAAGTCAGATAGATTGTTAAAGGCATCGGCGGTTATTGAAATACTATTGACCAACAGTCCTGTAATGAGCTTAAATGTAAACAGCGTTATATTACATATAGCACCAGTCAATGCACTGATGTACCCTATCGATTTTCTGCTTGCTTTCTTGTTTTTGAAGATGATTCTGATTAAAAGTTTGTTCATGTGTCATTGCTCCTCTTATTGTAAGGTTTGGATTAATTATTATAACATAATGCTTCATCCATTGAATACTATTATTTAAAATGATAGAATGAACTGTACATAATAAATAATTTAAGGGGTGGCTGGTTTGAAGACAAAAAAAATTCAAAAAATTGTTAAAGCACATCCAACTTCGGATGGCGCGGGGGTTAAACTGAGACGGGTATTCGGATATAATGAAATACCTGATTTTGATCCGTTTTTACTATTTGACCATTTTGGTTCTGACAATCGTGAAGATTATATGGCTGGCTTTCCTTGGCATCCTCACAGAGGTATAGAAACAGTCACCTATATGCTAAAAGGTGCTGTAGAGCATGGTGATAGCATGGGAAATTCAGGTATAATAGAATCTGGGGATGTTCAATGGATGACAGCGGGCAATGGTATCATCCATCAGGAAATGCCCCAAGGAGATTCAGATGGCATGTCGGGTTTCCAGCTTTGGGTCAATTTACCGGCGACAGAAAAAATGATGGATCCGCGCTATAGAGAGATTAAATCTAAGGAAATACCTGAGGTTTACTTGAAAAATGGTATTATGGTTAAGGTATTAGCTGGCAAATTTATGGATGCTACCGGACCTGTACAGGATTTGATAGTGGAATGTAACTATTTTGATATCTCCCTAAAAAAAGGTTCTGTTTTCAAATATAATGTAATAGATGATAAAAAAGTTATTCTATACGTTTACGAAGGAAGTATTTTTATGCCTGAAGATGAAAAAGAAGTGGAGAGCTACCATGCTGTGATTTTGGGTGAAGGAAACTTGGTTGAGATTGCTGGCAAATCAGACGCGAAAGTATTGCTGTTTTCTGGTGAACCGATTAATGAGCCGATTCATTGGGGAGGACCAATCGTAATGAGCACCAAAGAAGATCTCAGACAAGCATTTGATGATTACAATAACGGGACGTTCATTAAAAATATGAAATAGAAAGGTGAAGTCATGAACAAAGCTTTAATAAGAATCAGGCATATTGCATTTAAAGTTATCGTACGCATCCTGAGTTTTCCTGAACCGGAAATATTATCTGGCAGAGGCCAATCATCAAACGTTTACAAACTGATGCTAAAAAATAATTGCAAAAAACCTCTGATTGTGACGGATAAGATGTTGATCAAGATGAGCATAATTGATGGACTGATAGAATCGCTGCGTGCCAACAAAATTGATTATGTCATTTTTAATGGTGTGCAACCCAATCCCACTATCAACAATATCGAGGAAGGTGTCAAATTTTATAAAGATAACAAATGTGATTCGGTCATTGCATTCGGTGGGGGATCGTCGATTGATTGTGCAAAAATTATAGCCGCTAGGATTACAAATAATAAAGATGTCTA
>JAHRFV010000135.1 GCA_019084435.1 Dethiosulfatibacter sp.
ATGATCCTTGCTCTTAGCAAATATTCTGAAAGCGGCGAGAATTATCATCATTGTTGGAAATTGAAGCTTGTAGAATTCAACGGGAACCAATAAGCCACCCTTTGTGACTGATGCGGAGAGTCCTACAACAAATAGCACATTCAATATGTCTGCTCCGATAATGTTTCCAACCGCAAGCTCTCCATGGCCTTTTCTTACAGCGGTGATGGCAGTAATCAGCTCAGGCAAGCTGGTACCGAATGCTACCAACGTGGCAGCAATGACGCTTTGGGGAATGCCAACTCTGTTCGCTGTGATTTCGACCGTCGGTATTAGTATTTTAGATGACAGGATTACAATCGCCATACCTAATAGAAGCATAATTATTTGTTTGTACATCGGGTCTGAAACGCCTACTGCGATTTTATCAAACTCACTGGGAGCTTGCCTTGCCCATTTGATTGAGTAATAAATATAGAAGATCAGCAACAGTACAAAGCCCCAACCCATCCATTGATGGATGACGCCATTTTCAGCCCTGGAGAAAAATGGTAAACTGACAATTACAAGCAATAAACCGGAATAAAACTGTACTTTTCCCTGCCTGTCAATAGCGTTTTGATCTACAGGCAGCTTACCCAGAATTGCAGCTATTCCGATAATTAGACCGGTATTAGCAATGATTGAGCCGACAGCATTTCCAAGAGCTAGGTCAGGATTGCCTTTCAAGGCTGCAAATACCGATACGGTCGCTTCAGGTAACGTAGTTCCAAGAGACACGATTGTAGCTCCTATAATGAGCTTTGGAACACCCCACTGTATTGACAAAGCAACTGCTTGGTCAATGAGGATATCAGCGCCTTTACTCAATGTCACGAGCGAGAGTGCAAATATAAAAACCAAAGCCAATGTGGACAAATTCTCTAAAAATACAAGAATCATTTGATCCATTTAATATTCCTCCATCCATTTAAACAAAAAAGACTCCACAACAATCCACATTTGTGGAAATTGCAAAGTCTCACCAAGCATATTCATGCTATCAAAACCGGGAAATGATTTCCGTATTGACGATTTTGATTCCTATAAAGGCGGTTACTCCCTTTCAAGACTTTATTGTATTCCTAAGACAATATTTTGTCAATAGAATGAGTGAAAATAAATAAAATTAATAAGGTTGATTTATTAGTGTAAATATGAAAAAATGAGATGGGTGGAAATAACAGGATTAACGAGGACAAAATGGATATTATTGCCAGCAAAAAAGAAATGTCGAAAGTGACATTCAAGTTAGCTTTGCCTTCTATTATGGAAATGTTGATGCAAACCCTATTGGGAGTGGCGGACACCGCGATGGTGGGTACTCTTGGAGGAGTTGCTATTGCAGCCGTTGGACTGTCGGATAATCCACTGATGGTAATGATGGCTTTTTTTGCTGCTATAAGTGTAGGAACAACAGCACTTGTAGCCAGGTTTATTGGGGCTAGAAACTATAGGGACGCAGAGGAAACAATCAAGCAATCCCTAATTATAAGTCTGATAGCATCAGTTGTTTTTACTGCGGTTATGTTGATTTTATCAGAGAGGATTACGCTGTGGATGGGAGCTGAGCCTGACGTATTGCCCTATGCTACACAATACCTGTCTATAGCACTAATAGGCTTACCGGGTATGATTATCACCATGATTATGTCAGGTGCTTTAAGAGGCTCAGGAGATACCAAAACTCCTATGCTGGTCAATGGCTTTTCAAATGTGATTAATATCATCGGAAACTTTTTTTTGATTTTCCCTACAAGATATGTACATTTTGATTTCCCTGGCTTGTCTGAGGGTTTTACAATCAAAATCCTAGGTGCGGGTTTGGGTGTTGGTGGGGCTGCTGCTTCTACAAGCTTTAGCAGGCTATTGGCAGGCGTTTTGATACTATATGTTATATTCAGAAAAAACGGAAAATATGGGATTAGCATCAACCGAAAGACAGGTCTAAATAAGGAAATTATCATGAGGATCTTGAGAATCGGATTACCTGCAGCAGCTGAACAGATGCTGATGAGATTGGCACAACTCTCTTTTTTTAGAATCATTGCAACATTGGGAACAGTCATGATAGCTGCTCATAAGATTACTATGACAGCTGAATCCATATCCTTTATGCCTGGCTGGGGATTTGCTTTGGCAGCAACTACTCTAGTTGGTCAATATCTTGGTGGTGAAGACCCAGATAAAGCAAAGCTAGGTGGTTTTACAGCTGCAAGGATGGCAGTTATCGTCATGTCTGTATTTGGGGTGTTATTCTTTTTCTTTCCAAGATACTTTATATTAATATTCACGAGAGATGAGGAAATCATTAGGTACGCGTCAACATGCCTGCGTATTATAGCCTTCGCCCAACCTTTTCTAGCGGCCACTATGGTATTTGCAGGCGCACTCAGAGGAGCAGGGGATACAAAGACCGTGCTCTGGGTAACTGCTGTGGGAACCTGGGTAGTAAGAGTTGGAGGTGGTTATATTCTAGCGATAACCTTGGGATACGGATTGGCGGGAGCATGGGCTGCCATGGTTGCAGATTTCACATTACGAGGCATTGTTTTCTTCTATATATTCAATAAGGGAAAATGGAAAAACATAAAAGTGTAAATAAAAAAACTGCAGATTCTGCAGTTTTTTATTTGGTGGGCGTAACAGGGCTCGAACCTATGACCCTCTGCTTGTAAGGCAGATGCTCTCCCAGCTGAGCTATACGCCCTCAGTGTATTTCAATCATAACAAATGGTAGATTGACTGTCAATAAGAATAATACATTCTCGTTCAAAAAATGAGCTTCCAATTACATCAAATAGTCAAAAAGGGTTGCAACACAAAGGGTTTGCATATATAATAATAAATGTACCTTTAAGGAATATGCTTTGTATTTAGTTAAAAATTAAGTTCATTAGATTAGGAAGTGGAGTTATTTTATGCAGTACGAACATTGATTAAAGGAATAATTATTTCGGAGGATACACTTAAATGACAAAGGGAACAGTAAAATGGTTTGATTCACAAAAGGGATTTGGATTTATTACCAGCGAAGATGGAACAGATGTTTTTGTACACTACTCAAAAATTGATAAGCCAAACTTCAAGACACTTGAAGAAGGCGAAAAAGTAGAATTCACAGTAGTAGATGGCGCTAAAGGACCTCAAGCAGAAGATGTAAGACCACTTTAATAATCAAAACCTGGATTAAATGCTAATCCAGGTTTTTTCTTTTTTTGGTTTAATAGACTCTATGAACAGTGAATCCGTTTTGGTTTAGAGAAGTTATTATCTCACCAATATGGTTATGCCCATTGGTTTCAGCAGTCACCTCAAGCTGTACATTCTCGTAACGATCCATTGCTTTGAACTGGTTATGATCCAATTTGATGACATTTGCTTTCTGTTCTGCCAATATCTGGGAAATTTTTAGAAGCTGGCCGGGAACGTCCGGTAAATCAACTGTAAAGCAAAAGATTCTGCCTCTAGAAATCAATCCTTTGTTAATCATTGAGGAGATAGTCACAACATCTATGTTTCCCCCACTGATTAGACAAACGATATTTTTATTGGTAACAGTCAATTTTTTAAGTGCTGCAAGCGTCAAAACCCCAGCTGTTTCAGCTATCAGCTTATGTTTTTCAATCAACATGAGTAAGGCTTCCATAATATCTTGTTCGGACACTGTTATGATTCCATCTACGAAACACTTCGCTATCTCAAAAGTTAGATCCCCAGGTTTTTTGACAGCAACACCCTCTGCTGAAGTCCTTACATTGCTTAACTCGCATACACTGTTGTTATCCAATGAGTTTTTCATTGTCATCGCGCCTTCGGGTTCGACACCTATGACTCTTATGTTGGGGTTGATTGCTTTTACAGCCAGTGCTATACCTGCTATCAATCCGCCACCACCTATGGGTACTAGAATCTCATCTACGTTCTTCAGATCCTGGAGTATTTCATAACCAATTGTCCCCTGACCACATATGACGTCATAATCGTTAAAAGGATGTATAAATTCTCTTCCTTCTTGTTCTGCAATATCCATAGCCTTGCTGTAGGCGTCATCATAGATATCACCGTGAATAATTACTTCAGAGCCGTGGCTTTTTGTTGCTTCTACTTTAATCAGAGGTGTAACCACAGGCATGACAATCTTTGATGATATCCCCAGTTTTTTTGCAGAGTAAGCCACTCCTTGTGCATGATTACCTGCAGATGATGCTACGATGCCATTTTTCTTCAGTGATTCAGGCAGATTCACAATTTTATTGTATGCTCCCCTAATTTTGAATGATCCTGTAAACTGAAGATTTTCAGGCTTTAAATAGACTTTGTTTTTGCACTCACCACTAAAAAAATCACTGTAGATCAAATCAGTTTTCTTGATGATTCCCTCAAGATTCTTGCATGCATTTTTGATGTCTTCAATGATGATTTCCGGGTTATAAGTGTCTGGTTTTGTTTCTAATACGCTCATAGTATTCCTCCTATAATATAAAAAACCGTCTCTATAAATAAAGAGACGGAAAATCCGCGGTACCACTCTAATTGCCATAAAAGGCCACTCTGTCGGTTCAAACAAACCTGAATCAATAACGAGATCAGCCGGTGCCACTTACTGCTTTCAGAAGCACTTCTCAGGAGTGATTTGTACTATGATCTTGCTGACGACTTACACCAAACGCCGTCTCTCTGAGAGCAATGTCATCAAAGCAACTGTCTCCGTCAATGAATTTTGTTGATATTGTACATATTTTAAGGGCAAGTGTACGAAATGTCAAGATTAATTTTCAAAAATCTATTGACATCGTTTTATTAAATGGTTATAATTCTATTCAAGTA
>JAHRFV010000250.1 GCA_019084435.1 Dethiosulfatibacter sp.
AATCCTGAATATTGGAGTATTCACCAATCACTATTTTGTCACGGTCTCCTCTGACAACAGCACTGAACCAGACACTGGATTTTCTTTTCATCTCAACACTGCCTGTTACAACAGCGGTTTCCATTATTTTTGTCTCTTCGTGAATCTTAGTTTCAAATCCATCAATCTTGATAATCATTTCTATCAATCCTTTCACTTTTTAATCTTATAGCGCATTCAATTCTCTTTTTTTCCATTTCACAACCAATTGTATATGGTTTCAGAAAATCCTTGTTGAAATTATAGGCATTGGCATGACATCCGCCAGAGCAGAAGTACTTTGCCCAGCATTCTTTGCAGTCCTCTTTCTCCATGACATTACTGCTATAAAACACATCCTGAATATCCTTTCGTAGGATGCCTGTCTCCAAATCTCCCAATATAAAGTCGGTATCGCCAACAAATTGATGACATGGATAGATATGCCCCTCGGGTGTTATCGCAATATATTCATTTCCAGCGCCACACCCTGATATTCTTTTATAGACGCAGGGTCCATTTTCCAGGTCCATCTCGAAATGGAAAAAGTTAAAATCCTTTTCAGTACCCATGCTTTCTTTGTATAGATAATACAGGTTTTCATACTCTTTTTTGACTGTTTCCAAATCCGAAGCCCTAATCTCCAATGGATTACCGGGATCAGTGACAACAGGCTCCATAGATAGCTTTGTAAACCCAATATCTCTCATATGTGCCACATCTTTAGCAAAGTCAAGATTTTCACCGGTGAATGTGCCTCGGATAAAATATGATTTATCTTTTCTGCTTTCTACAGCCTGCTTCATTTTTGGAATGATAAGATCATAGCTGCCTTTACCGCTTAGAGTCTTTCGAATCTTGTCGTTGACAGTTTTTCGGCCATCAAGGCTAAGAACTATATTGTCAAAATGACGGTTAATAAATGCCATCTTTTCTTCGTCCAGTAAAACAGCATTAGTCGTGATAGTAAATCTGAAATTTTTACCGTGCTTTATTTCTTCTTCTCTGCCATATTGTACAAGCTCTCTGACCACATCAAAATTCATCAGAGGCTCGCCTCCAAAGAAATCAACTTCCAGATTCTTTCTAGCCCCTGAGTTTTGCAGTACAAAATCCAAGGCTTTCTTGCCTGTTTCCACAGACATCAGAGATCTTTTCGCCTTGTAATCTCCCTGAGAAGCGAAGCAATACTGGCATGTCAGATTGCAATCATGGGCCACATTGAGGCACATTGCCTTGAGGGTGGGCTTGATTTTGGGTGCAATGTTGTTGTCTTTTGAGTAGAGTACACCCTGCTCCTCAAGTTCCTTGAGCTCAGCCTCTGCTTCATCAATATCTTTTTGGGGATATTTTTTCAAGAGATTCTCCAGATTGGCTTTTCCCTTGAAATAATCCGTATTCAATAGATCATATGCCACATCGTCCAGTTCATGGATGATGCCGCTATTGACGTCTACGGCAAATTTCTTATTGTCTAATTCAAATAAATGAACCATTAGTACTCCTTCAATAAAAAAGCAGTGGCTATCCACTACTGTTTTATTTTTCGCATTTTTGATTTCCTACAGTACATGAAGTTTTGCATGCTGATTGACATGAAGTTTGACATTCTCCACAACCCTTTGATGCTAGGTTGCTTGAAAGATTTTTATTATTAATGCTTTTGATATGTTTCATTGAACCCTCCTGTCTTATTATTGCTTAAACATTATAGCATAACACTAATTAAAATCAAAGAATATTTTGCAATAAAAAAAGCCTTTTCGGCTTTTCTTATTTCAATTCATCATCTTCAGTAACATCAACTATTTCAGGTTCTACAGGAATCTCTTTTGTTTCCTGAACTGTTTCCTCGACATAATCAGATGGATTAATCACACTGTGAACTGCCCATTTTTGTATTTTTATTCTTTGCTTTGCGTGCTCCATTTCAATTACGATTAAATCATCTGTAATTTTTACAATTTTCCCATGAAGACCGCCGATAGTGATAATTTCATCTCCTCTCTTAAGAGAAGCTCTCATATCTCTGACTTGCTTGTCTTTTTTACGCTGTGGTCTGATCAGCATAAAATAGAATATAGCAAACATAGCTACCATGAATATTAAACTGGAACTACCTTGTCCACCTGCCAATAGTATGTTCATACTTGCTAGTGTGCTCATTTATACCTCCGTTGGATTATCTGCAAGATAACCGTATTTTTTATAAAACTCTCTCTTGAACCCAAGAAAGTTTTCTTCCTTAATAGCTATTCTAATATTTTTCATCAGATTTATCAAGAAAAAAAGATTATGGATAGTTGCCAGCCTGCCGCCTAGTATCTCGTTTTCATTGAAAAGATGCCTGATGTAGGCTCTAGAATAGTTTTTACAGGTGTAGCATTCACAATCAGGATCAATTGGTGAAAAATCATTGCGATGAACTGCGTTCTTGATTGTCAATCTACCCTGACTAGTTAGAAACCCACCATTTCTTGCCATTCTTGTCGGTAAGACACAATCCGCCATGTCTATGCCTCTGGTCACAGCTTCAAAAATATAATCAGGGCTTCCAACTCCCATCAGATATCTCGGTTTGTTTCTAGGCATTTCCTCCACGATGTAATCCAGCACATCATTCATAATCTCTGCCGGTTCCCCAACACTGAGTCCACCAATAGCATACCCTGGAAAGTCCAGTTCTATCAATTGCTTCAGGCTTTCCATCCTCAGATCCTTGAACATGCTGCCCTGTACAATCCCAAAAAGAGCCTGGTTTTCTGTGTTTTTATGGGCTTCTTTGCATCTCTGTGCCCACCTGGTTGTTCTTTCCATTGAGTTCTTGGCATATTCGTAGGTTGCGGGATAGGGTGTGCATTCATCAAATGCCATAATTATATCCGAGCCAAGATAATTTTGGATTTCAATTGCCTTTTCAGGCGATATGAAATGGTCTGATCCATCTATGTAGGACTTGAACTTGACCCCTTCTTCGGTTATTTTTCTCAAATTTCCAAGACTGAAGACCTGGAAGCCTCCGCTATCTGTAAGTATAGGTCTGTCCCAGTTCATGAATTTGTGCAGTCCACCAGCTTCTCTGATGATATCATGCCCCGGTCTAAGATACAAATGATAGGTGTTGCTGAGTATTATCTGAGCATTGATGTCCTTTAGCTCTTCAGGTGTCATGGTCTTGACTGTGGCCTTAGTGCCAACAGGCATGAAAATCGGGGTTTCTATAACGCCATGGGGTGTTGTAATCTCTCCCAATCTTGCTTTGCATTCTTTTGACTCGTATAACAGTTTAAAATCTATCGCCATAAGCTCTCCTTAGTATATAAACATCGCATCACCAAAACTGAAAAAGCGGTATTTGTTCTCTATCGCTTCCCTGTAAGAATCCAAAATCAGTTCTCTGTCTGAAAAAGCGCTGACCAGCATCAGTAGTGTCGATTCAGGTAAATGAAAATTTGTGATCAGTCCATCAATTACTTGGAATTCATAACCGGGGTAAATGAAAATGTCAGTCCATCCGCTGTCATCGACAACATGACCGTGCTTTTTGAAGATGGATTCCAGAGTTCTGGTAGAGGTCGTTCCGACTGATATGACCTTACCATTATTCTGTCGCACATGGTTGATGAGATCGGCATTTTCTTTAGTTAGCTCATAGTATTCTGAATGCATGATGTGGTCATCTATTTTGTCAACCTTTACAGGACGGAATGTGCCTAACCCGACATGCAGTGTCAAAAAAGCGATGTTTATACCTTTATCCTTAATTGATTTGAGCAACTCAGGCGTGAAGTGTAGTCCCGCTGTTGGCGCTGCCGCTGATCCGTTTTGCCTTGCATAGACGGTTTGATATCGTTCTTTTTCCTGCAGCTTTTCCTTTATGTATGGTGGCAAAGGCATCTCGCCCAATTCATCTAGAATGGTCTCAAATAAGCCTTCATAGGTGAACTCGAGAACCTTCAAGCCATCTTCCAGGTCTTCTCTCACCACTGCTTTAAGAATATCACCAAAATCTATCACTGTACCGATTTTAGCTCTTTTTCCTGGTTTTACCAAGCATTCCCATCTATTGATAGAAATTCTTTTCAATAGCAACAGCTCTATGACTGCACCTGTTTTTTTCTTACCGAACAGTCTTGCAGGTATGACTCTGGTATCGTTCAGGACCAGGCAATCTCCCGCTTCAATATGGTTTAATATATTATAGAAATATTCATGTGTAATGGATCTTTTTTCTTTGTTTAGTACCATTAGTCGAGATTTTTCGCGGTCCTTGATTGGCTTTTGTGCTATCAGTTCCTCCGGCAGAAAAAAATCGAAATCTTTAGTTGTCAGTTGGTTTTTATTCACTTTACTTCTACTCCTGTATAATAATGTTTAATAATGTCGATATAGCTAAATCCTGCCTCAGCCATGCCTCTTGCACCATACTGGCTCATTCCTAAACTATGGCCAAATCCCTTTCCAACTACCAGATAAGCATCAGCAGATGTTGGAATTGAGTATCTTCCTGTAGAGGTGAGAATTTCGCTGCTTGATTTATAGAGTATGGTATTGCTCTGTTTAGCGCGCATGACTGTCATTCCGCCAAGGCTAGAGCTTTTTAATCCATCAGCGGTCAGGACTTGAGTCTGGTTGTTGCCTTCAAAGGTATACCATGTGCTTCTCAGCTTACTGTATCCGATTACAGTCCTTGTCTCTTCTTTTTCAAGAATGATTTCTCCAACGTCTGTTAGTATTGATAATTCAAGCACCCTATTAAATTCTGAAATGCTCTTCACGTAAATATCATAAATATTGCGCACATTATAGCCACTTTCATTTAACGAGTCTATTAATTCCTGTTCAGTCAATGTGATATTCCAGTCCGTGTATGGTGATATATTAGAGTAGGGGTCATCCACGCCTCTTATGTATGGTAAAGCATATCGCCAGACATTCTCTGAGTTATCCGTTGAACCACCTGATGTGGAGTGGTAAAACGCAGAAATGACGCTGTTATTGTAATAGATCAGCTGACCTCTGGTTTCTTCCACTGCCCTATTCGTCGACTCTCTTTCGCCTGAAATCCCGCTATGGACTTGACTGTTTTGGTTGTCCACCACGTCATATGGGGATCTGTAACTGCTGTCTATATAGGAAATTGCGTAGGATCTTGCGGCTATAGCTTGTACCTTTAGCGCCTCCAAATGCCATGATGCAGGCATTTCACTAGGAACAACACCCTTTAGATAATCCTCTACATCTGCCTTGTTTATTGATAATAATCTGTTGCCTTCTATGACATAAAATCCCACAGAACCTCTGTAGGGTTTTCCGTCGATGTTTACATAATTTTTTTGCGAATCAGAATTGTATGTGAAAAATCGGTAATCGTTTGAAAGACAGACTATGACATTATTGTTTCTATCATACAAGTAGATGTAGTTGTCTAAATCATTCATACTGGAATTGATATTATGGTCGGACTTCAGTCTGTCACGGGCATTGCGTGCATCAGCCTGGCTCAGGTACTGCCCTGCCCATAGTTGGTAATTGGCTCCGTCAGTATAGATATAGGCTTTAATGTTGTATTGGTTGTTCAGCTCGTTTCTTATTCTTAAAATCTCATCATGTTGGCTAGCGCTGTAATCTGTCAATTTCAGCGAATACGGTCCAACATCCGTTGAAAGCTGTGATGAGTCGTAAAACCTATAATTCTCGTAGCTACTATAGAACCCGTTAATTCGGACATAAGCAAAACTGGATGCCAGTGAAAACAGCTTCTGATCCTCGCCTTGTTTGTAATAGTACATGTCTAATTCTTCATCTGTTGATATGGTGAAATACTCATTTTCCTGTCTCGGAGATCTTACACGCACTCGAATTTCGTCAGCAGATGCTGTAATGGTAAACAGAATCAATATGGTTAATGTCATTAGGATAGTTTTTATAGTTTTTTTCATAGCATTATTCCTCACCATTGAATGATATTTGTTTGCTATTGTTATAAGCCAAGTTGAAATAGCGATACGCCTTTTCGGTTGCCACTCTTCCCCTTGGTGTTCTGCTAAGAAATCCTTTTTGCATTAGATATGGCTCGCACACATCCTCTATAGTGATGCTTTCTTCCCCAATGGATGCAGCCAATGTGTCTACTCCTACAGGACCACCGTTGTAAAAGTCGATGATAGTTTTCAATAGTTTTCTGTCTACCTGATCCAATCCGTTTTGATCTATCTCAAGCATTTCGAGGGCGTTATGGGCTACAGCGCTATCTATTATGCCATCAGCTTTTACCAGAGCGTAATCTCGAACTCTCTTCAGTATCCTATTGGCTATCCTTGGTGTTCCCCTGGATCTCTTGGATATCTCTTCTGCTCCCTCTTGATTGATTTTTATTTTTAGTATGTCTGCTGATCTTTTGATGATATCAATCAGCTGATCTTCTGAATAATAATCGAGCTTGCAGACAACACCAAATCGGTCTCTTAGCGGAGAGGTTAAAGAACCTGCTCTTGTAGTGGCTCCGATTAGTGTGAACTTTGACAACTCAAGCCTGATGGATCTGGCCGATGGTCCCTTGCCTATTATAATATCGAGGGCATAGTCTTCCATTGCGGGATATAGTATCTCCTCCACACTCCTGTTCAGTCGATGGATCTCATCGATAAACAGAACGTCATTGGGATTGAGATTGGTCAGAATCGCAGCAAGATCTCCAGGCCTTTCAATGGCAGGGCCTGATGTGATGCGAATATTGACGTTCATTTCATGTGAAATGATTGTAGATAAGGTGGTTTTGCCAAGACCGGGAGGACCATACAAAAGAACGTGGTCTAAAGGCTCATCTCTCATTTTGGCAGCCTGAATAAAGATGTTCAGTTGCTCTTTGACCCTTTCCTGTCCAATGTATTGACTTAGTGTTTCAGGTCTTAGTGTTTTTTCGACTTCCTCTTCACCCTTCAGGATGCTGGATTTTATTATCTCGTTTTCTCTATCTATCATAATTCACCCTAGTTCCCGATTTTTTTCAGAGCCAGCTTGATAATTTCATCCTCTGTCTTGTTGGTCTTGTCTATGTTTTTCAAAACGTTCCTAGCCTCACCCAGTGTAAAACCAAGTGATACCAGAGCATCTGTTACAGTATCATAGCTGGTGACAGCGTCAGTTAGACCGTTGTCCATGGTGATACCGGCAAATTCGTCTTTTATCTTATCCTTAAGCTCTAATATGATCTTCTCAGCTGTTCTTTTCCCGATGCCTGATGCCTTGGATATAAATTTGTGGTCACCAGTGAAAATTGAATATTTAAGCGTGCTTACATCTGCCAGGGAGAGAATTGACAAGGCGGCTTTGGGTCCGACACCACTTATCCGGATCAGTATCTCGAAAAGCCCCAGTTCTTCCGGTGAGCCGAATCCATACAGGCTCAGAATATCCTCTCTTACATAAAGGAAAGTATAGATTGTTATCTCATCATTGATACTGCAGTCCTTAAGTGTGTTGGCGGAAGTGTTGATGCTGTAGCCGATGTTGTTATTGTCCACAATCAGGTGGTTTTCCCTGATGGCTTTGACGATTCCTTTGATATAACTATACATGTAGCCTCCTAAAGCCTAAATGATTCTTTGAATTTGGAAGAATGAGCATGGCATATCGCCACAGCCAGTGCATCAGCCGCATCATCCGGTTTTGGAATCTTTTCAAGATTAAGGATTACCTTAACCATCTCCTGCATCTGCTTTTTATCTGCCCTTCCATAACCGACAATGCCCTGTTTGACCTGAAGCGGTGTATACTCAAATATCTCCAATTGCTGATTGACAGCTGCCAGGATGTGGATCCCTCGTGCCTGACCTACCGTAATAATTGTTTTGCTGTTGGTGTTGAAGAAAAGCTCTTCGATGGCTACTGCATCCGGTTTGTGCATTGCGAATATTTCCATATAGGAATCATATAAAATCTTCAGTCTTTTTGGCATGTGCATCTGACTAGGCGTTCTCACAACACCGTAATCGAATCTCTTGAAGCTGTTTCCAACATAGTCTATAACGCCAAATCCCGATATAGCATAGCCCGGATCTATTCCGATTATTCTCATAATTACCCCTTGTAATCCTCCGATGACTAACAGTGCTAAGACTTCTATTAACACCACCTGAACCCAAGAACCTGTTGATAGACACTTTAGGTTTAGTATATTCTAAATCGAGCCTTTAATCAATAAAAGAAACAGATTCCGTCAGGATCAACGGAGTCTGCTATAATCTCGTGCAATCTGAGCACCTATCCTTGCATTGTTGTAAACCAGTTCTATATTCGCCAAGAGGCTTCTGTTGCCGGTGATTGATTTGATTTTACCAAGCAGATAAGGTGTTGTTTCTTTTCCTTTTATGTTCAATTTGTCAGCCTCCATGAGAGCGGATTTTATGGCTTCATTGATATAATCCGAATCGATTTCATGATCCTTTGGAATCGGATTTGCAATCACTATGCCTCCATCGAGCCCTAGATTCCATTTGGCAATCATTGCCTTTGCAATCTCTTCTGTGGAATCCATCTCATAATCGCATCTAAAACCGCTATCAATATTATAGAATGCAGGAAAGCTGATTGTCTTGTAACCTAGCACCGGTACCCCCAACGTTTCAAGCTTTTCCAGCGTCAGACCGATATCCAGTATTGATTTGGCTCCTGCGCATACCACAGCGACATTGGTTTGTGCAAGCTCTGTCAGATCGGCTGATACATCCAATGTGTCAGCGCCACCCCTGTGAACACCACCAATTCCTCCGGTAACAAATACCTTTATACCAACTAGGTTGGCGCAGATCATAGTTGCTGATACTGTAGTAGCTGCGTCATAACCCTTTGATAGTATGACTGGTAGATCCCGCCTGCTGGCTTTCAGAACATTTTTGCTCTTTCCCAGGTATTCGATTTCTTCTCTGTCTAGCCCAACAACTATCTTGCCGTCTATGATTCCAATAGTTGCCGGCACGACGTCATAGGATTCTATGATTCTTTCAACCTCCAAGGGCGTCTCAATATTATGCGGATAAGGCATACCATGGGCTATGATGGTTGACTCGAGGGCAACGATAGTTGTTGGGCTAGACAGAGAAGAAATCGAATACCTGGGAAAGAGCAAAAATGTTCTGAAAGCCAGCAGGCGGGATCTACCAGTCATACTATCAAAGGGTTATGACGCA
>JAHRFV010000041.1 GCA_019084435.1 Dethiosulfatibacter sp.
AAAGGAATCGATTTCCACAAAGCTTCCCTCGTCCAATAACTTCTCGATCCTTTCTCTGGCTGTGTATTTCCCGTTGTCATGCTGCTTCTGAATCGCTTTCTCGCCTCCGCCTTTTTCTAATGCTGCTTTCTTTTCTATTAGCTGAGTAATTTTTTCATTTGGCAATTTCGTTACCTCCTTTTCTTTTGTAGATATCACTTATTAAAAATACTAATAATTTCAGAAAAAGTCAATAATTTCTATTTATTTAAAGATATTTTCGAAATCATATGTATTTAATTAATACATTATTGTATAATGCTTTCTTTTATTAATTGATCAATTTCTTCTGAGCTCATATGCAATCTACTTCTCAGCAACTCTACAGTATGTTCTCCCAGCAATGGAGATGGTTGCTTTTCTGAATAAGGCTCTTCCATAAATTTTATTGGGGAGTTCGGTATAATCATATCTCCAGCTTTTGGATGATTTATCTTTATCAGCATGTTCCTTGCTTTGACCTGTTCGTTGTCAAATAATTTATCTATTGTATTAATAGGACTGTTTGGAACACCTGCCTTATCAAGACTTTTCTGCCATTCTTCTGTTGTGTACTCTATGAAGATTTTGTTGAGTATCGGTTTTAACTCATGGTAATTGTCAATCCTCTTTTCATTGCTGTAAAACCTGTAATCATTTATTAGATCATCCCTTTTGACCAATCTGCAAAAATCCGCCCATATGCTATCGTTGCCTATCGCTACCATTATTTCACTTGATCTTGTCATGTATGTTTCAAAGGGTGCAATTGAAGAATGTCTATTGCCGATTGGTTCTGGAATCTCACCTGTTAAACTGTACCTCATTATGGCATTCTCGAGTATTGATATCTGGCAATCTAATATGGATATGTCAATTCTTTCTCCAATGCCTCTTTCTTTGCGTCTGTATAATGCTCCCATGATGCCGATGACCCCGTACAAGGCTGCTGTCATATCTCCTACAGGTGCCCCAACTCTAGTTGGACTTCCATTCTCCTGTCCGGTGATGCTCATCATGCCACTCATTGCCTGTATGACCGCATCGTATGCAGGTCTTTCTCTATAAGGGCCATCCTGTCCATATCCGGATATGGAGCAATAAATGATTGAATTGTTTATTTCATTTATCCTTTCATAATTGATCCCCAGTTTATCCATGGTTCCAGGCTTATAGTTTTCTATCATCACATCTGCTTCTTTTGCTAATGCTTCGAAAATTCTAAGACCTTCGAGTGTTCTCAAATCTATCGCCATGCTTTTCTTGTTCCTATTAACGTTCATGAAATATGCGCTTTCACCATTGATGAAGGGTCCAAATGCTCTAGAATCATCTCCTTTCCCAGGCTTTTCTATCTTTATGACTTCTGCACCAATATCTCCTAGTATCATTGTACAGAATGGACCTGATAATCCTTGTGTCAGTTCTAAAACCTTAATCCCATCTAATACTCCCATTAAATCACCTCCTTTACAAAAAACAAAAACAAGAAAATGGCAAACCATTCGCTTGTTCTATTTACTATTTACTCTATTTCAAGCTTTATTCAACTTTAATTAAATCCAAAAAGACGGTCTATTTACTCTATATTATATATTCGTTGTCTTTTTGTTGTAGTTCTGTATACTTGCTTTAAATAAGTTATCATATCGTTAAATAGATGTCAAGATAATTTATGTGTAATATCATCATTTTATGACAATGTTTTCCTATTCTTAACTCAGATATGTGTGATCTGCTAGATATTGACATACCCAAGACCTAAACGGCTATGATTTGACAATACATGATATGCTGAATTCCCATACATCGATACAGCTATCCAGTGTTCACTACGAACAATTGCAATTCTTATATGCAGGTTGGCGTCCAGTGGCATATCCAACATCATTCCTCTCCCTGCCTCCTGGGCAGCATGAATCAAACCATGAACATGATGTGCCTCTTTGCCAATCACATCAATATTCAGAGCCGCACCAACACATGAATTGATTATTTTCTTTTTTAGGTCTCCTCCTGAACCAGCAACTTCCGTTACAACAACCCTAAGACCCAATTCTTCAATATATTCTTTTACAAACAATTCTCTGTTCTTGTTTTCAAGCATGGAAATAAAAACAGCCGCTTTGCCTATATCTATTTTCCCATTCTTGGTTATGGTTTCTTTAATAAAATCTTTATCCATCTAAAGTGCGTCTCCAATATTATTTGATTAGTTTGTTCAACAAGTAGCTTACTGTTGAAACCGAGCCCCCCAAAAATGTTCCCCATGCTATATCTATGATTGTAACTTTCAATGGCCAATCCTTCAACGTTGCAAGATTAGTCAGATCATAAGTCATGTACGTGAAAAAGCCAAATAACATGCCTAATCTAAGTGCATATGACAGTCCCTCGCCCATCAATGCAGGATTTACTGCAAAGTAAACCAATCCGAGAATATATAGCAGATAGAACAAACCTGCAGCTAACCAATTGACCTTCTCACTCATAAGATGCCCTATATTTTCATTGTATATGTTTTTAGCTATCAACCCAAGCCATATCAAATCCACTACAAAAAAAACTACAAGTGTTATGAGATATATTCTTCCAAATTGAACCATAAATAACCTCCTTGCAAAGCCTAATTAGGATTCCATTCCCTTTATCAACTTTTGAATAATTTGTTCACAGGTTAGTATTTCGGTTAACGCATTTAGACTTTGGGTGACCTCTATGTAGCCATTATCAACATCTCCCTCAACAAACGCCTTGTTGTATACACCCTTCATCTTTCCATTGAGTACTTCTCTAGGAGCATCACTGTACTCCAAAGCCAAATAATCATCTGTGAATTTATTTCTTATACCTCTTGCATCATGTCTGATAGTGTATCCCAAAACTACTGAGTCCATATCTGTCGAGTCAATAATTTTTCGTTTGACGTTTATGTGTGCAGGGCATTCTTTGGAAATTAGAAACGCAGATCCAATCTGTACGCCCTCAGCACCCATAGCTAAGGCTGCTTTTAAACCCCTTTGGTCTGCTATGCCACCCGCGGCGATTACTGGTATCCGAATATCAGGTATAACATTAGTCAATAATGACATTGTTGTTTGTCTACCTATGTGACCACCGGCTTCCATACCTTCAGCAACTAAGGCGTCTGCTCCTGCGGCTTCTACTTTTTTTGCCTGCTTAAGATTCGCTACCACCGGAATTGTAATAATCCCGAGTTTCTTGAATCTTTCAATATATGGGATTGGATTCCCCGCACCAAATGTGACAAATGTTGGTTTTTCTTGACAGACCACTTCAATAATTTCATCTTTATCTTCAGCTGCCAAAACGATATTGACGCCAAATGATTTGTCAGTCATTTGCCTAGCTAAAGCTATCTGTTCTTTGACCCATTTGGCATCATGTCCCCCGGAACCTATTATACCTGCACCTCCGGCATTTGAAACTGCAGATGCAATTACGGCATCAGTTATAGCAGCCATACCTCCTTGGATGATGGGATACTTTATCTTTAGTAATTTAGTTAATCTTGTTTGCATTGTTTTCTCCTCTGTAAGTAATATGATTAGTTAATTCTATGTTTTTCCATTAATTTTTGTTTTTCAGACCACAATTCATACGATAGATTGACAAAATATCTATCTGGGCTTTCAAAACGAAACAAATCATCCCATAATTTAGACATTTCCAATTTGAGGTGTTCCCTTATCGCTTCTAAATCCGGTAAGTCATAAATCAGTTGTCCCTTCTCTATGACCTTAACCTGAAGTCTTTTTGCTGTAAAATTTCTAGCAGTTTTACTGATCCATGGAGAGATAGGGTCGAACAACTTGTATGGTTCTGTAACTTCTTCATCCTTAAAGGTTATCAAATCAGCGAAAGCATTGCCATTTTTATTGTCATAGAGTCGCCAAACTTCTTTAAAACCTGGGTTGGTCACTTTTACGACTTCTTCGCTCAGTTTTATTCTCGGACTTATCTTCCCGTCTTTTTCAACAGCCACCAGCTTGTAAACACCACCAAAAACAGAATCCGATTTGGCTGTGATCATTCGTTCTCCAACACCGTAGTAATCGATAGGCGCATTCTGTATCTCCAACTCTCTGATAGTATACTCATCCAAAGAGTTTGATGCCGTTATTGTTGATTCGTTAAAACCCTCGTGGTCCATCATTTTTCTGGCTTGTCTCGACAAATAACCCAATTCACCACTATCTAATCTGATACCTTTTTTGCTGTTTTTATCCATGGTTTTAAATACCTCAATTGCTTCTGGAACTCCTGATTTGAGGACATTATATGTGTCAACCAGCAATACAACGCTATTGGGAAAAGCCTTTGCATAAGCCTTGAAGGCTGTTTGATCATCATCAAAAAACTGAATCCAACTATGTGCCATCGTTCCAATTGCCGGGATGGCAAACATCTTGGATGCAAGCAGGTTGGAAGTCCCGAAACAGCCTGCTATATAGCATGCTCTTGCTCCGAAATTTGTGGCATCTGCTCCATGTGCTCTTCTTGCTCCAAAATCCACCACCGGTTTACCATTGGCTGCTCTCACGATTCTATTAGCTTTAGTAGCTATAAGACTTTGATGGTTCATAGTCAACAACAGCATGGTTTCGATTATTTGAGCCTCCATCACAGGGGCTTTGACGGTAATTATCGGAGTGTTTGGAAAGACAGGGGTTCCCTCCGGTATTGCCCATATATCTCCAGTAAACTTAAAATCCTTTAGGTAGGCAACAAATTCATCAGAAAATATCTTCATGCTTCTGATATGGTCCAGGTCTTCTTCGGTAAATTTTATATTCAACAAATAATCTAAAAACTGTTCAAGTCCCGCAGTTATAGCAAATCCGCCATTATCTGGGACTTTCCTGAAATAATAGTCAAAATATACAATATGGTCTTTGACACCATTAACCAAATAGCCATTAGTCATCGTTAACTCATACAAATCAACCAACATACTTAAATTCTTTTTATGCTTCCAATTCAAATTTTCCATTTATATTCCTCACTTAGTCGAGAATTAGTATCATTATATATCATATTTATTTAATTTTCTATAAAACAGGAGCAAATAATAACAAAATTATAACAAATAAAGGACCGATTTCTCGATCCTTATTTTATGAATTACCTTTTGAGCTAGATTTATGCCAACAATTGAGCTAAATCATCCTCAACATTTGTAACTCCATTGATTCCAAAGGTCTCAACCAACACTTTAGCAACGTTCGGCGATAGAAATGCAGGAAGAGTTGGTCCCAGTTTAATATTTTTGACACCCAAGTACAGCAAAGCAAGTAGCACTATTACAGCCTTTTGCTCGTACCACGCTATATTGTAAGCAATCGGAAGATCATTGATATCATTTAATTCAAATACTTCTTTCAGTTTCAAAGCAATAACAGCTAATGAATAAGAGTCGTTGCATTGACCAGCGTCCAATACTCTAGGTATCCCACCTATATCGCCTAAATCTAGTTTATTGTATCTGTATTTTGCGCATCCTGCTGTGAGTATAACTGTATCTTTTGGAAGCTTTTCTGCAAAATCAGTGTAATACTCCCTCGATTTCATTCTACCATCACAGCCAGCCATGACGAAGAATTTCTTGATGGCACCCGACTTGACGGCATCAACAACCTTGTCTGCAAGTGCAAATACTTGAGAATGAGCAAACCCGCCAACAATTGACCCTGTTTCGATTTCTGTTGGTGAAGATAGTCTTTTAGCATGCTCGACAATTTGTGAGAAGTCCTTGTTTCCTTCAGAATCAGGATTAATGTGTTTACATCCTGGATAACCTGATGCGCCTGTAGTATATATCCTGTCAATGTGATCTGCTTTTGGAGGCACTATGCAATTTGTAGTAAACAGAATTGGTCCATTGAATGTCTCAAATTCCTCTTTCTGCAACCACCATGAATTTCCATAGTTTCCAACAAAATGATCATACTTTTTAAAAGCCGGATAGTAATTGGCAGGCAGCATTTCACCATGTGTATAGACATCAACACCAGTGCCTTTCGTCTGTTCTAGCAATTGCTCCATATCTCTCAAATCGTGTCCAGAAATCAATATTGCAGGATTTTCTCTGACGCCAATGTTAACTGATGTTATTTCCGGATTTCCATATGTCTCGGTATTTGCCTTATCTAGCAGAGCCATGGCTTCCACGCCGTATTTTCCTGTTTCCAATGTGAGTGCTACAAGTTCTTCAGCTCTTAATGTATTGTCCAGAGTTGAAACTAAGGCTTTTGTTATAAAATCATAGATTTCTTTATTCTCTTGCTTAAGATTGTATGCATGCTCCGCATAGGCTGCCATGCCCTTAAGACCATAAATAACCAGTTCTCTCAAAGATCTGATGTCTTCATTTTCTGTTGCAAGAACGCCTACCTCTGGCGAAACCGACTTGGTTTTTATATCCTCATCGCTTGCTGCAGTCCATTCAACACAATCATGCAAGCCTGAAAGGTCGGCATTTTTGTTTAAAACATCCTTCTTCATCTTCTCTCTTAGAGCTAATCCTTTTTTTATCTGTTCAATAATGATTTCATCATCAAAGTTAGCATTTGTAATAGTCATAAACAAAGACGTCATTATGTAGTGATTGTATTCAGGAAACTCTAATCCCACCGTCTTTCCTTTTTCAGCCAATACAGCTGTGCCTTTAACAGTATACATCAACAAATCCTGCAAATTAGCGACTTGATCAGTTTTCCCACATACACCCCTGACTGTGCACCCAACTCCTTTTGAACTTTCTTGACATTGATAACAAAACATACTCATAATTAACCTCCTGTTTTTATATTTCTATATCATTATAATGCAACTAGTTGTGTTTATTCGTAACATTTGTTACTAAAAATTAAAGTCACTAAAGTATTTTTGCAAACCCTTTAATGACTTTAACTCTATTTATATATTTAATTATAATCTGATTTTTTTTATGTCTTCTCGCAATCGATTAAGATCAGCCAGAAAATCTTCTATATCATGTTCATGCTCAAGCTCGTCGTTCAGAATAGTCTTGGCCATCTGATTGGTGGCATAATCCTTGCCTTCGGTAAAAGCTGTGATATCCTGATATCTCTGAATTGCACATCTTTCGCCTTCAAGATTCTGTTTCAATATTTCTTCCACATATGGGTCTGTGGGCTCTTCGTATGCACATTTCGCATACTCTGTCCATTTGTTTGGGTTTAGGATTGGTGTCCCGCCCAATTGAATGATTCTATCCACCACGAGTACCGCATGACCCAATTCTTCGGTCGCATGCAACAACAGTTCAGGCTCTATCTCACTTCTCATTGGACCTTCCAACAGTCTGGCTCCAATCCAGTACTGATAATAGGCCAACCATTCTTCGGCTAATGCCTCATTCAACATTTGAATCAGCTGTTCTACATCTAAATTTGCAATATCAACTGCTTTTTTTCCCATGTCAAAACCTCCTTTATATATTTAGCATTTTTTCTAAGAAATACTTACTTTTATTATAACTATTTATGCAATCACTTTCAAGTGATATGGTCGATTAGTGCTAAACTAATTGATTTTAATTGTTTATTATATATTACGACATTTATATTCAATCTGTTGAAGATACAATTACATTATACTATAATGTATATATATTTTTTAATGGGGGATTGGCAATGATTGACTCTTTGAATGATGTTTCCAACAATGAATTATTAAAAGCCATCATTGAACGCTTAGACGCGGTAGTCATAAGCGATAGCGAGGGCCGTTATGTCTATGTCAACAACAATTGGACTGAACTAATGGGAGGCATAACATTAGAAGAGGTTAAAGGTCTATATGTTCATGATCTGGTGCCTGAAACCAAAGTAGATGAAGCGATACAAACCGGTAAAATACTCACTGCAAATGATTTAACCATTAGAACAAAAAATGGGGATGTCAAAATGTTTTGCACATACATTCCTATATTCAGCTTTGGTGCTGTTGTAGGATGTTTTACCTATACTGTTTTTAGAGGTATGGATGAAGCAATGAATTTTGTTGCTCAAGTCAATGGCCTCATGAATAAGGTAGAATATTACAAGAAAGAATTAAAAGAAATACGAGGCGCCAAATATAGCATCAACAATATTGTCGGAAACAGCAACGCCATTAAGAGAGTAAAAAGTGATATCTTCAAAGCTTCCAGATCTCTATCAAATGTTCTCATAGAAGGCGAGACTGGTAGTGGAAAAGAACTGGTTGCACATGCCATCCATGATTTAAGCAACAGAATGGATGCACCATTCATCAAAGTCAACTGTGCAGCAATTCCCAGCGAATTGCTTGAATCAGAGTTTTTTGGATATGAGTATGGTGCGTTTACAGGCGCAAAAAAAGGCGGGAAAGAAGGAAAGTTCCAAATGGCAAATACAGGCAGTATTTTCCTTGATGAAATAAATCAGATGCCACTGGTATTACAACCAAAAATACTAAGGGTCTTGCAAGAGAAAGAAGTTGAACCTTTGGGCGGTAAAACAACAGTTCTACTAGATGCGAGAGTGATTGCAGCAACAAATATTCCTTTGGAAAAATTAGTTAAAGAAAACAGATTCAGAAGTGACCTGTTTTACAGATTGAATGTTTTAGTTATCAGAATACCGCCATTAAGAGAACGAAAAGAAGACATACCTTTAATAGCAGACAGCTTGCTTGATCGACTAAATTTCCAAATGGGGATGAGTGTTCCTGGTATATCTGATCATGCCAAGCAAAAGCTAAAAGAATACGACTGGCCTGGTAATATCAGGGAGCTTCAAAATGTTATTGAAAGAGCTATGAATACCGTATGGTGTGATACTATCGAATGGTCTCACATTTCTGATTATTTTGAGAACCGACAAATGTTTAAACAGAATCCACATAATAGTGGCCACGATTATGAGATTAAAACCATAAAAAGGAATTTGGAGAAGAGTGTAGTGACCTCTGCTATAGAGAAATGTGATGGAAATAAAACAGAAGCAGCTAGAATGCTAGGAATATCTCGTACCATGCTTTATAAAAAAATCAAAAGCTATCAAATATAATGAGTGTAAATATTTGTTTACGACAACTTTTGTTTACACATACCTATAACATAGCTGTATCTAGACTATTAGAAATATTATAATACTTCTTGTAAACTTTTATTTACACTAATAAAGTGCTTTATATGATTAAAGCCCTGAAAACGTTTATTTTCAGGGCTTTCTATCTGTTTTTTTATTGGCATAGTTTTTGCTATCAATTCAAATGACTAAAACTATGGAGGTGAATTTAAAACAGATACTCACACCAACTTGAAGCGCAAAAGTTTTGCTCGGTTTTAAAAAAATTTAAAAGGAGTGATTTTTTTGACAATTAATATTTCTTTAATGGTTATGTTCGCCTTATTTGCGGCTATGCTACTATACGGTGGCTATGTGTCCAGAAAATGGATCAATGATTCATCTGACTATCTTCTGGCAGGAAGAGAAGTCAGTATGCTGATTAACGTTTTCGGTGTGGCTGCTATCGGTTTTGCCGGTACTTCCATAACTCTCTGTCCTGGGTTCACTGTGTTGTATGGAATTGAAGGCGGACTCATGTTTGGGATCGCTTACTTACTTGCAGGGCTTATGCTATATGGAATTGTTTTTGCAAAATTCATCAGGAGATGTGGTGCACAAACTCTGCCAGAATGGTTAGAAATGAGATTTGACTCGCGAACAAGAACAATAGTCACAGTTACCACTGTACTGGGTTTACTTGGTATTCTAGCAAATAACGTTGTTTCAATGGCTATAACTGTTTCTGGTTTTACTGGTTGGAATTATCTCATCACGACTTCTATAGTCTACGCAATGTTTCTAATTTTTACATATGCGGGGGGATTCTGGGCTGTTACACTAACCGACTTCATGCAAATGATCATCGGCCTAGTCGCACTTCCAATTCTACTGATTTCTTTAATGATGAAATTCGGTGGAATAGGTGCGACAATTGCAAACTGGCCTGGACCTCTAGGGGCATACCAGGCTGGAATAACCGGGGCGTCTATGCCTGTCTGGTCTTTAAAATATCCCAGTTATTTTACTCTTTTTCTACTGTTTGCCATGTTCCTTGTCTGGGGAAACAATTACTACTGGCTTAGAGTAGCATCCTGTAGAAGTGAACGAGTTGCAAGAAGATCATATGTATACGCTGCTTTGCTTTTGCTGTTTGTCAACTACTCGATACTTTACATTGTTGGAATATATGCAGGAACACATATGACAGATGTTTTTGCAGGAGGTGTAACTCCTATGGCCGCCTTTGGTGTCGCCCTTAGAGGTGTGGCTCCGGTAGTTGCCAGCTTTGCTCTATTGGCTGCTTTAGCTGCTTCGATATCTACCGCCACAACTGCTCATATGGGTGCTACTTCCACAACAGTAAGAGATATCTATGGGAAACTCTTTAAACCTAATGCAGGCCCTAAAGACCTTATTAAACCTTCAAAGGTCATTATGTTGATCCTAGGTGTTTTAGTATGGTTTCTTTCTTTCTATCCCGGTGGCCCAACTTACTTATTCGCATTTGCCAATGCCTGGCTTGGACCTCCTGCTGTTTTAGTATTCTTTGGTGCTTTCTGGCCACGAATCACAAAAGATGGTGCTTTCTGGGGAGCAATTATCAGTATAGGTTCAATGATGGTGATTGCAATTCTTGATTTGACAAAAATCTGGTCTATCTCAGTCTATATGCATCAGGGAGTGTTTGGAGTCATCATAACGCTGGTTCTGACTGTAGGCATTAGTATGCTGACCAAACCAAACTATTATGGTGTAAGTAATTGGACACTGAAACCTGTAGGCGAGGTTAAAGATGCGCCAATATCAGATTTCGAGCAAAAAGTATTGGACTTGATTAGAAAAGGCTTTGATACCATGGGCGAAATTACTGATTATCTCGGTGTTGACTCAAGCGTCAGCAATAAAGCCATAGAATCTCTAGATCAAAAAAGATTTATCACAAGAGATTCTAAAATAGGGTCTGGTTTCTTTAAATTTGAAATCACGGAACAAGGTAAAAAGAAACTGAATGTCCTTAACGATGCAGAGGCCAAGCTTTTAGAAAAAGGTCTGACGAATGAAGAGCTTCAATTATTATGGGCTGTTTCCAAAGGTAAAGAATCTATTTATGCTTATGCCAGAGAAATTGACATGTCTTCATTGAAGTTCTCGATTCTATCCGCGAAACTAATAAAAAATGGTTTTCTAGGTAGTGTAAAGTAACGTATGAAAAAAAAGGTCAAGGGAAGTGACTAGACAAATCCTGAAAATTCAAGCAGCTGACGTCGCCCTTGACAGCAAACCCTAGCAATGCTGGTAAAAAATACCGACGGC
>JAHRFV010000242.1 GCA_019084435.1 Dethiosulfatibacter sp.
AGCATATTATGACCAAATATATTGTAAAAAGATAGATCTAAAACCTATCCAATAGAGGTCATGCAGAGCATAAAAAAAGGGTAAAAAACACGTGAAGAAGAAAATAAAAGTGGTATAGTTTCTGATGGAATATAGGATAATAAAGAGAACAAGACAAAATTGGAGGAAAAAATGAATTTTGATTTAACGAAAGAACAAAGAATGGTTCGAAAAATGGTAAGAGAGTTCACTGCTAAAGAAGTAGAGCCAATAGCAGCTGAAATAGACGAAGAGGCAAGATTTCCGCAAGAGACCATAAAGAAAGCAGGAAAATTAGGCCTTATGGGCATGCCATTTCCGAGAGAATACGGAGGGGCAGGAGCAGACTACATATCATATATAATGGCAATAGAAGAAATATCAAAAGCATGTGGATCAACAGGAGTTATAATTCAGACCCACTGTGCACTAAGTGCATGGCCGATATACACATATGGAACAAAAGAGCAAAAGCAACGATATCTCCCCGAACTATTGGCAGGAGAAAAAATAGGAGCTTTCGGACTGACAGAGCCAAACGCAGGGACAGATGCCGCAGGAATACAGACAAAAGCTGTAGACAAAGGTGATCATTGGTTACTAAACGGAAGCAAAATATTTATAAGTAATGGCGGATTCGCAGATACATACATAATAATGGCAATGACCGACAAAGCAAAAGGTACAAAAGGAATTAGCGCATTCATAGTTGAAAAAGGAATGGAAGGATTCACCATACCTAAAAAAGAGAACAAGATGGGAATAAGAGGCTCAGTAACTTGTGAGCTGTTATTCGAAGATGTGAAAATACCAAAAGTAAATATTTTGGGAAAAACCGGACAAGGATTCAAAGTCGCAATGACTTCACTAGATGTAGGAAGATTGGGAATAGCAGCGCAGGCATTAGGTATAGCCCAGGGAGCATTTGATCAGACAGTAAAATATATGAAATCAAGAAAACAATTTGGCAGATCATTAGATAAATTTCAAGCGCTGTCATTTGAAATGGCAGACATGAAAACTAGAATAGATGCAGCGAGATTATTGCTATACAACGCAACAGACAGAAGACAAAAAGGATTACCAAGTACAGTAGAAGCAGCTCAAGCAAAGCTATACTGCTCAGAGGTAGCAATGTATGTAACAACAAAAGCAGTGCAGTTTCATGGAGGATATGGATTCATAAAAGACTATCCTGTAGAAAGAATGATGAGAGACGCAAAAATAACAGAAATATACGAAGGGACATCAGAAGTTATGAAGATGGTAATTTCTGGAAGTGTCTTTCTGTAGTAAAAAGGAGGCGAAACAACATGTCACTAAAAATCATAGTATGCGTAAAGCAAGTACCCGACACAAATGAAATTAAAATAGATCCGGTAAAAAACACACTTATAAGAGAAGGAGTGCCAAGCATACTGAACCACGATGATGCAAACGCACTAGAAGAAGCATTAAAAATAAAGGATAGATATGATGATGTACACATAACAGTGTTGTCAATGGGACCACCACAAGCAAAAGAAATGCTGACAGAATGTATAGCAATGGGAGCGGACGAAGGAATACTTCTATCAGATAAGATGCTGGGGGGTTCAGATACCTGGGCAACATCAAACGCATTATCTGCAGGAGTGAAAAAGATAGGAGAATTTGACATAATTTTTGCAGGAAGACAAGCGATAGATGGAGACACAGCCCAAGTGGGACCTCAGCTCGCTGAAAAGCTAGACATACCTCAGGTAACCTACGTAAAAGAATTTAAAATAGACAGGACTGAAAACAGCATTACGGTAAAAAGAGCACTAGAAGACGGATACGAAATCATAAAAATAAAGACGCCATGTTTACTAACAACAATAAAAGAACTGAACGAACCAAGATACATGTCAATAAGAGGAATATTTGATGCAGTTAATAAAGAAATAAAAGTGTGGACAGCCCAGGATCTTGGAGTAACAAAAACTGATGTAGGACTAGATGCATCACCGACAAATGTATTTCGCTCCTTTACTCCACTAAACAAGGGAAAAGGAAAGATGATAGAAGGCGAATCAGAAAAAGAAAAAGTCCAAAGACTAATAAAAGAACTAAAGAACAAACATATAGTATAAAAGGAGGAGAGTAATGGCAGTAATAATCAAACAAGAAAAATGCAATGGCTGTGGGTTATGTATAATAGCATGTCCCTTCGATGCTATAAACATGATGGGAACAATAGCAGAGATAAACGATAAATGCACAACGTGCAATCAGTGCCTAGATAACTGTCCCTTTGGAGCAATAGAAAAAACAGGATTGGTAATAAAAGAACAGGAGTTGACAGAAAGCAAAAACATATGGATATATGCAGAACAAAGAAAAGGAAAGCTAATGAATGTATCTAAGGAGCTAATCAGTGAAGGAAGTCGATTGGCACAAGAAATGAAAGAAGGAACAAAAGTATATGCCTTGCTGATAGGAAATCAAATAGAAGTGTTGGTTAATGAATGCTACAAATACGGAGCAGATGGAGTGTATTTAATAGAAGATTCATTATTGGAGAATTATACAACAGATGCTTATACAAAAGTTGCTATAGACGCGATGAAAAAGCACAAGCCGGAAATAGTATTATATGGAGCAACACACATAGGAAGAGATTTAGCCCCAAGAATAGCGGCAAGGCTGGACACAGGACTAACAGCAGATTGTACGAGATTAGACGTAAAAGTATCGACATACAAAGAATATGCAGAGAAGAATACAACTCTTGATACAATGACATTGGAAACAGAAGAGGAAGAGATGAAGTTCCTGCAGACAAGACCTGCTTTTGGTGGAAATCTGATGGCAACAATAATCTGTACAAACACAAGACCGCAGATGGCAACGGTTAGAGCAGGAGTAATGCAAAAAAAAGAAGTGGTTAAGGTAGGAGAATTAATCAGAGTTAAGGCAGAAATAGAAGCTAAAGATATTAGAACACAGGTATTAGAAATAGTAAAAACAGCAAAAGAAGTAGTATCATTGACAGATGCAGACATAATATGTGCAGGTGGGAGAGGATTGGGAGATTCAACAGGATTTGAGATGATAAAAAAGCTTGCGGAAAAAGTTGGAGGAAGTATAGGCGCATCAAGAGCAGCAGTCGATATCGGATGGATAGACCACAGACATCAGGTAGGTCAAACAGGAACAACAGTAAAGCCTAAGATATACTTTGCATGCGGAATATCAGGAGCAATCCAGCATCTTGCTGGAATGCAGTCATCAGACATTATCATTGCAATTAACAAAGATTCTGAAGCACCCATATTTGATGTTGCTGATTATGGAATAGTTGGAGATTTGTATAGAGTAATTCCTCAATTGATTGAAGAATGGGATAATGCTGATAATTAATTGAACTTGCAATAACTAAAAACTAATTTCAGGAAAGGCGGTAAAATGTGAAAAAAAAGCTTACTTCGCGAGAACTATTAAATAAAGCATTAGAAAACCATTATAAATCTGCAATGAAAGCTAAATTGGATGGAAGACTAGTGGCATGGGCAACCTCTATATGCCCTCAAGAGCTTCTTGAGACAATGGAAATCGATGTAGTATACCCCGAGAATCATGCTGCTGCAATTGGTGCGAGAAAAGGCGCTTCTGAATTTATTGAGAAAGCTGAAGGCAAAGGATATTCATCAGACATATGTTCTTATGCAAGAGTTAATATAGGTTATACAGACATAAAATATTCAGAAGCTGAGAATATACCCATGCCAGATTTACTTTTCTGTTGTAGCAATATATGTAATACAGTAATTAAATGGTATGAGAATTTAGCAAGAACTCTAAATATTCCTTTAATAATGTTTGATATGCCATTCAATCATGTTTTTAGTGTTCCCGATCATAGTATTACTTATATGAGAGCTCAAATAGAAGACGCTATAGAAAAGCTGGAGATAATTACTGATAAAAAATTCGATTATAAAAGGTTTGAAGAAGTCATGAAATTATCTAACGAAACCTGTGAATGGTGGAAAAAAGCTACAGACTTAGGACAACACATTCCTTCTCCATTAAAGGGATATGACATGTTTAATTACATGGGTGTGATTGTATGCATGAGAGGGAAGAAAGAATGTAAAGAAATATTTAAGCTTTGGTATGAAGAATTAAAGGATAAGGCAGAAAAACAGATAGGTCCTTTTGAAGAACAACCTGAAGAATACAGAGTTATGTGGGATGGAATCGCTTGCTGGCCTCATTTATCTGTAACCTATAAAACCTTAAAAAAATACGGAATTAACATGGTTACTTCAACTTACCCTGAATCCTGGAATATTAGATATGAAACAAATGACCTTGATGGAATGGCAAAAGCATATAGTTCAAATTATGCTAACAGGAATTTGAACTATGGAACAATTAATGTTTCAAAACTGGTGAAAGACTTCCAGATTGACGGAATAATTTATCATTCAAATAGGAGCTGTAAATTGATGGATTTTAGACAATACGAAATCCAGCGAAGAGTAGAAAAAGAAACTGGTGTTCCTTCTGTTATTTTTGATGGAGATCAAACTGATTCGAGAATTTTTTCTGAAGCTCAATATGAAACAAGAATACAGGCATTAGTGGAGATGATGCAAAATAATAAAAATACAAGGGGGAATGAGTAATGTCAAATGTGAAAGCATTGATTCATGAGCTTCGAGAGACAGCATTGCACCCTCAAAAGGCAGTAATTAAATCAATTACAGTAACGGGAAAAGATGCAATAGGATGCTTTCCTATTTATACGCCTGAAGAAATTATATATGCTTCGGGATATCTTCCGGTAGGAATGTGGGGTGGAAAAACAGAAATTCGTCATGCTGACAAGTATCTCCAAAGTTTTTGTTGTTCTATCATGAGAGCTAATGTTGAATATGGAGTGCAGGGAACTTACAATATGTTAAAAGCTATTGTATTACCTACATTTTGTGATACTCTGAAATGCGTTTGTGAAAACTGGAAAGTTGCTGTACCGCACATTCCAATAATAGCAACAGTATATCCTCAAAATAGATCAATAAAAGCAGGTTTTGAGTATTTAGTAACTGAGTTTCATCGTACAAAAAAGGAAATGGAGAGTATTACAAGAACAATAATTAGTGATAAAAAAATTGAAGAAGCATTTGCGATATATGAGGAATATAGAGAAGTAATGAGAGAGTTTGTTTCCTTAGCACCTAAATATGCCAACATAATAAACGCTAAGGATAGGCACTTAATCATTAAAGCAGCATATTTTATGGACAAAAAAATCTATACAGAAATGATAAAGGAACTGAATAATCATTTAAAACTTATGCCAGAGGATTTTTTTAGCGGAGTTAAAATGATTGGAACAGGTTTATTAAGTGAACCGGTTGAATTATTGAATATTCTTGTTGAAAACAATATATCAATTGTTGCAGATGACTTTGCTCAAGAATCTAGACAGTTTAGAGTATTAACAAGAGATGAAGGAACTGCAGTCGAAAAAATGGCATACAGGATAATTGATCAAAAAGGCTGTACATTTTTATATGAGGAACAAAAGACAAAAGGTGAAATGTTGATTAATATGGTAAAAGATAATAATGCACATGCTGTATTTGTATGTATGATGAAATTTTGTGATCCTGAAGAGTTTGATTATCCAATTATTAAAGAGGAACTTGAAAAAGCAGGGATCCCTATACTATACATTGAAACAGATATGCAGTTAGATTCATATGAACAAATAAGAACACGTATCCAAAGTTTTTCTGAGATGCTGGTTTAAGGAGGATTAAATGTATTTAGGAGTAGATATTGGTTCTTCATCATCTAAGGCTGCAGTTATAGATAAAAATAAAAAGCTGATTGCTACTAGTGTGGTTAATATGGGAACTGGAACGAAAGGCCCTGAAGAGGCAGTCAACAATGTACTAAGTGCTTTAGGCATAAGCAAAAAAGACATAAAATATACAATTGTTACGGGATATGGCCGAATAACCTTCAAAGAAGCTAATAATCAGATTACGGAAATTAGTTGCCACGCCAAAGGAGTTTCATATCTGATGAGTAATGTATCTACAATTATAGATATTGGTGGGCAGGATGCAAAAGTTATTAAAATAGATGAAGATGGAAAAGTAAAAAATTTTGTTATGAATGAAAAATGTGCAGCAGGAACTGGTAGGTTTTTAGAAGTAATGGCAAGAGTATTAGGATGTGGGATTGGTGAATTGTCTAATTTAGCGGATAAAGCAACAAATGATATTGCTATAAGCAGTGTATGTACTGTGTTTGCAGAAAGTGAAGTCATATCAAGATTGTCTTCAGGTGTTTCTGTAGAAGACGTTGCAAGGGGAGCACACTTATCAATAGCAAAAAGAATTGTTGGAATGTGCAATCGTATTGGTTATGAGCCTGTTATCGCAATGACAGGTGGAGTAGCTTTGAATAGCAACATGGTTAAAATTTTAGGAGAAGAACTAGGTCATAGTGTGACAGCATGCCCTAATTCTCAGTCCGTAGGATCGATAGGTGCAGCAATTTTTGCATATGAAAAATTAAACCAGTTAAAAGATCTGCACAATCAATGTAAGTAAAAACTATGTATTTAAAGGAGAATATATCATGGATTGGAGAAAAATTTACGAGTCAAAAATAACAACAGCGGAAGAGGCTGTTAAAGTAGTCAAAACGGGAGATACCATAGTGCCTTCTCACGCAGCGGCAGAGCCGAAATATCTAATTAATGCTTTGCTTGCAAGAAAAAATGAATTAGAAGATGTCATAATATGTCAAGGACTTAATGTTGGTGATGCGCCTTATGCTCGTCCTGAATTTGAAGGACATTTTAAAAATATTTGTTTTTTTCTGGGCAAAAATAACAGAGAATGTATTCAAAAAGGAAGAGGAGAGTTCATTCCAATACACTTTTATGCACAACCGAGAGCTATAAGAGAAGGACGAATTAAATGTGATGTTGCAATGATCACTTGTACACCTCCTGATGAAAATGGATATGTGAATATGGGATTGTCTTGTGACCAAACAAGAGTTATCATAGAAACATCGAGAGTATCTATTGCTCAAGTTAATAGAAGAATACCTTTCATCTGCGGAGATACGATGATTCATGTCTCGGAGATAGACCATTTTGTTGAATATGATGAAGAACCATATCAAATACCTATTATTAATAGCGATCCAATATCGGATAAAATAGGAAAAAACATAGCAGAACTTATAAATGATGGTGATACGTTACAAATGGGACAAGGTAAAATACCAAATGCCATTTTGAAATTTTTGAGTGATAAAAAAGACTTAGGTATTCATACTGAAGTATTTTCGGATAACTTAATACCATTAGTCAAATCTGGTGTGGTTAATGGTTCGAGAAAAACTATCAATAATGGAAAAATAATTGCAACATTTATCCAAGGAACAAGAGAGGTTTATGATTTTGTCAACAACAATAATATGATTGTGTTGAAACCCGTAGACTATACTAACGATGTTGCTATAATTGCTAAGAATGATAATATGGTTGCAATAAACTCAGCAGTAGAAGTTGACTTGATGGGTCAGGTTGTAGCAGACTCCATAGGTCATAAGACTTTTAGCGGTGTAGGTGGGCAACTAGACTTTTTAAGAGGAGCGGAACAGTCTAAAAATGGGAAACCTATTATTGCTTTACCTGCAACAGCTAAAAACGGAACAATATCAAAAATAGTAGCCATATTAAAACCAGGCACACCTGTTACCACTACTAGACAAGATGTGCATTATGTAGTAACTGAATATGGCGTAGCATATCTTTTTGGCAAACCAATCAGAGAGAGAGCAAAGCTTTTAATAAATATTGCAGCACCTCAGTTCAGAGAGCAGCTAGAGAGAGATTTTTATAATTACTATAAAAAAATCGGTGAGTAAACTTTGAAACCTAGATATAATTAACCGTGTTTTTTATGTTTGCTTAGATCTGACAAAATATTTATTTTTGATGAAACTAATGAAAATGACATGTTAATACGTCAATTCAATAGTAAACACTAGACACAAAATTCAATTATGTATCATATTCAGGTTTTGAAGAATGGTAAAAGGCAATTTGTTGTAATTAGATTGTTTAATAGAGACATAAGGCCGCAAAATTGGTATAATATATTTTACCATCAACTACTACAAACAAATATTTAGATATACGGAGGAAACAATTATGACACTAATGAACCGTCAAGATTATATTGAGAGCTTACGTAAACTCGACATAAAAGTATATATGTTTGGAGAACTGATCGAAAATCCAGTTGATCACCCTATCATCCGACCCTCTATCAATTCAGTCGCAATGACTTATGAGCTGGCTCACGACCCCTTGTATGAGGATTTAATGACCGCGACTTCGAACATAACAGGAGAAAAGGTCAATAGGTTCTGTCACATCCATCAAAGTACGGAGGATCTGGTTAAGAAAGTCAAAATGCAGAGATTACTCGGGCAAAAAACAGCTGCCTGTTTCCAAAGATGTGTTGGCATGGACGCATTCAATGCGGTCTATAGCACAACCTATGACATAGATAAAGAACACGGAACTAATTATCATCGTAACTTTATCGAATACATGAAACTGGTTCAGAAAAATGACTGGACAGTTGATGGTGCAATGACTGATCCCAAAGGTGATAGAAGCCTGTCGCCAAGCCAACAAGAAGACCCTGACTTATATGTGAGGGTAGTCGAGCGACGAGAGGATGGAATAGTTATTAGGGGTGCTAAAGCTCACCAGACAGGTTCAATTAATTCTCACGAACACCTGATCATGCCGACAATCGCCATGGGACCTGAGGACAAGGATTATGCAGTTTCATTCGCGGTACCTACAGGCTCTAAAGGAATTTATATGATTTATGGCCGACAATCCTGTGACACAAGAAAACTCGAGGGTGGCACAATAGATGTGGGCAACAGCGAGTTTGGAGGACAAGAGGCACTGGTCGTATTCGATGATGTGTTCGTACCTAATAATAGAATTTTTCTGAATGGAGAAACTGAATTTGCAGGCGTGTTGGTTGAAAGATTTGCTGGTTATCATAGACAAAGCTATGGAGGCTGTAAAGTAGGTGTTGGAGACGTGTTGATTGGAGCCGCAGCCTTGGCATCGGAATACAATGGCGTTCCAAAGGTAGCACATATTAAAGACAAACTAATCGAAATGATGCACTTGAACGAAACCTTATATTGTTGTGGAATAGCCTGTTCTGCGGAGGGTTATCCTACTGAGGCGGGTAATTACCAGATTGATCTGTTATTGGCTAATGTATGTAAGCAAAATGTCACCAGATACCCTTATGAGATCACAAGACTAGCTGAGGATATAGCCGGAGGGCTTATGGTAACCATGCCTTCTGAGAAAGATTTTATGCATCCTGAATTAGGACCTGTGTGCGAAAAGTTTTTTAAGGGCAATCCAAATGTTCCTACAATCGATCGGGCAAAAGTTTTAAGACTAATTGAGAACCTAACTTTAGGTACAGCTGCAGTAGGATACAGGACAGAATCAATGCATGGAGCGGGATCTCCTCAGGCGCAGAGAATAATGATCTGGCGTCAAGGTAATTTGGAGCACAAAAAAGAGTTAGCGAAGAATATTGCAAAAATCGGTAAGTAAAGGATAAGTGAATAGAAATGAAAGAGTTAGAGAAAATTATTAATGAAAAAATAAGACCAAGACTTCAATCACATGATGGAGATGTACAAGTTATAGACGTGGTAGATGGCATTGTTAGAGTTAAACTCATGGGTGCTTGCAGCGGATGCCCCAGTGCGGATTTGACAACCAAAGATTTTATAGAGGATGAATTGAAGAAAAATTTCTCCTGGGTTCAAGAGGTACGCATCATAAATGAAGTCAGTGAAGATTTGCTTGAGATGGCACGGAAAATATTAAGGAAATAAAGGTGTTTGATTTGGATATAGGTATTAAATATTGCGGTGGATGCAATCCTCGATACAATCGGTTGGAGTTTGTGTCACAATTAAAAAAGATTGCATCGCATCATAATTATAAATCACACTCTGAAGGCTTTAGTGACGTCAATCTAGTAGTGTGTGGATGCAAACGAGCTTGTGCTAATCTCGATAAAAAAGATGCAACGAATGGAATCATCATTGATGATGACAGTACCATTGAAAGCATAATTGAAGCGATTCAAATAGCTAAGAAATAACAGATGTATACTTTGCTCACAACAATAGAATAGGGTGAGAGATGAAGAGGATTGTTCCCGAATTTACAAAAAAATAGCGCTTCTGAAGTAAATTCAGAAGCGCTTTGGACTTAGTATCTAAATAGCGCAAATTGTGAATGACTTACTGGCAGATCGTCTTTAGGTAGAACATATACATTGCCACTGCTTTTAAGGGTGTTGATAGCGGCGATATTCAACATATCTTGGCTTTCGGGCAGATGTTTATCCATAAAGTTTGTAATCTGAGTGTTGTTATCAAACAAGCCCCAGGATTCTGCGTCAGATGAAAGAACCAGGTCGCTGATTCGACCGTGATATGAAGCTGCAATGATGTCAGAGACGATCTCTGAGCCATTGCCTTTATCTTTTATATCATTAAATTTTTCAGTTATGTTTTGTATCGTTTTTTTGTAGTGAGTGTCTACAATCTCTTGAGCTTTATCCCTAAGTTCTTTAGGTTTCATGTTGTCAGGGCTTCCTTCAATTGTATCTTTCAAAAGAATAGGATACTTATTAGTCTCTCTGTAAATGGAGTTTATATATTCCACGCCAGCTGTTATGAGTGGAATGTCTTTGTAAGGCATATAGTTCAGTATGTTGTCGCTGATTATTTGCAAAAAACTAACAATTTTATTTTTACCATTCTCAGAGCCACCACCATGTCCGTGGAAAATGGATTGGGAAGAATTTGAGCTTCCTACGTGGGATTGAAGCTGTCTCTCGGGATCATCAAACTGAAGTGCATCTTCTTGATTGGTAGGTAAATCTTTTAAATCGAGTTCTTCGATATCAAAGCTGTTGCCCTGGAAAAGGCGAATCTTCTTTTGACTGAGAGATAGGATATAGAAATCCTTATTATTGGTAAGTACAGATAGTAATGGAATTATTTGGAAGTTATCTGCAACAGTTACCTTATCTTGAAATTTTACTGGCATCTTGTAGTATTCAAACGTATCTTCAGACACAAACATAGCCAGACCTTCATCACAACTCTGCCAAAAAAGCGTATCCTCAGCCAACTCGTAGGCGGGTTTTAGGATGCTTTTCATGTCTATCTCTTGCTTTCCTTGTTCTTTGTGAAAATTTTCAGCATCCCTCAACAGGTTCTTTAAAAGGATTTTACCCTTCATGACATCCTTTCCTGCCTTTTCGGTTGGCAGATAAATTGAAATGCAAGGTGTGAGAGTTTTGTCTATTAGTTTATGAACGTTTTGTTTAGTTAAATGGTTCATCAATTAATCCTCCTCTCGATTCTATTTAATTAATTATACCATATCAGTCAAACATTGATAACTGATAATTCTTGTGATCAACGATATTTGACAGTGATATACCCACTAGTCTTATTTTTTGGTCTATTGTTAAGTTGTCCACCAAGTGAGTCATCGCTTCCTCAAACGTTTGAAGATTATTGGTATAGGACAGAAGACTGTGACTTCTCGTGATTTGACTGAAGTCTTCAAATTTGATTTTTATGGTTACAGTTTTTGCGGATTTGTTGGCTTTTACTAGTTTAAAAGCAAGTTCAAAGAGATATTGCAATAAAACTTCTTTTATGACTGGTTTACTTCGGATATCCTCATTAAAGGTAGTTTCTCTTCCATAAGATTTTCGAGATACTTTTGTTTTTAAAGATCTGTTGTCGATCCCTCTTATTCTATCGTATATTTCATAAGATCTCAGTTCACCTAAAAAGCATGATAGAGTCTGACGATCGCATTGCAGTAAGTCATTTATAGTGAATATACCAATATTATTAAGCCTTGTAGCTGTTTTTTTCCCAAGTCCGTGGACTTTAATGATGTTAAGAGGTCTTAAAATGTTAGGGACATCGCGTGGACGGATTTCGAAAATACCGTCTGGTTTATTCCAGTCTGAAGCGAGCTTGGCTAAAAATTTGTTATAGGATATTCCTACTGAAATTGTGATACCAACTCTTTTCTTGACAGTTGCCTTTATCCAGCAAGCTATTTTATAGGGTGAGCGATCAGAATGGGTTACATCTAGATAGGCTTCGTCAATAGAAATACGCTCTATATATTCAGTCACCTCATATAAAATTTTGAAGACTTCTTTAGATATCTGGAGATATCTGTCCATTCTGGGCTTGACGAATATGCCATTTGGGCAAAGCTTTTTTGCCATAAAACCACTCATTG
>JAHRFV010000313.1 GCA_019084435.1 Dethiosulfatibacter sp.
ACTCAAATAATAATTCCGGAGGCAACAACAATTCCGGAGGCAATGGCGGAAACAATTAAAGCTCAGGTTTTACCTGAGCTTCATTATTTCATCTTCTATTTCTTCAAGGTGGTTAAGATATCTAGCTAATGCGAAAAAATAGTCTGCAAGCCTGTTAAGGTATTTATAATCGTGAGGAACTGATTCCTTCAACAATCCTGCAAACACCCTTTCGGCTCTTCTTGTCACGGATCTGATTACATGAGTGTAAGTGGACGCCTGAGTACCGCTATAATGGATGAAATTGGTTAATGATCCGGTTTTTGACTCCATAAAGTCTATTTCTTTTTCAAGTATTACAACCTCATTTTCTTCTAATAAAGCTTTAGTGAAGTTTGAAGAAACATCTGTCACAATACGGAATAACGCGTACTGAATATCTCTCAGCATGTCGACTACGTGTTTGATCTCTTTTCCAATCATAGTCTCACAGCAAATGGAAATCAGATAACCGATACCTGCATTTACCTCATCAACTGAACCCTGCAAATCTAACAGTTGGCTGTTTTTTGATATCTTCTCACCTGTCACTGTTGATGTAGTACCTGCATCTCCTTTTTTTGTATAAATAGTCATGATAACCTCCCTTGTTTATTGACGACTCCATTATATCACATTTGACTTAAGGTTTCTTCTGTTGTTTATTATTGAGATTTCATCTGATATGTTTTTGTTGAGATTTTCAATGTTAAAAGAGTGGTTTTTTATAATGAAATGTTTGAAATCGAAAATTATTTTGCATTTGAAAGCACTGTATTTTTCATCGTAATTCAAATACATACCGATTAGTTTCACGGTGTCTGATAATAAATTACCCTCCTGTATCGATTCAAAATCCACTCCATAGACAGTGGTGTCTTTAAAAATGAAGTTTCTCAAATTCAAGTCGAAAAATGACAGTCCGTTTGATTTGATTTTATCAAGATCATGAAATTTTTTGAGCCATAGAAAAATACTTGTTAGAAGCTTTAAAGCCCCACTATAGTCGAGATTTTTTTCATGTTGTTCCATCAGATCCAAGGCTGTTTTATCTTGAAGATATTCCAAAAGGATACTATTATTCGCATCTTTATAGGCAATCATTTTTGGCACTGATAATTCTGTGTATTGAAACATCTCATAGAAGCTTTTCTCTTTTAGATAATTGTCACGGTCACTGAACAGCTTATATACAGCTACTGTTTGGGTATCTTCCAATAAATAGACTAGGTTTTTTTTTGAGTAGAATTTTTTCAGTATTTTCATATTAACTCCATTGTCTTAGTTTAGATGAAATATTGATTCGCAGCAATCAATGTCGCAGTAAGTAAAAAAGTGATTGTTAATGCAAAATAATCAACTGTAGAAAACTTGAGTGTCAGAATGCTGGTTCTATTGTCGAATGCTCTGAATCCTCGGCATTCTACCGAAAGCGATAGTTTTTTAGCCTTAGACATAGCACCTACGAATACCGGTGTGAAAATATATGTTATGATTTCAATTCTTTGTTTCACTGGAAGGCTGTTTATATCAATTCCTCTTAATTGAATGGCCGTAAGTGTGTCTTTTAGCTCCTCCATGAGTAGAGGGAGAAATTTGACCCCAATAGAGGTCATAAATGCGAAATCATAGGGTAGTTTCATTTGGACCAGACCTTGTATAAGACTTCTCATATCACAAGTAGCTATGATTGCACCTGATATAAGGATAATCAGCACCCTCATTAGATAAGCCAATCCACGACCAAGACCTTCTGTAGTGAGGACAGTGATTCCTCCTAGACTAACCAGACTATCCCCTGATCTAATGAAAATGCTTTGAATGACAACAAGTACCACAAAAAGATACAGTATAATTCTGATGCGTTTTAACAGCATGAATAAATCAGCTTTTAAAACTCGGGATATCAATACACCAGTTAACAAAACTGTTAAAAGCATAGGGACTTTAGTAAATATAAGTCCTAAGCTTGAAATACATATGACAATTAGTAGTTTAACTCTGGGATCAATTTTTTTTATCATTTATTATACTTCCATCATATAATTCTATTATTCTATGAGAATGCTTTAATACAAATGCTTTATCATGACTGATAAGCAGGATACCTACGTGATTGATCAAAGTGTTGAGCAGTTTGCTGAGCTCGTTTTTTCGTTTTGGATCCAATCCGGTTGTAGGCTCATCTAATATAAGGTATTCGGGATCGTTAAGTAGTATAGCACCGATAGCCAATCTTTGTTTTTCTCCCTGACTGAGTGAATAGGTAGAGGCATTCTTGAGCTGGTTCAACTCAAAAATGTTTAAAATCTCGTTAACCCTCTGTTCAACAATAGTCGAGGGTGTTTTCTTATATTTTAAAGCAAAAGACAACTCTTCAAAAACTGTTGGCGCAAATATCTGTCGATCAGGGTTTTGGAAAAGATAACCAATTTTACGACCGATTTCAGGTAAAGACAAATCTCTTGTGTTTTTATCACCAATAAAAACATCGCCGGAATCCTGTTTAATGATGCCGGTTGCTATTTTACCCAGTGTGGTTTTTCCGCTACCGTTTGGGCCCACAACGGATGCAAACTCGTTTTTGTATAAAGTTAAATTGATGTTTCTTAATACTTGTATCTTGTTTAAACTGCAAAACAGTTTTTCTATTCTAATAAAATCATTCATTCAATTACCCCCTTGAATTCTTCGAGGGTTCCGTTTTTCAGTAAAAAAATATGATCGGCCACTTCCAGATTGGACAAATCATGTTCGACCATAAGAATGGATTTGCCCTGTTTTTTAAGCTTTAGAATTGCATTTTTGATAAGCTTTTTTCCACGTTCGTCTATAAAGGACATGCTTTCATCAAAAATCATTATTCCTACGTTTAAAGTTAGCACAGAGGCCAAGGCAATTATCTGCTTTTCTCCACCTGATACGGTGTTGGGATTTCGATAACGCAGCTGTTCTATTGCTAGCATTTTAGTGGTTGAATTAATTCTTTCAATTATAGCATAAGGTTCATAGCATAAGTTCTCTGGTCCAAAAGCCATTTCATCTTCTGCGCAAGGGAAAAGAATCTGACAATCTGGATCCTGAAAGATAGTCCCGATTTTTCTTGCAAGATAGGCTAAATCTTTATCAGCAATATCTTCACCGTTAAAATGCACAGATCCCTCAAGAAATCCTGATATCCTTTTCGGTATGACACCATTCATAATCTGAATCAATGTCGATTTTCCAGATCCGCTCAAACCTACAATACCAATGATTTCTCCCTTTTGTAATTTCAAGTTAACATTTTTCAGAATGTAGGGGCTATCGTGTTTGTATCTAAAGGACAGATTTTTGGCTTCTAAGGCATAATGTTGCATATCGACTCCTATCTAATTTCTGCAGAAATAGCAAATTTGCACCAAAACTGACTAAATGGGTCTTTGCGGATAATCATCTGGTATGGGCCTGATCCGCCATCTTCTTTGGTGCCCAACAGCTCTCCATCTTTCATATAGGCTAGGTATACATTATCATCGTCTAGAAATTTATCCCTTGTGATAGCAACTGTGTAGCCGTCTGCGGCGGTAACAACGACAGTATCTTTGCCCTCAATGTCTATATTGGCATGGGAAAAAATGTTCTTTAACAATACACCTGTATAGACATGCTCTTTAGGATCAGAACCGCTAGATTTCAGAGTGGCATTGAAATCAACCTCACCGATAGCTTGAATCTCAACCATATTAAAGGAAGCAACTTCTTCCCCATCTTTAATCAAAACAAATATTGCATTGTTATTCAGTTCTTTGCTTGCGGCTACATTTTCTCTGTTCAATAATATTGCTGTAGCTGCAATAGTTATAAGTAATAGTACTATGCCAATCAGTATTTTTGTATTCTTATTCATTTTGTACGCTCCTACTGTTGAATTTTGTTATTCAATAATTGTTTTAACCCGTTTGTAAATCAGATACGCTAGCAATCCTCCCAGACCACCTGAAAGTGCACCGGTAGACAAGCTGATGATTAAAGGCAATAAGGGAAGTCTGAAGAATACCAGATTAGACAAATAGGTACCACTAATATTAGCCAACACACCAGCCAAGAAAAAGTCGGCAGGCGTTTGAAAGTTTCTTCTAAAAACCAAGAATACCAAATCAATGGCTATTCCAGGCAAACCATAGGTCAATATGCTTAAAACTCCGTGAGTGCCAAAAGAGCCGGTTATCATAACTATGATTCCTTGTGTTATACCAATTAATGTGGCAGTGCCTTTCTTTTTGACTAGCGAAGCCCCCAATACAAGCCACATCATATAAAAACCGCCTGCAACTGAGCCACCGGGTATGAATAGTGGGCCGGTGATTAGATGAGTCAGTGGTACAATGATTGGTTTTGTAGCTAGGCCAAGTGAAGCTGTCAAAGCTATAATTATCAGCTCATATACAGAAAAACCATCCAGCAGTCTTTTCTTTCTTTCCATGCCAACCTCGTTAATGTAGTTTGATTTCAATTTTACATCCTTCATGATAACCATCTAATGTACTGACAACTCCCAAACAGGTATTTCTCAAAATCTCCTCTACAAAAGGAACCATGCTTATCTCATTTCCATTGATTGAGAGCGTTATGGAACTTGTTTTCTGTATGCAGTCATCTCTTGTGGCATCTTCACGAATTATCTTGTCTGTCAAACCCCTACATCCATAGCCGCATTGAAAACAGCATTTTTCATCGACGTCAGGTAATAGGTCAAAAACCTTTTCTAATACAAGCTCACATAGCTTTTCAGGGTATTTCACTACGTTGATTACGGGCACGTCTCTATAGGTTTCATCCAATAGATCAGCAACCCTCCCTGATATGGCAAATATTCCAGGCTCCCACCTTTCTTCCAATTCATTGATGGTTTTTGCGGTAATGATTTTAGGGAGATTGTAGTCCGTGACACCTTCACAAACAACGAAATCCTGTTGATAGTGCTCCAGAATCTGTGGCAGACTCAGTTGAGAATCATACATGATATCGGTTTCGGTATATCCCCTCGCAGTGACTGGGTTGGCCCCTTGGCTTCGGTGTCTTCCTGTATTTGAGGTAGGGGTATCCAGTTTAAAATCCTCATAATGGATTTCCTTTATGCTTCCAACTGAAAATCTTCTTTTAGTCAGTTCCCTTACCATTGCTTCTACTACAGTTGTTTTTCCGGATTTCGAATATCCATAGACAGAAAATACTTTCATTCTTGCATACCTCCTTCTGTAATGATGTAGGGCACAATCATATCTTCATATCTGAAGACTCCATGATATCCGCCTTCATCAGTACTGTGCATACCATGATCTGAGGTTATGATAACCATCCCATCCCACAAAGAAACGAGCGACTCAATGTAACCATCGATCTCTAAGAGTTTGTTCATTGTCTCATTTGCAAAATCTCCATAAGTATGGCCTGAATCATCAAGGCCATGAAAATGTACCATGAAATAATCGACACTATTTATATGTTCAACTGCACTATAATATATCTCGTCGTCTGTATATCCATTATTGTTCTGATCCGGGTTTAAAATGGTGTTTGTGTTAAGGTTCAATATACTTGCGTTGCCTTCTATAAGCATTGAGGATTTTCCGTTTGAGTTTAAATAGTCAAAAATTGTCTCGACTTTTGGGTCTCGTTTGCTTCTATCTGCAATCCCGTTAACATTGGGAGGTTGACCGGTAAGCATAGCTGCCATACCGCTGTTTGTAACCGGTCGGAATACGGATAGAGCCATTTCAACTTTTTCTAAATGACTCATAAATGGTATAAGGTTGTTTTCTACAGCATAATTATATTGTCCGAAGCTGAAACCGTCAATGTATATCACCATAACTTTTTCATTCATATTAATGAATTGAAGGGCATCATGGTAGGCATCCATTATAGATTTATTAGAAGGCTGTTCTATTATACCTACTATATCGAATATGACGAGTCGTTTATTTGGATTCAGATAGTTCAGTCGATTTCCCTGAAGCTCCAGATATCCATCACTTTCCATGGGATAGTATCCGCCATCTCGTGTCATGACCACAGTCGAGGTGCCCATTGGTAGGAGCTTGTTCAAAGGCAAAACTTCTCTAACCTTGTAGGCTTCCATGCTGTTGGTGTTTTTGGTGGATGAACCGTCAAAGTAATTATATATCTCAAGATTCATTAGATGCATCTTACCGGGAGTTAAACTAAATCTATTCTCGGATGATGTGATGATGTTGATGCTATCTGATAAATCAGGATTGTTTTTTACAAACACGACAGATTTGAGGTTTTTTAAAGCAATTGTTGGTGGAAAATCTGGAGCATACACATTCCATCCAGTCTCAGAAAGGTAGATGGTTATTAACTCAAACCCTTCACTTACTTTGTTTTTCATGCCATCGTTGGATATAAACAACACTTCATAATCATCTATATTAAATTCATAAAATGACAATAAGCTGGTCAGGTTAAACGACAAGAAGGTGCCGCTTTCTAGTTTAAACTCCTTCAAAGGTATGGCATCAGTAAACATGTTTAGATTCAATTCTGTCTCCACATCGCCTGTTATGAGCAGCTGATTATAAAAAATCGGATTTGAATCTAGCTGTTCTACACTGCAAGCTGTTAGTATCAAAAGGATAATGAGGGCTTGAATGAAGAATTTGGATTTTGTATTCATTGTATGACTCCCATGATTATTCTGAAATCTCTATTGAAATTACATTTTTTATAGTTTGCAGTTTTTCCATACCCTTATAGCTGATGACATAGAGACCCGCTTCATCCATAAAAAGTTCAGCTGTAAGAAAGGTTTCACGGTCTATTTTCTCAATATGACCATCCGATGCGACCAACATATAATGTTTGGATTCTAAGAGATTAAGTAGTTTCTCAATTTCAGCTATTGGAACACTTTTCATATTCAATGATGTAGTCAAAACGTTCTTATATTTATCATAGGCCATTCTCTCATTAAGATAAACGGTATCACCATTTTTCAACCATAAAATATGTTTGACTTGCATCCCTTTTGGCATATCAGGCGCTATAAATATCGGTGAGTCTTCTCCTGTATATTTGATATATCCTTTTTTGAAAATATCCAATTTCTCAGCTTTGTCAAAATTATCCATAGCATGCATTGTGACGCCATTTGAGTTGACTGAAAGGTTAAACCTGGTTAGTAAGGAATCTACACTCACTGCCTTGTCAACGGAATCATTATATGTGTAATCCAAAGACTCGAGCAATGTTATAGCTGTTTCCATAAATACGATTTTGCGGGTGGATATTGCGGGCATATCGTCATCTTCTGATATTGACATTTCATCTTTGATCAGTTCGATGCCTGATAACTGATAAACCCAATACATAGATCTTTCATCAGCGATTGCCGCCCTAATTGGGTAATGTAGTTCTTGAAGAGGCTCATTATTATACTCCCAGATAATATATATGTCTTTTGACTTCACAATTTCAGCGGGAACTATTATAGAATACCCATCCGCTGCGAAGAGTCTAATCTCGTTATAATTGCGTTGTTCAATATTATAGGGTTGAAGTAGGATATCAAGCTTGACACCTGTAATATCTCCGGTTATTATTTCGCCACTGGAAGTTATACAACTGACTGACATTGTTTCAGGGGTCATATCAGTAATTTCTTTTGCTGAAAGAGAGAATTCGGTGTTGTCGCCTGTAATAACAAGTTTGAATTTTTCAAGTGATATTTTATCAATTTCTGTACTTATGGTAGTTGGTACTGATTCCTGAAGCGGGGTGTTACATGATGCAAGTAGTAGCATAAAAATAATCAATTTAAACATTCTAGCAGAATTCTTCATTATAGCTCCTTGTGTAATATAGTATTTTGCCTCAAAAAAAATCTATTCTTCCCAGAATAGAATCAACCATTATCTCCTTTCCAACTGGGAGGCGTACCCGTTTACAGGTAAACCTATCGTCTGCAAGCCATAGTTTCCCTTAGGATTTGCAGATCGGAGCTAAATATTCATCATCATTCTATCAGAGATAGGAGTTAAACTCAACAGTTTGTTGGGTAAAAATGGCATCATTCATCTGAATTATGATGGTCTCAATAACTAAGTATGATATAATGTTAGTAATCAAACTCAGGAGGTTACTATGGATGGAATAAAGCTTACTTTTGAGCAGTTGAGAAATGAGTGCTGTGATGAATGCGCTGATTTTTTATCAACAGCAGAATTAGGGTCGTTGGAGGGTATTATTGGACAAGACAGAGCCGTTGAAGCTATTGATTTTGGATTGAACATTAAAAAGAAGGGTTACAATATATTTGTATCAGGTATAAGTGGTACAGGGAGAAACTCTTATATCACTCTGATTGCGAATAGAAAGGCAAAAACAGAGAAGCCCGCCGATGACTGGGTGTACGTATTCAATTTCAAGAAACCGGAACATCCAATAGCCTTAAATCTTCAGAATGGACAAGGGAAGGTATTCCAGAAGGCTATAGAGAATTCTATTGTTTTAATCAAAAAAGAGATTGAGAATATATTCATGTCTCAGGAATATGAAAGAGCTAAGAACATGCTTTACAAGCAATTGAATGATGTCTCGGAAGAATTGCTCGAAGAGTTAAACGAACTAGCAAAGAAATTTGGATTTACATATACAAACACTGATAGAGGGCTAGTCAGTATTCCTCTTAAATCTGACGGAAATGCGATGACAGAAGAAGACTTCAAGACTATGACTAAAGAGGTTTATGCTGAAATCCAACAGAAATCAGCTGAACTTAATATAGCAAGTATGGATATATTCAAAAAAATTCGAGACGCTGAAGAAAACTATCGTGAAAAACTAAAGAAAATTGATTCTGAATACGCATCCAAGGTAGTCAAGGTCCACATTGACAAGCTAAAAAATAAATTTGCACCAAATGAAAAACTTGCTGAGTATCTCGATTCTTTAAGACAAGATATAATTGAAAAGGTGGATCTATTCAAGAATGATGAACCAAAAAAACAAGCAAACCCGTTTTTTGCTTTGCAGGGAAGAAATAACGAGGCTTTTTTTGCAAGATATAGGGTCAATCTTTTTGTTGATAATTCTGATAAAAACTATGCCCCAGTAGTGTTTGAAACAAATCCGACCTACACCAACCTACTAGGCAGCATAGAATTTGAAAATGAAATGGGTTTTCTTAAAACCTCTTTTGATAAGGTAAGTGCTGGTTCACTCCATGCTGCTAATGGTGGTTATCTGGTGTTGCAAGTCAAAGATCTGATGGAAAATATTTATGCTTACAAAGGCATGATGAGAGCATTGATGAACGAGGAAATCAAGGTTGAGACCATACAAGCTACAATGGGTTATCCGATGACAACAGGTATGAAGCCGGAACCTATACCTTTAAATGTAAAAGTAATAATAGTTGGCGATCCATACACATACAGCATACTTTATGCTTATGATGAACAGTTTTCTAAACTTTTTAAATTGAGAGCTGATTTTGACGTAGAAATGAAAAGGACACCTGATAATGTGGAGAAAATGGCAAAATTCATAGCATCACATGCCAATAATGTGGGTCTCATGCATTTTGACAAGGAGGCCGTGTGCAAAGTAGTGGAATATAGTTCGAGGATAGCCGAGGATAAAGATAAGCTGACCTCGCAGTTTAATAGACTAGTGGACGTGTTATATGAAGCAGATTCATGGGCAACATCTCATGGGAGCGATTTAGTTAGAAAAGAGCATGTTTCCAAAGCCATAGATCAAAAAACTAATCGGAACAATATGTACGAGGAAAAAATACTGGAATTGTTTAAAGATGAAACCTATCTACTTGATGTTGATGGCGAAAAAATCGGAGAAATTAACGGATTGGCTGTAGTTAGCACAGGGGAGTATTCTTTTGGAAAACCGTCAAAGATAACTGTATCAACCTACAGCGGACGTTCAGGGCTTATCAATATAGAAAGGGAAGCTAGAACCAGTGGAAAGATACACGATAAGGGAGTTATGATTATTCACGGATACATGGGATATAAATATGCTCAGGATAAGCCACTTGCTTTGTCTGCCAGCATTGTGTTTGAGCAGCTCTATTCTGGGATTGATGGAGACAGCGCATCAAGCACAGAGCTATATGCGATTTTATCAAGTCTATCTGAAGTTCCAATCAAGCAAGGGATTGCTGTAACTGGCTCTGTTAACCAAAGAGGCATGATTCAGCCAATTGGTGGTGTGAACGAAAAGGTTGAAGGTTATTTCAAGGTGTGCAAGATTAAGGGCTTGACAGGTGAGCAAGGAGTCATCATACCACACCAGAATATCAATAACCTGATGCTATCTGATGATGTTATTGAAGCCGTTAAAAATGGAGTTTTTCATATTTATGCCGTGAAAACTGTTGATGAGGGAATTGAGATACTGACTGGAAGACCAGCTGGGCAAAAGGATGATAAGGGGTGTTATGAAAAAGACACAATACATTATCTGGTTGACCAAAAGCTGACGACCTATTATGAACAACCTGACAAGAATAAAAATAGCAGTAAAGGTAAATCGAAAGCTAAAGCTAAAGATAAAGAGAACGATAAATCAAATAACGGTATTGACAAAGATGAAGAAAAAATACAAGTTTAAGTGTAAGACCTGTAGTAATAGGTGTAGGCTGAAGGTTGTGGTTAAAGATGGTAGTATCGAATCTGTTAAAGGAAATAAATGTAAGAGGGGACTCCAGTTTGCAGACAAGAAACTGATTAAGAAAGGGATTATAAAACAATAATAAAAAAACATATTTGCAAGAAATAAAATACATCTTGCAAATATGTTTTTTTTAATGTAGAATAATTTACATCAATTTGAGAATTTTGATTGGTATAATGTCATCAATCAATACAAAGGAGTTTAAAATGGTAAGAATAGTCTACAATAGTGTCCTGTTAGTCAATAATAATATACTGATTGAAAATAATAGAATCAATGAATCTGACACAAAAATGGATATCCCTGCAAAAAAAGGAACTATGACTTATAGGATACTGAAAAACCACAATATCAGTCCAAACATGGATCAACTAAGGATTAAGTTTGATGCCATGGCATCCCATGACATCACATACGTTGGGATTGTCCAGACAGCTAGAGCCAGTGGATTGAAACAATTCCCAATGCCTTATGTTTTGACAAATTGCCACAACAGCTTATGCGCGGTGGGTGGGACAATTAATGAAGACGACCATCTATTTGGTTTATCAGCAGCGCAAAAATATGGAGGTATATACGTACCAGCACATCAAGCGGTCATTCATCAGTATATGAGGGAAGTCATGGCCGGATGCGGAAAGATGATTCTAGGTTCAGACAGTCACACGAGATACGGGGTTTTGGGAACTATGGCTATTGGAGAAGGCGGACCTGAACTTGTCAAACAACTTCTTGAAAAGACATACGATTTAGATTATCCAGAGGTGATTGCGGTCTATCTAGAAGGACAGGTAACAAATGGCGTTGGACCTCAAGACATTGCACTTTCAATTATTAAAGCGGTGTTTGAATCAGGATTTGTGAAGAATAAGATTTTGGAGTTCGTAGGACCCGGTATTGCAGAATTAAGTGTTGATTTCAGAAATGGAATTGACGTTATGACAACAGAAACCACATGTCTTTCCAGTATCTGGATAACTGATGATAAGGTTGAAGCGTATATGGATCTGCATTGCAGGAAATCAGATTATAGTACACTAAAACCTGATGATTTAGCTCATTATGATGGTGCGCTAGTAGTGGATCTCAAAGCCATAAGACCAATGATTGCATTGCCTTTCCATCCAAGTAACGCTTTTACTATAAAGGAGTTCAAAGAAAACCAATTAGATATTTTAAATCTGGTTGAAAAAGAGGCTCATAGAGATTTTGGAAAATCAAATGATGGTTTTAGATTGACTGATAAAATAATTAATGGACAGATGTTTGTTGATCAAGGGATTGTTGCAGGCTGTTCAGGTGGAACCTATGAGAATATTGCATTGATGGCTGGAGCAATGGATCAAAGATCAACGGGATCAGGCAGCTTTTCACTAAGCGTTTATCCTGCTAGTCAACCTATATTTTTTGAGTTGAATAGGAATGGCAGTATCAATAAGTTGATGGAGGCAGGAGCCAACATCAAGACAGCATTTTGTGGGCCATGCTTTGGTGCAGGGGATGTTCCTGCAAATAATGGATTTAGTATCCGTCATACAACGAGAAACTTTCCAAACAGAGAAGGCTCTAAGCCATCAGACAATCAAATAGCTTACGTTGCCCTTATGGATGCAAGATCAATTACTGCTACAGCTATTAATGGCGGGAGATTGACCAGTGGGGATGATATCCAATGGAACAATGATATTCCAGAATATCACTACAATGAAAGGATCTATGAGAACCGCGTTTACCATGGTTTTGGGAAACCAAAAGAAACAGAATTACAATTTGCACCAAACATAAAGGATTGGCCGGATATAATCGAAATGACACAGAACTTGTTGTTAAGAGCAGCGAGTGTTATTCATGATCCCGTTACCACTACAGATGAACTGATTCCATCTGGAGAAACCTCTTCGTATCGCTCGAATCCGATGAAACTTGCGGAATTTACATTAAGTAGGAAAGATCCCGGTTATGTACCAAGAGCTAAAATGACGCAAATGCTTGAGAACGAAAGATTAGAAGAAAGTGATAAGATAGAATCCCATAGGGAATCAGATACACTATTTGACATGATAAATAAAATTGATTCAAAAGCATCTCGACTGAATACCTCTATTGGTAGTTTCATATACGCAGTCAAACCCGGTGATGGTTCAGCCAGGGAACAAGCAGCTTCATGTCAGAAAGTGCTGGGCGGTTGGGCGAATATTGCTAAGGGATATGCAACGAAGCGATACAGGAGCAATTGCATCAATTGGGGTATTATACCTTTTGAAATCAAAGATGAAGTAAATATTAATGTGGATGACTATTTATATCTTCCAAGAATCAGAAAAGCTATTGAAGATGGATTGGAAGTCATTGAAGGTTTTATTCTTAGCAATGGAAAAGAAAGAAGGATTGAATTGCATCTTCCTGACATGTCTAAAGAAGAACGGAAAATATTAGTATCCGGTTGTCTGATGAATTATTACAGTAATGACAATTAAATGCAATTGTGATATGCTTGTCAATGAATAAAAATTGGGCAGGCTAATTATGAAGAATTTGTTTATTTCAGGTGATATCGGAGTAGGAAAATCCCATTTATTGAGAAATGTGCTAGAGGAACTCAATGTTTCATTGGGTGGCTTTATCACAGGGAAAGACTATGACCAGAAAGGTCACACAGTGTATATTAAATCCTTGAATGATTTTATATCTTTCAAAAACGTTGCTTATGTTGTAGGGGGAACAGATATCTATAGCGCAACAGTATTCAGTGAAAACTTTGACTCGTTTGGTGCAGAAACCATTGAGTATTCAATAGCCAACAGAGAGCTAACAGTAATGGATGAGGTCGGCGTAATGGAGAGGGACTCCCCTGTGTTTCTCCAGAGCATAATCGATGCTTTGGATAGCAAAAAACCAGTGGTCGGTGTAATAAAGAACAGAAAAGATGATTATCTTGAGAGGATAAAATCACGTCATGACACCAAAATTTTATTTTTAACCGGTTCAAATGGGTTGGAGACATACGAAGAGATAATGAACTGGATGGTTCAGAATAATTTAGAGTTAAAGAAGAAAAAATCTCATCAATGGCAACAAAAAAGAATTGATATGTACGAGAGGGCTTTGTCATTTGAACATACCGACTATCCACATGTTTTATTGAATGAAATCTTAAATAGGACCGACAATCTGGAGAATAAAACTTGGCTGGATTTAGGGGCAGGAACAGGTGCTTTTTCCATACCTATTGCAAAAAAAAGCAAGAGTGTATGTTGTATTGATTCGTCATTCAATATGCTGTTAAACTTGTCAGATAAACTTCATAATCAAAAAATAAGCAATATTGAAGCTTGCCTGATTCCCTTCTCAAGACTCCAAAACAAGAATTTCGATTATGTTTTAAGTTCTTTTAGTGGAAATGCCCTAAGAGAAAAGGAAAATTTGGATAAGTTTATTGAAATTGCTGTTGAAAAGGCCTTTATCATATGTCCACCGGAAAAAGGCAGACACAATTTTAACGGCGAGGAACTCGAAGAGAGAATCGGTCGAAAAATCAAATCCTTCGGTGGAGGATCAACTGAAATCCTAAGTTTTTTGGAGTCGGAAAAAATTGCTTATCATTATAAAGAAATCGACTTTAATTTTCCTCAGGTCTTTAATACCAGAGAAGAATGCTTTCATTTTTTTAGGGATTTTTATCATATCAAAAGAAACGAGGAAACTATTCTTGCAGATTTTATTGAGGACTATTTAAGGACTGAACAGCGTTATTATGTTTTTGATAATTATAGGCGTGCTGGGTTTGTGTGTGTTGAAAAATAGAGAGCCTCAAAAGAGGCTCTAATATCTATATATCACGGGAATGGGCTAGCTGCCTTCCCGATTTGACAAATTGAATTTCAGATAGAATGCTTAAGGCTATTTCTTCAGGTGAATTCCCACCAAGGGTAAGACCTATGGGTGAGTATATCTTATCTAAAGAGTCTTGACTTATACCACGTTTTTTGAGATTGTCAAACATAATGGCAACCTTTCTACGACTTCCTATGGTACCGATATATTGGACTTCCTTGTTCATGATTTCAAAAAGAGCATCTTCGTCATGCTTGTGACCGTGAGTGACAACAACAATGAAGTCGTTTTCTGTAAAATGGAACTTTGATAGATTTTCAATGACATCGCCGAGAATGATTTCATCTGCATTTTCATATCTTTCATTATTTAGTATTTCTGCCCTGCTATCTAAAATAATTGTTCTAAAATTGATTATTTTTGCTAATTTATTGAGATAATAGGCAATATGACCGCCACCTACAATAACCAACCTGTAGTCCGGCTTGATAACCCTCACAAAAACCTCAACCTGTCCTCCGCAATTCATCGAAAGATCTTTAGTCAGATCATAGCTGATTGTGTCACTTATGCCTTTACGTATCATTTCAATTGCTTTATTGATAGTTGTTTTCTCAAGATTACCACCGCCTATTGTCCCATCGATGCTGCCATTGTCATATACTACCATCAGCTTACCGACTTCAGCGGGTGTAGAACCAGAAGATTTGACAACCGTCACCAATGCTGCACCTCTACCGTTTTTCACTTCTCTATCCAGTTTTTCAAACATCAAATTGTTCCTCCTTGTCTCCAATCAATTGCTCTAAATCATATTTTGTGTCAATATCCAACAATTTTTCATAATCAAATTCAATCAGGATCTTATCAGAATCACTATCTATAATATCCCTGCCGCCTTTATCACCAGTTGAAGATAGCAGCCTTTTATAATATGACCTGGGAAAAATAACGGGATTCTTTCTTTTGCCATTATGTGATGCGACAACCAAGAATCTATCACGTTTAAACCTGTCTATCATAATGTTTATATCGTTTTTTCCGAATAAAGGCTGGTCACCCATCAGAATTAGACATCCTATCGATTGATTTGAAAGCGATGAAACACCTAATCTAACACTGGCGGACATTCCTGAGTGTGCAGTTTTGTTTTCTACCATTTTAACAGGGTAGTCTTTTAACAAATCAGATAATTCAGGGGTTCTATATACAACAATAATTTCATCCAATCGGGAACTAATACAACTATCTATTACCCAACGAATAACTTCTTTGCCGTTAAAATTGCTCATAAGCTTGTCAGAGCCAAATCTAGAGCTAAAGCCTGATGCCAAAACAATACCGGAAATCATTGTTTATCTCCATTGATAATAATTTTGTCAATATAGGGCGCTTTTACTTCTAACTCATGTTTAATGTCACATGAGTCAAGATAAATGTTATCATTCACTTGATTTAATATCAAATAGTTTTTTTTGCCTCTACTCTTGAAATAGCCGTCTGAGGATAAGATAAGCTTGACGATATCCTGCTTCTCTATGACGTCGCCATAAGTCTTACCAGTTATTTTTTGGAATTTGCTTATTCTGTGTACAGACTCATCGTTCACAATTTTGCCGATGGCATTCAAACCTATAACCGAGATCAAAATATCAGTCAAATAAGGGACAACCGGTTCATAGAACTCGTATCCTTTGACTGGCAACCTTTTTGAGCCATCTCCCTCAATGATAATAAAATCTATGCTAGGATTTTTATGTATGCGAACAATTTCTTCCGTTGTGAAACCCTTAAGCTTGTTATCACTATTGATGCATTTTCCAGCAAATATTATGACTTGATGCCGCGGGTTGAGTCGAGCGAGCATGTCTATACCTAGAACAGTGATAGCGTTATTAAAGTGAGGTAAGTAGATATGGGTTGTTGTTGTAATGATAACTCTTTTCCCCGTTTTCACAAGCTGTTCTGCCAATTCTGATATTATGGTAGTTTTACCACCCGAGCCTGTCACTGTTATGACGGTCTTTTTATTTAGGTCAATGCTCAATTCATAGAGATAATCCATTTTCCATCCTCATCCTTAAGAGTTCTCAGGCTACTTTTCTATTGCAACAGTAACATGAGGATAAGGGATTAGTATATCCTCTTCATCAAATTTCTTTTTAATGTTTTCATTTAAATCAAAAAATACATCCCAATAGTTTTCAGTATAGGTCCAAACTCGTACAGTAAAATTAATAGAACTGTCAGCCATTTCTCCCATTCTGACAAATATAGGTTTATCAGCTAGTATCAGTTCGTGTGCATCTATTACTTCGCGGATTGCTTTCTTGACATGCTCAATATCAGAATCATAGCTGACACCAATCTTCAGGTCCACTCTTCTCTCGGCATAAGCGGTAAAATTGGTTATAGTGCTGGACGTTATAGAACTATTGGGAACCATGATTTTCTTGTTGTCCACTGTCTTTAATGTTGAATAAAAAATCCCGATTTCAGTTATTGTACCAGATACGCCACCTGCTTCGGTATAGTCACCTATTTTGAAAGGCTTCAAAGCAACGAGCATTATACCGCTAGCGAAATTTGAAAGATTGCCTTGTAAGGCTAGACCAACCGCTAGAGATGCTGCTCCTAAAACGGCTATGAGAGATGTAGTTTCAAATCCGAATGTTCGAAGGATGGCTAAGATGAGCACAAATAGCAGTAAGATTTTGATGATAGATATTGAAAATCCTTGTAACATTGGATCTACGGATTTTTTTTGAAGCATTTTACTTAGTTGCTTGATAAGAATTCCTATAATATATTTACCTACAATAAATATAATTAAAGCACGTAAAATCATAAAAAATATAGCGGAAATTGCCACACCACCAATATACATAAAATCACTCCTCCTAAAAATTTATTATTTACATTATATAATAAATAGATGTATTGTAAAGGGTAATCGTTATTGATATACTATATTGACAATTGATAGGAGGGTTTTTATGGCAAAGCTATATTTCAGGTATGGAGCAATGAACTGTGGCAAATCCACTGCATTGCAACAGGTAGCGTATAATTATGAAGAACGTGGCATGCGAGTGGTAATAATCAAACCCAAAATAGACACCAAGGGTGGAGACAGGGTTATATCAAGATTGGGAATTGAAAGAAAAGTCGATTTGATTGTTGAGAAGAATGAAAATCTGTATAAAATGATGAAACAGTATCTTTCTGAAAACGGATCTGTTGATTGCATCTTGGTGGATGAGGTTCAGTTTTTCAGTAGAAATCAGGTGGATGATCTTTTTGAGTTAGCTGTAAAGGAAAACATACCTGTTATTTGTTACGGTTTGAGGACCGACTTTTTGATGAATGGATTTGAAGGAAGTGAAAGGTTGCTTTTATTGGCACACAGCATCGAGGAACTTAAGACCATCTGTTCATGTGGCAAGAAAGCCTTACTCAATGGAAGGAAAATTGATGGAGAGTTTGTTTTTGAGGGCAATCAAGTAGCGATAGAACAAGAAAACCACGTTGAATATGAATCGCTATGTCCTACTTGTTACATTCAAAAAAAGGAAATCTATCTAAAAAAAAGAGGATTATAATAAACACAACCTATAATAAAGATGGAATGTTAAACAAAAGCATGCTATAATAAATGATAATTATTATTAATAGAAAAAGAAAGTTGGTAGATAAATTGGCAAAAATTAAGAAAACATCAATAGGTGGACAGGCTTTGATTGAAGGCATCATGATGAGAGGTCCCAAAAAAATATCGACAGCTGTCAGAAAATCTGATGGAGAAATAGTAATAAAAACTGAAGACTTGAATACAAACCGAATGAGTGGATTATCTAAGATTCCTTTGATTCGAGGAAGTCGCGCATTGGTTGATGCTATGGTTATTGGGGTAAGGGAGTTGATGTACTCAGCTGAGTTTTTTGAAGACGCAATGGAAGAAGATGCTTTTGACAGATTAATCAAGAAGTTGTTTAAGGGTAACACTGAAAAGGCTGTCATTTATCTTTCTGTCACATTGTCGCTGATTGTATCAGTAGGTGCTTTTATTATATTACCATCCTTTATCGCTAATTTTCTGAAAGGATTTATCTCAAGTTCTCTAGTATTGAATTTGATTGAAGGCGCCATAAGGGTAGGATTGTTTACGCTATATATAGGTCTAATCTCAAAGATGGAAGATATAAAAAGGGTTTTCATGTATCACGGCGCTGAGCATAAGACGATTTACGCATATGAAAATGGTGAGGAGCTGACAGTAGAAAATGCAAGGAAATATTCAAGGCTCCATCCCAGATGTGGAACCAGTTTTATTGTGAATGTTTTGATTATATCAATCCTTGTGTTCTCATTTTTTGGATGGCCAAATCCTTGGTTGAGAGTGCTTATTAGATTGTTGATGCTCCCGATTATTGCAGGAATATCCTATGAATTAAACAAATACATCGGGAAAAATGACAGTACTCTATTTGCTAGAATTGTGGCAAAACCCGGTTTTCAATTTCAACGTCTAACGACAAAAGAGCCTACAGATGAAATGCTTGAAGTTGCCATCGCTGCAATGAAAGAAGTCATTCCTGAAAAAGAGGATGAAGATATTTGGTAGATTTAACCATTAAAGCACTGCTTGCGGATGCGATAAAAAAAATGGAATTAAGACAATACAACAACCCATATCTTGATGTTCAACTTATACTTGCACATGTAATCCACAGAGACAGGGCTTTTATTTTGACCCATATGGACTATGCTTTGAGCGATAATGAAGCGATAGCCTTCTACGATTTGATTGATAAGAGAAATGAAGGGTATCCGATTCAATATATCTTAAACAAACAAGAATTCATGGGTCTTGATTTTTATATTAGCGAGGGAGTCCTAATTCCAAGGGCTGATACGGAAAATATTGTTGAGGCTGTCATCAAAATTGTTAAAGAAGAATTTGCAGACATTGATGAAGTAAGAATACTAGATATTGGGACTGGATCCGGTGCGATAGGATGCAGTCTTGCTCATTTTATTCCCAAATCTAGAGTAACAGGGATTGATGTTTCTGATATAGCTGTAAGTGTAGCTTCAATCAATAACATGAAGTTAGGATTAAGCAATTATGAGATTCGCAGGATGAATATATTTGATGATATCTACATGGAATTAAATGGTTTTCACGTCGTTGTGTCTAATCCACCCTATATTCCGGCTGATGATATTGATGGACTTGAAAAGGAAGTTTCAGAATATGAACCTCGTACTGCATTAAATGGTGGTATTACCGGGTTGGATTTTTATGAAAGAATTATTCGCATTTTCAGTAAGCTAGCCGCGGATAAAGCTATACTAGCTCTGGAATGCGGCTGGAATCAAAAAGACAGTATCGAAATCATCATGAATCAGTTAGTGGGATTAGATAGAATTGAAACAATAAAGGACTTAAGTGGCAAGGATAGAGGCTTAGTTGGGTTTTTTCGTATGAATTGACCTTTTTTTTAAACTCTGCTATAATACATTGTCTAAAGTATAAGAGGTGTAATATGTTAAATAAATTGGATTTTTTAAAAGAGAAATATGACGAATTAAGTCATCAGATAAGCGATCCTACAATTATAGCTGACTCTCAGAAGTGGCAAAAATTGATGATAGAACATGCCCATATGGAGCCGATTGTAAATAAATACAATGAATATGTGACTACTTCAAAGCAATACGAAGATGCTAAAGAAATGCTCAAGGACAAAATGGATGATGAATTGAAGGAAATGGTGAAAGAAGAGCTGAAGCAATTGACTGATGAGCTTGAAACAATTGAACAAGATCTAAAGGTGCTGCTGATTCAAAAAGATCCCAATGATGGTAAAAATGTCATTGTAGAGATTAGAGCAGGTGTAGGCGGAGATGAAGCTGGTCTGTTTGCAGGGGATCTTTTTAGAATGTATTCGATGTATGCAGAAAGAAAAAGATGGAAAATCGATCTCATGAGTACAAGTGAGCAAGGCATCGGAGGCTATAAGGAAATTATTTTCATGATAAAAGGCAAAGGCGCTTATGCTAGACTAAAATATGAAAGTGGCGGACATAGGGTACAAAGGGTTCCAGATACAGAGTCGAGTGGTAGAATACATACTTCTTCAGCTACAGTGGCTGTATTGCCTGAGGTCGATGATATAGACATTGAGATTAGTCCCAATGACGTAAGAGTCGATGTTTTCAGATCATCGGGAAATGGTGGACAGAGTGTTAATACGACAGATTCGGCTGTTAGATTGACTCATATTCCTACTGGTATTGTAATTTCGTGCCAGGATGAAAAATCCCAGCTAAAAAATAAAGATAAGGCTTTCAAAATTCTTAAGGCCAGACTATACGACAAATATCAACAAGAACAGGATGACGAGCAAGCAGCTCAAAGAAAAAGCCAGATTGGCTCAGGGGATAGATCACAGAGAATTCGAACATATAACTTCCCTCAAGGACGGGTAAGCGACCATAGAATTAATCTGACACTTTATAAATTGGAAGCCTTTCTGAACGGGGATCTTGATGAAATGATAGAAGCCCTTATCACAACAGAACAAGCGGAACAGCTCAGAGAAATAGATTGATAAACATGAAATCCTGCTAAGCGGGATTTTTTTCTTGATATTTTTAAAATTCAGGAGTATCATGTGTGTTGATTAAAATTTGGAGGTCATTATTTATGGGACATGGAGAACTGGATTATATATTAAATATAGCTTTGGTGCTTATTTTTGCCAATCTAGGAGGTATGCTATCGCGAAAGTTGAAACAGCCTGTCGTTTTAGGCCAGATATTGGCTGGTGTTTTAATTGGACCGATTGTGTTAAATATTGTAGTACCTGATATTATCATCTCCTCTTTTGCAGAAATCGGAGTGATTCTATTGATGTTTTTAGCGGGTATTGAAACAGATCTAGGAGATTTGAAGAGAACAGCGGGCGCGGCATCAGCTATTGCATTCGGAGGAATAATAACCCCCTTTATAATGGGATTTGGGGCTATTTACTATTTTTTCCCTCAAGAGGGAGTGATTGGAGCCGCTTTTGTAGGTGTGATATTAACAGCAACCAGCATTGGAATATCAGTTCAGGTATTAAGAGAATTAAAGAAAATTAAGGAAAAGACAGGAATTAGTATTTTGGGAGCGGCTGTTATTGATGACATTATTGGTATAATATTGTTAACTGTCGTTTTGGGTGTTGCCAGTCCAACAGGAGAAACGGGAATTGTAATTGTTCTATTAAAAATGGTTGGTTTTTTTGTATTAGCGGGTGTTAGTGGTAGGATTTTTACTTCATTTATGACTAAGTATTCAGTAAAGATGTTGAGAAATAGAAACGTAGGAGCATTTGCAATCATTGTATGTTTTTTATTGGCCTATTTGGCACAAGGATTTGGATTAGCAGCTATTATTGGCGCTTATTTCTCAGGGATAGTTTTTTCTATGACACCATATAACAATAGAGTGGAACAAGACGTTTCAAATATTGCCTATACACTTTTCACTCCGATTTTTTTCTTGAACATCGGACTGAGTATCTCAGTTAAGAATATCAGCTTGATTATAATGCCCGTTGTAGTTTTATTCTTGGCTGCAGCATTGAGCAAGGTTATTGGTTGCAGCATAGGTGCTAAAGCGATGAAATACTCATTTAGAGAATCCCTTCAGGTTGGCATAGGTATGATGCCAAGGGGAGAGGTTGTGCTGATTACAGCAAATATAGCTAAAGCAGGCGGTTTTATAAGTGACACAATCTTTACATCATTAGTTGTGGTTGTACTAATTACAACTATAGTGACACCAAGTTTGTTGAAAAAAGCATACACGCCTAAAATTATCAATGCAGCATAATGTCTAGCTGATTTAACAACGGTATAGTTGTAAGTGTACAATACATATGTGACAAAAAAGAATAAAAAATGAAAGGGACTCTGTTATAATGTTAATCACGACAAAAACAAACATAACGGAGGAAACCCCTTTCATGAAGTCTATTGTAACAGAAGAAATGCGTTTTAG
>JAHRFV010000219.1 GCA_019084435.1 Dethiosulfatibacter sp.
CGCTCAGACGTCCGCATCTTCCACGAGCGAGCCTGATCTGCGATAGAAGCAGGAGTCTTTACTTTTTGCGCGGCTTTGGCTTGGGGAGGCTTGGGAGAAGAGATCTGTCCACGTGCTTCGGCATGAGCGCCCGCATTTCTTCCGTGGTTTGCGCTGCGGGGAAGCGTTCGAAGAGAAATTTCAGGTAGGCTTGGGGTTATCTCATTGGCTTTGGCGGTTTCCACCAGTGAGAACAGCATGGCGCTGGCGACCGCGCACTTGGGTACGCCCGCGAAGAGCCAGTTTTTTAGGCCAGCCACGGGGCGGGCGCTCACGCAGTTACGAGATAAGCTAGTTCCCGAATTTGTGAACGTCCGGCATGTCGGTACACGCGCACCTGAACCGAAGTGTCTCCCACGTGTCCCAAAGGATGAAAAGTGTGAACTCTATGACCATTATTGTGTTCGACATACCAATAAAAACAGATGGTGAGGCGTCTTGATTTTCATCATTTTCTAATTTACTTTTAATGAAACATGATTTTTCTAATAAAAAAATGCTCCACCTTGCAGTAGTCAGTAGTTATAACGTTTACTGTCTATTACAAATGGAGCACATAAACTTGATTTATGATTATCTAGAGTGCATATGTTCTATATTGTATGGCCTCAACAGGACAAACCTCTGTACAAGACTGACATTGATGACAGATGGAAGAATTCACAGAAGCTTTTTTGATATCCACATCCACTTCTATAGACCTCGATGGACATACGGCCTCACATTTTTTACATCCAATACATAAAGAATGATCTACCTTAGTTGCAAATTTCGCATGCTGACCTGTCAGACGTAGCAATGCGCCATAGGGACACACGTGATTGTGAAAAACCCACTCTTCATAACGCAAAGTCACCAATACAGACAACACGATCAGAATGATTAAGATCGGCAACTCCCGATGCAGCACTCTTTTGGAAAGAATCACACTCGCAGCCATCATTGCCAAAACGATCCAAGGCAATATCCTGCTACTTAGAAATTTTGGTACTTTATCGGTCTGCCATTTCAGTTTCTTGGCTATTTTACCGGTAAAACCCATTACTGTATTCATCGGACATAAATAACCACAGTAAAACCTGCCAAACATAGCAGCTCCCAATAGACTTAATAAGAAGATTCCCAACCAAAGCACCATATTGCCATTTTTGATGATAACCAAAAATATTCCCAAAAAAATGATTTGGATCAGAACGCGAGCCATCTTCATGCGACTGCGCCTCCTTTCTCTTTAGCAACAATGGCATTTACAGGGCATTTATCAGCTGTTTTAAGAATCATGGCATCATCGCCTGATTTAATGCCACCTGCTTTGACATGCGCCTTTTGGTCAATCATTTCATAAACTTCGGGAAGCATTTTTACACAAATCCCACACCCTATGCAATAGTCATGATTGATTACAATCTGTTTATCTGTTACTACTGTTGATGTTATCAGCATATCTTTTTTAGAAACCAGTTTTTCAGTAATCCAGGCCATTATCAGTATGGCAATGACCGTCAATACCCAACGAACGCCCATAAATGAAACCCCTAAGAACTTGGCTTCATTAGCAAGCATCGGTAGCTTGATGACCGCCCACGAGCTCAGAATAATGACCACATTCGATACGCTGGCCCCTTTGGTCAGCAACATTTTACTGATTGGAAATGCTGCATAGATCGGTCCTGCAGAAATACTCCCTAATATCAGTGACAAAATGTTTCCAAGAAAACCTGATTTGGCACCCAAACGTCTCGTAATCATCTCTTTAGGAACCAACGCTTCAATGACGACTGTCAATAGGAATATGATCGGCAACACCTGAACCATCTCGATTAGGTAATATACGCTATTCCCCATTGCTTCCGCCGCTTTATCCGGCATGAACACAAATATAGCAAGATATATCAAGGCAACTATGGCCATCAGCTTATTCTTTTTTAAAACCTTAGTGATTGTCATAGGATCACCCCCATAGCCATAGCAATGACCAAGGCAGCGACAAAGCTCAGCAGATTTCTAACCAATGCAAATTTAAACCCGAACTCCTTCTTCTCAAGGGGAAATGTCACAATTCCAACCATCGTCAAAGTGGTTAAAAATGCAACTGCTGGAATGATGCTTGCCCCAACGTTTACAAAAGATCCAACTAACGGGAAAGCCACAAAAGCCGGGATAAGTGTAATACTTCCCGCAATGGCAGCGATTATTGACGATATAAAAGTATTCTCAGAACCCAATACTGATTTGATTGATTCCGGTGGAATGAAAGTCAGCACCAATCCTATCATGAAAATAATGGCGATAATCTCCCCAAGCATATTCCCCATCATGCCCCTGGACTTTTTCATAGCCTCAAACGTCTTTTTCTTACTTTTAGCCAATGAAACTCCTGTCAAGGCTAACGATATACCCCAAAATGACAATGTGAACACATCCATAAATTTTTCTCCTTCCAAACTTAATGGATTGATTATATAATAATAGCAACATAAAAGGTGTTACCGAGGTAACACCAAAAGGAGTATTTATGAATAATCTATTATCCATTAAAAACAGTTATGCATTTTTGAAATATATCCCAGACCAATTATTAGAAGAATACCTAAAAACCAAAACAATGAATATCAAAACCTATAGTAAAGATGAAATCATCCACTTTGATGGCGATAAATGTACCTATGTTGAGCATATTCTCAGTGGCAAGGTCGTCATTGAACGTATAGACGAGTCTGGAGATCTACTGACCATCACCGAGTTTTATCCTGATGATATTCTAGGTGGAAACCTAATTTTTTCTAAAAACTCTTATTATCCAATGACTGTCACTGCCAAAACCGATACCTCTCTACTGGTGATCCAGAAAGATACTCTGTTTGAGTTGTGCTCTACCAATCCAAGCTTTCTAAGACAATTTCTAGAATACATCTCCGACAATGCTCTCCTTCTCGGCGCTAAAATTAAGTACTATGTCAACCGCTCTATCCGAGAAAGCATCATTGCCTACATCAGAAATGAACACAAGCTTCAAAATTCAAATAAGATAGTCCTGCAATCAACCAAGAAAGCTCTTGCCGATCGCATTGGTGTACAGCGAACTTCTCTCTCCAGAGAGCTGCAGAAGATGAAGAATGATGGACTGATTGATTTTGATGCAGTTAGCATCACTATTGTGGATGTGAGTATTCTGGCCTAAATTACTGACCAATAGGACAAGACTTATAGCATTCAAAGCAAAAATATTGAAACCCGATAAATCCTGTTTGGTACAACTTCCAATAATGGTCATCTAAAAACATTGCCTTCTGTTCTTCAGGAGAACTACCCACTAATTTTGTCCTAAAAGCTATATCCGCTCCAAGTCCGTATGGTTGTGAAACTTTTAGGCATCTGCCCACATGTGTCTTGCCTTCAACATCTAACGCTCTTGCAGGGCAACTTTCAACACAAATATTGCAGTCAATACACAAATCATCTGTAATAGGTGGATCCGACGGTAACTCTAAATCAGTAAGTACAGCTGTAAATACGACTCGAGTACCTAGCTTGGGATGGATAACAAGATTGTGTCTTCCAAACGCTCCCAAACCGGCAGCAACCGCAGCATGACGTAGGGAAACATCGGCTATGGTTCCACCTGTTTTGAGACTCATATCCATAGGATAAGATAAAGATATTGTCATGGCTTTTCCATGAAGCTCTTTTTCAATAAATCTTGCCAGCTTGTAACTACTGGAACGGGAAAACTCCATTACATCCAATCTGCCACCCATAGCAATCTGCATATTGGGGCTTTCACAAGTAGATAGTTCCTTATACGCCAAGACAATGATCGACTGAACCTTTGGAAACATTGACACAAGTTCAGGTGATCTAGGGCTGTTATAATCAGTTGCCTTTGCAAAGCCCACATCATCAACCCCCATACCTAACACAAATTCCCTAATTTTTTCTTTCATTGAATAATTCTCCTTTTTTTCAAATATATAATAGTGTTTTAAATAATATTTCCCACATCATTTTGGAGCTTGTCAAATAATTCAATATTTTTTGTCATTCGATAATACTGCAAGTATCCTTGGTAAAGAATAAATGCACGTCTGGAAACATCCTGGACTTGTTCAATAGGAACGTCTGAACGCTTTAAAACCTCGGAAAAAATAACCATTATCTTTTCCATTGACTCAGCATATTTCTTTGCCAAATCCGGTTCTGTAAAAGCTATTTCAATACCCAGGACACCCAAAGGGCAACCATGATGACGTCCTTTTAGTGCCATCTTTTTCATATCTTCTACTAATAAAGAAATGAAATCTTTCCAATTGCGCCCTTCTGCCGTTTTTTCTATCCACTCTATCATCCTTAAAGAATAATATTGCGCAACATGTTCAGATACTTCTTTTTTACTTTTAAAATGAAAATAGAAGGATCCCTTCGGCACTTCTGCTTTCGCTAGTATTTCATTGATCCCAGTGGCATTATAGCCTTTCTCTAGAAAAAGACGAGTGAATATTCCGGAACAAATTGAACCACCAGTCCGGTCAAATTGAGCCATGATTCCGATTTGGATAGAGCCACCATTCCGATGAGTGAGCCATTCAGAAATATCCTTTATAATGTAGACAGATATCATTATGATGTCAATAC
>JAHRFV010000044.1 GCA_019084435.1 Dethiosulfatibacter sp.
AGTTTTCAAAATACATCCCTAGATACTTGTGGGAGCTGATGCTTTATTTGCACCCAAAAGAACTGGATGAATCAATTGATGATTATGAGATTTATGCCAATCTGGCATCATAAACTTTTTTACTTTCTGGAAATCTTTGTGGGTAGCTATTATAGTGTTCAATAATAAACGCAACAGTATTAAGCATGAGTGGAATGGTTCTAGAACTCCTGTCTTTGGCATAAATCTCATAATCATCAATTGATTCATCCAGTTCTTTTGGGTGCAAATAAAGCATCAGCTCCCCCAAGTATCTAGGGATGTATTTTGAAAACTCATATCCCTCAATGTCAAGCCCTCTAAGAAGCTCTATAGCAACATCGTTTCTCTGGTCTATTGACAACAATGGAGCAAGACTCAATAATGCTCTACCTGCTTGGTTTCTGACATACTCCACAGCGCTGACTTTTACAAGATTACAAAGATGTGTTGCTGTGTGGAGTCTCGAAATGGGAGAAATATCACGGATAAACTCCTCGACATACTTGACGTTTGTTGATTTAACAATCCAAGGAACTGCAGATTTCAGATTCATCAGGAAAATCTCAGAAAGATCATCTGAGTATTCATGCAGCTTATTTTTGTAGAACTGTGTAATAGTATTATTCAGTTTAAGATATTGTGATATTTTGTATTTCAAGTAGTACACAGCTAATTCTTCATCGTTATTAAGATCGCTGAGAAAATCAATTATTTTCTCAAAATATGGTGTATCGTAACCCAACAAATAAGTGAATCTTTCAGTAGTATCCAATGCAATAACAGTTGTTTCCAAATCAGCATCAAAAAAGTTTGAAACATAATCAACTATCTTTTCTATCTGATGTTTGGACATATCAGGATAAGGTAAGCGCCACAAGGCATCCAATATGATGAATATCTTATCTCTATTGGTTTCTTCAGTTGATAGGTGTTTTAGGAATGTATCAATATAATTATTGTAATACTTTTTGTTAGACTTGTTGATAAGTGTGCCAACTACAGTTTTTAAAGAATATCCTATCCAGATTTTGTGTTGGTCAATAACCTTGTGGTCGGGATTTAGAATCAAATTCAGATATTTGTCCCATAGCCTTATGCTGTCCATATCGGGTGGCTCGATTTGTTTATCTGCTGGAATTTCTTTCCTATACTCGTCATCGAATTCAGCAATTGTAGTACCTAGTATTTCTGATGCTTGTCGCCTAATGTCACCTTCACGGTGCATCAGCAACTCATACATGAAGCTTAAAGTTAGAAGCTTTTGTTTAGGTGTCAAATAAGTTGTGTATTCCTTGAATACGTTCAAATAAGATCTAATATTCTTCCAGTTGTTTTCGCTACGAGCTGCCTCCAGTAAGATACTTAAAGACTCATCTGAACTTAGTTTATACATCAGATCTATGTTATGACTGATGGCCATGTATTTGAAGTTTTGAACAATTTCGTCTCCGAAAAGCAAAGCATTATCTTTCTTGACCAATTTTGACAGCTCAGAGCTGATCAGATTGATATCGACTCCTTTGCTTACCATGAAATCCTCAAAGTCCTTAAGCTTTGCGTAGACTCTCTTATATCTTTTTTCCTTTGCTTCATCCACATTGTCCAGTTTCTCCAGAATAACACTAAAAGAGTCTTTTAAAGAAAATATGTGCATTCTTGAAGAACCGCCATTGCCATTGTTTTTAACCCTGAAATCAGCGTATATCAAAACCAGGGATTCCAAAGGTAGATTTTCTAATTCGAGATCCCAGGTTGAATGGTTCAAAGCGACATGACCGATTTGAGGTATATTGAACTTATTAAACCATAATTCGGTGTAGAAGTAATGGTAATAAGCAACTCGTTTTTGCTCCTCACCCACACAACCATACTTACCAACATCATGGCCAGCTGCAGCTCCTGATATTCTCCCGAGGTCAATAGGGACACCGGCTGCTTTCAACTGACGCCCTACATGCATAGCAGTAAAATGAACACCCGCAATGTGTTCTATGGTATTATGGTGTGTAATTTCAAAGCTGAGCCTCATCAGTTCATAAATATAGTTGTCATCAAAGGCTTTTTTGAATCTAAGGTATTCATTAGGATTTCTAAGCTGTTTGATCTCTTCATCAGTTAAAAATTCGAAATCAAGAAATCTATTGAAGTCTTTATTTTTTCTTTCGCTTTCAAAGATGGTGCGTAGTATTTGAAGATAGATAATGACGGAGTGCTCGAGCTTCTGTTCAAGCTTGATCACAACAGCATGAGGAAAAGACATGTTAAGTACATACTGATAAACGTAGTATAGCCAATCGCTTTTGTTGACGTCACTAATATTATTCATGATATCGATACAAAGATTAAGTACATTGCTACATGTGATTTCACTCTTATTGACCAAGGTTGATAATTTATTGACAAAATGCTTATTTAGAACGAGTGAGTGTACTTTTTCTTCTGTCAGATTCAATCTGTCCAATAACCATTCCTGTGTAAGGTTGCTCAGTATTTCTCTGTGAAGTTCATTAAGGGTTATTCTACTCATATAAGCCTCCGTTGTAGAAATATATCATAATTTTAACATTTATCAATATTGGCGTAAAGTATTATTAAAGAGATAACTTGACATATCAACCTAAATCAGTATAATTGTTTTAAAGGTGGGAGTTAGATGGCGCATATACCAAATTATATCAGAATAAAAGAATACATTGTTGAGAATATCAAGAGAGGTAATTACAAACCAGGCGGAAAAGTCCCATCTGAAAAGGAATTGGGTGAATTGTTTAACGTGAGTAGAATAACAGCTACAACAGCCATTCGAGATTTGGTTAGCGATGGGATTGTATTCAGGATTCAAGGCAAGGGGACATTTGTAGCGGACAAAAAAGAGGAAGATCTCAGAAGCCACAAAGCTTATGGATTCGAAAACAACAGCTCATTGAACGAGGGACATCATGAAACCATAAATCGAAACAGAATAAAAGCTGGGAAAGAGCTTTCATTAAAGATGAAAATCAGTGAGAAAGATGAGCTGTATGAAATTATCAGGATAAAAGTGATTGATGAAAAGGTAAATGCGATAGAGTATGTGTACCTGCCAGTCAAGTACTATGTATCCCTAGATATTGATAATGAGGATATAAATCTGATACATGATCTCGTGGAAAAGTATTGTTTTCTGAAGCAAAAAAGAGCGAAAGTATATGTTGAGCCTATTTTACCAACTCAAGAACAGGCCAGCATGCTAAAAATAAACAAAGAAAACCCTGTTCTGCTATGGGAAAAATTTACTTACTCAGAGGAAGAAAAGATAATTGAATATTCCAGGAACATTATTAATTCAGACTTATATAGATTCTATATGGATCTGGATCTCGAAAAAAAAAGTAGCGTGGGTTAACCCACGCTACTTTCATATCCTGCATCAAATGCCTTTAGATTAAGAGTTAAATGCTTTTCAGGAACAGACTCCTCAATCATTTTTTTCCAGTCAATATCTTCAAGGGAAAGACATTTAACAATAGCTCCCAGTAAAACAATATTCATCGCCTTTGGATTTCCAATCTTTTGAGCTTCTTTAAAAGCGTTGAAAACATACGTCTTATTGATTTTACCTTTATATTTTTCAACAACGTCGAAGGGATAACTGCTGATGCCTAACGAAACAGTGAAAGGCTCTATGCTATAGTCGTTAATGATCAGTATACCGTCTTTTTTCAAATAATCCACCCATCTTAGAGCTTCCGATTTTTCAAAGGATACAACTATGTCGGCAGTACCTTTTTCTATTACAGGAGAATGTATGCTTTCACCTACGCGTATCTGAGTAGTAACACTTCCACCTCTTTGAGCCATTCCATGTATCTCAGCCATTTTAACATCATAACCGGCATCTAAAAAACCATTTGATATGATTTTAGAGGTAAGGATGGTTCCTTGACCACCTACACCGGCTAACAATATATTTTTGTTTGATTTCATATGTTCTCACCTACCCTTTCAATAGCCTTATAAGGACAAACCTGCAGGCAAACGGTACAACCATTGCACTGGACAGTATCTATAAAGACCTTATTGTTCTCGCGGTCTATTTGCAAAGCAGGACAACCTGTTCTGATACAGGCTTTACAGAATTTACATTTTTCAGGATCTACATGACACTTCATTTTGGCTCGTTCAATCTGAACCGGTTTTAAAAGAGCACACTCTCTTCTGGTGATGATGACAAACGGTTCCGTAGACTGATATCCTTTTTTTATTGCTTCTTTGGTTGATTCCAGGTCATAGGGATCAACTACAACCAAGTTCTCAGGTTTAATACCACATGCTAGCACAAGTTTTTCAATACTGACCTTATCCGTTATGCTCCCAGAGGCACTTATACCTGTACCGGGATTATCCTGATGTCCTGTCATGGCAGTGATGCTGTTATCCAGTATTATAGTTGTTATAGGAGTGTTATTGTAGGTCATGTTAACCAATCCGGTTATTCCAGAATGGAAAAATGTCGAATCACCGATGAGAGCAAAAGGTTTGAGCTTTGCATTATCCTCATCAGCCATTTCATTGGCCCTTTGGAATCCTTGCGCCGCTGAAATAGAAGCACCCATGTCAATTGTGAGGTCCATAGCTTCAAATGGTGGCAGGTATCCAAGAGAATAGCAGCCAATGTCACCTGAGAAAAAAGCCTTCTTCTTGTACTTGCCAAGTTCATGAAACAGACCCCTATGAGGACATCCAGCACATAAAACAGGAGGTCTGGAGGGAGGAGTGCTTTCAATGCCATAGCTGCCAGAAGGTGCTACACCAAGCAGTTTCTCTCTTAATAACTCTGGGCTAAACTCACCACATATAGGGAATAGCTCTTTTCCGATACAATTGATTCCCCAAGACTTGATTTGAGTTTCCATAAATGGTTCATTTTCCTCAATCACATAAAGGATATCCACATTTTCTGCGAAATCTTTAATCATTTGATCCGGAAGGGGATTGGACATACCAATTTTCAGGTAGGAGGCATTCTCTCCCATAACCTCTTTTGCATACTGGTAAGAAATTCCATTGCAGATTATGCCGATTTTCTTATTATAGTATTCTATTCTGTTAAGCGAAGTTGTATTGGAATAATCTTTAAGTCGCAACAGATTCTCTTCTATAACAGGGTGTCTCTTTCTGGAATGTGCAGGCACCATGATATATTTTTCTGCATTCTTTTTAAAGTCAACAGTAGGGGGTACTATTCTCTCACCTAATTGAACAGGGGTTTTTGAGTGACAAGTTCTCGTTGTTAGTCTAAAAAGGACTGTCGTATCAAATTTCTCACTGATATCAAAAGCTTCCTTCATAAAATCCAAGCACTCCTGAGAATCTGAAGGTTCAAGACAGACAACTTTTGCATGAGTTGAATAAAGCCTATTATCCTGCTCATTTTGCGAAGAGTACATACCCGGTTCGTCAGCTGTCACAATGACAAAACCACCATTTGAACCATGATAAGCAAAAGACATAAAGGGATCAGCGGCTACATTGAGACCTACATGTTTCATCGCTGCAAACGAACGGACACCTCTTACGGCTGCACCCATAGCGACCTCAGCTGCTACCTTTTCATTGGGAGCCCATTCAGCATATACATTGTCATATTTTGAAAAATTCTCCATTATTTCTGTGCTTGGTGTGCCCGGATATGCGGAAGCGACAAGCACTCCTGCCTCATAAGCACCTCTGGCCACGGCCTCATTGCCGGTCATCAGTATTTTCATTTATACCTCCACTTTGATTGTAATATTTATTCAGTTAAAAACATCAAAAGACATGTTGACATATCAAGTTAGTTTAATTATATGCAACAAATCATATTCAGTCAAGTTAAAAAACTACAATTATTATTACCCATCTGTTATAATTGATTCAAATCAAGAAAGAGGTCGATATGAAGATAAACAATATAGCCATCTTAGGTGGTGGAAATGCGGGTTTTGCCATCGCCGGGTTCTTTAGTCATCTAGGACATAATGTTAAGCTTTATAAGAAAAGCTTGGCCAATAATCAAAAGGTAATCGATCACAGAATCGTTTCAAAAGGAGCGGTAGAATTTATTAGTAGTATCAATCTGGTGACAAGTAGCATGAAAGAAGCACTAGAAGGAGCGGAACTAATTATTGTAACAGTTCCTGCTTATTGTCATGACGCACTCTTTGATGAATTGATTGAGTTACTTGATCGAAAAGCAATGATATGTCTAATGCCAGATAATTATGGTGGATTTTTACTGATGACAAAATTACAAAAAAAAGGCATATCAGACTTTAAAAGAGTGATATCCTTGAATTCTGTGTTGTTTGCTTGCCGACAAATAGATCATGAAACAACAAGTATGAAGGGTGTTAAGAATGAAATAGTAGTATCATCAGTCTATCCGGATGTGATTGACGAAGGCCTGCTGATGCTTAATAGTATTTATCCAATTTTTAAAAAGAGTGCTAATATTTTTGAAGTTCTTTTGTCTAACATGAATCCGGTGGTTCATACAGCAACAACCTTGTTAAATACAGGGTGGATTGAGACAACAAATGGTGAGTTTGATTTTTACAGGGAAGGCATATCGCCCACCATAGCAAGTTTTATAGAAAGGATAGATAATGAAAGAATAGCTGTTGGATTAAAGTTGGGAATCAAGCTAGACAGTCTGTTGGTAAATATGCATAAGATGTATAACTCTGTTGAAAAAGATTTGTACTCCTCACTATCAAAAAGTGGTGTGCATACAAAAGATCTGGCACCAGTCTCACTGGAAACCAGATATTTAAATGAAGATATACCATATGGATTAATGCCCATGTCGAGACTAGGAAAACTGTTGGATGTAGAAACAAAAGCAATCGACACACTTATTTCCTTGTCTGAAATCATGTTGGACAAAGTGTTTGATAAGACAGCATCAGACAATCTGGAAATATTTCTAAAAACAGTCAAATCCTCTACTTTTTAATATACCCACCACGAACGGCCTTGACTTCGTTTACAATCACAACAGCGTTTTCCAGTTGGCTATTGATTAGGTCCACAGCTTCTAAGATTCTCTTTCTTTTTAGATGGATAAGCAAGATTTCCCTCATGGTCTCTTTGCCTTCTCCTTTAATGATTGTGACACCAAAATTGTTGTCTCTAAGTAAAGTTGCCAGTTCATGACCAACACCTTCCTGAGTGATGACCTGGATGGAAGAGAGACCGATAGCTAGCTTGGATTCTATAAAAACTCCCAAATAATTTCCGATAGCAAATGCTGCACAGTATACTAAGGCTCTTATCGGATCCTCATTTAACCCTGTAAGCACAGAACTAACGATGATTATCCATATGAAGATTTCAAAAAAAGCTATAAAAGCAGCTTTACCTCGTTCTCCTTTTGCTACAAACATGATTCTGATAGTTGACATGGAAACCTCAACTATTTTCGCAAAAAAAATAATGAAATATGACCAAATTCCTAATTCAGTAAGCAGTGTATTCATAAAACACCTCCTATTAAAGACTATAACTTGTTTATAACAAAAAGCAATTGATTTTTTATTAATTATATTTAATAATAGGTTGTAGCAATAGCACATACTGGATGGTATAATCTGATAAGTCAATAAAGGCGTTGAACTGGAGGAAGATATTGAGATTAAGACACATTCATAACGGCAAAGAAATATTGGATTCCCACCCAAGAGTTATTACAGCACCAGAGAAAATTGGAAAGAAGCTTGAGAGTGTTTTTGATAATTCAAAGCCTGTTCATATAGAACTTGGTTCGGGGAAAGGGCTTTTTTTAAGAGAAATGTCAAAAAAAAATCCTGGAATTAATTATTTTGGCTTTGAAGCTAGTACTAAAGTAATCTTTAAATGGCTAACACAAATAGAAGAAGAAGGCTACCTAGATAATTATTTCATCGTTCATTCAAAGGCTGAAATGGTTAGAGAACTATTTAGCGAAAAATCCGTAGGAAGAATATACCTAAATTTTTCGGACCCCTGGCCAAAACTTAAGCATGCAAGACGAAGATTGACCAGTCCGATGCATCTTGATGCATATGAGCACATACTAGTAAAGGGTGGAGAGCTGGTTTTAAAGACAGATAATCAAGATTTATTTCAATATTCCTTAGATACATTGAATAAGAAGAACTGGAAAGTAAAACATTTTACTTTTGATCTTTATAATTCAGAGCATGTGCAAAACAATATCGCCACTGAATATGAAATGATGTTTGTAGAAGAAGGAAAAACAATTTGCATGCTGATTGCAGTCTTAAATAATCCTTGACAAAGACTCGAATTTTGATTTATAATTCAACTTAATTAAAATTTGGAGAAAACCAATGAAATTGACAAACACAATTTTGAAATCTTCAAAACTTAATAGTTACTTTTTTAGCTTTTTCTTGGGCTTTTTTAGCGCAGGATTTTTTACATATAAAAAAAGAATATGTAATAACAATAAGCTAAACTCAATTTTTATCTGATAGTAGGAAATCAAAAGCCTGTGAGTTTACTCGCAGGCTTTATTTTTTTTAAAAAAGGAGGACAACATGGTTATTGTAATCAAGAAAGATCAAGGGGAAGAGATTCAGGTTATAAAAAGAAAAGCCGAAAAAATGGGGCTTCAGGTCATTGTCACGTATGGGGCGGGGCAGAACATCCTGGCATTGGTCGGTGACACACAAAAAATAGAGCTTCAACAGTTTGAGGTAATGAGAGGTGTCGAAAAAGTCTATAGGATACAAGAACCATATAAGCTGGCGAGTCGATATGCCAATAGGATAGACAGTATTATTGAAGTTGGCGGTCGAAAAATTGGTGGCGACAACTTCACTATAATCGCAGGACCATGTTCTGTGGAGAATGAGTTTCAGATTATGGATACCGCACATAAGGTCAAGGAATACGGAGCTGATTTATTGAGAGGGGGAGCATTTAAACCAAGAACTTCTCCTTATAGTTTTCAGGGTCTGGGCCTAGAGGGTCTTAAATTATTGCAAAAAGCCAAGGATGAAACAGGGCTGCCAATTGTGACAGAGTTGATGGATCATCATGACATTGATGCTGTCTACAAATATGCTGACATAATTCAGATTGGCGCAAGAAATATGCAGAATTTTTCACTTTTGAAAGAAGTGGGCAAATGCGATAAACCCATATTACTGAAAAGAGGTATGTCATCTACAATAAAAGAATTCCTGATGTCCGCTGAATATGTTATGTCAGAAGGCAACGAACAGGTAATTCTATGTGAACGAGGTATCAGAACCTTTGAAACCTATTTGAGGAATACCTTGGATTTGAATGTAGTAACCGCTATAAAAGAGTTGTCACACCTGCCAATACTAATTGACCCTAGTCACGCCTCAGGCAGAGTAGAAATGGTCGAGCCTTCATCCAGAGCAGCAGCTGCCATTGGTGCTCATGGGCTGATATTGGAAGTACACAATAATCCGATCGAGGCATTATGTGACGGTCCTCAATCGATAACTCCCGAGGAGTTCAAACTGTTGAATAATAGAGTTCGAAAAATCCATAAAATGATGAAAGAGGAAGAGGCATGTTAAAAATTGGATATCAAGGTGTGCCTGGTTCATATAGTGAGATGGGAGTAATACAGTATTTTGGAACAGAAACGACGAATATACCCTATGATAATTTCCGGGAAATGATCGTAGATGTTGATCTGAAGAGAATAGACTTCGCCCTTCTACCCATAGAAAACAGTACAACAGGCGCAATAACAAGATCTCTGGATCTTATGAAAGATTATAATGTCTATATGATTGGAGAGGAGTTTGTCAATGTCAGCCATTGTCTCATAACATTTGAAGGAGTATCCTTTAATGATGTAAAGACGATATATTCTCATCCTGAAGCATTAAAGCAGTGTGATGATTTTTTTGACAGGCATAAGCAAATCAACAAGGTAGCCTATCTCGATACTGCCAAAAGTGTTGAATACATCATTCAGTTAGGGGATAAAACCGCAGGCGCAATAGCGAGTAAAAGAGCAGCACAACTACACAATATGCAGATACTGGCTGAGAATATACAGGATAACAAACTCAATATTACAAGATTCGCGGTCATATCCAATAAAAACATCTATGAGATAGATGCGGATACTGTCAGCATATATGTTGTCACTTCACATACATCAGGATCATTATTTCAATGTATAAAAGTAATATCGGAAAACAACGTTAATATGCTAAAAATTGAGTCAAGACCAATACATGACAAACCATTTAGCTATGGATTCTATATTGATTTTGAAGGCCAAGTCAAATCAGAAACTACACTCAGGGTACTGGAGAGCTTAAAAACCCATTGCGAGTACATAAAAATCATAGGAAACTACAAGAAAAAACTGGCCATATATTGATTACTTCTTTTTGTGTTGTTCATATGTGTGACCTACTGTATAATTGAAATATGGTTTTGACCTTAAATTGAATTAAAAGCAAAGATTCGAGGGAGCAAATGAATACAAATCTGATAGTGACAGCAGTCACGCCGGGCATTGCCCTTGCAATAATTATATATCTGATAGACCGATATGACAGAGAACCCGTCGGATTGTTAGTTAAAACTTTTATCGGTGGCGCAATTATAGTCATACCGACTATATTTCTAGAGTCTTTTCTGTCGGGGTTGAATATTTTCGGTGGTCTTCTTGGGGTCGCATACACTTCTTTTATTGTAGCAGGTTTTTCAGAGGAATTTTTTAAGAGAACGGTTGTAATGAAAGTAGCCTATAATCACGTAGCATTTGATGAAAAGCTAGACGGCATCATCTATTGTGTTATAGCTTCCTTAGGCTTTGCAACAGTTGAAAACATCATGTATGTTGTGTTCAGGTTTCCAGATGTTGAGACTGTCGGTTTGTACAGAGCTTTTTTATCAGTTCCAGCCCATATGCTGTTCGGAATCACTATGGGTTATTATCTGTCGCTAGCAAAATTCTGCAGTAATCCAAATAAAAAAAGAGAATTCTACTCAAAATCCCTGTATATTCCTATGATTTTACATGGGACGTTTAATTTCATATTATTATCAGGTGATGCTTATCTGATGTTTATTTTCATACCGTACATTTACTATCTGTGGCGGGAGAATATTAAGAAACTCAACAAGTATTATCAGGAATCTAAAAGAATCAACACTTTAGCTGACAGTGGAGGTAATGATGGATCTGAATGCGAATGAGCGGATAGAGGATCTCCAGCTTAAAGGCCTGAAAATCATCCAGAATACGGAGTGGTTTTGCTTTGGTATAGATGCGGTATTGCTATCTGATTTTGCAGAAATCAAAAAAAACAACACAGTAGTCGATTTAGGTACTGGAACAGGAATTATACCATTATTGTTATGGGGTAAGAAAGAACCGAAAAAAATCATTGGTGTTGAAATACAAAAAGAAGTGGCTGAAATGGCAAATAGATCAGTGCTTTTAAACAATCTTGAGAATAGCATTGATATATTAAATATCGATATGAATCATCTAGAACAAATCATGTTACCCCATAGCATAGATGTGGTCGTTGTCAATCCTCCATATGTCGAATTCAATGGTGGCATTATTAATCCCGAGAGCAACAAAGCGATTTCTAGGCATGAGATTAGCTGCAGTCTTGAGGATGTCATCAGAGTTGCATCCAGATTACTGAGGCATAAAGGATCGTTTTTTATGATACATAGACCACATAGATTGGTAGACATATTCTGTTTGATGAGAGAATATAAGATAGAGCCAAAAAAAATCAGGTTTGTCCATCCTAAATCTGGACAACAACCTAGTATGGTTTTGATTAAAGGTGTTAAGTCAGGTAATTCAGAGCTTAAAATTAAGAATCCATTGTTTGTTTATGGGGAAGATGGACAATATACAGATGAAATATTTGAAATATATGGAATGGAGAGGAAGTAATGGACGGTAAGCTTTATGTGTGTGCCACCCCTATTGGGAACCTGGAAGACATTACTTTGAGGGTCTTGAATGTTTTAAAGGAAGTTGATTTTATTGCTGCTGAAGATACAAGACATACCATAAAACTCTTGAACCACTATGAAATCAAGAATAGGCTAATCAGTTACCACGAGCACAATGAAAAAAAACGGAGCGATGAGATTATCAAAAAACTGCTTTCGGGAGAAAGTTGCGCTCTGGTATCGGATGCTGGAATGCCTGGAATTTCTGATCCGGGAGCGATTATTATAAAAGAAGCCATCAATAACAATGTTGAAATAATAGTATTGCCCGGTGCTACTGCTTTTGTTCCAGCCTTAGTAATGTCCGGCTTTGATACAGATAAATTTGTTTTTGAGGGGTTTTTGCCAAACAAAAAGGGCGAGAAGAATAAAGCCCTAGAAAAGCTGATATATGAGAGTAGAACGATTATTTTTTATGAATCTCCCCACAGGCTCACTGATACTTTAAAAGCCATGATAAAAGCTTTTGGCAAACGGCAAATATCTGTCAGCAGGGAGATTACCAAAAAATTTGAAGAGACTGTCCGTGGTGATTTGGAAGAAGTGCTGACATATTTCGAAAGCAAAGATATCAAGGGAGAGTTTGTTCTGGTTGTCAAAGGTAATGAAGAAGTGATACCTGAGATTTCTATTGATGTTGATAAAGCATTGAGAGAATTGATTGATGATGGTATGACAAAAAAAGATGCAGTCAATCATCTAGTTAAAACGTATAAACTCAACAAAAATGAGGTTTATCAAAAGTCTTTGGAATTATAAATACAAAGGAGATATTGTTATGGGAGAGATCATCAGAGGAAAACCAGTGGTGGACAGTATAACTGAGGAAGTCAAGCTCAATGTAGAAAGGCTAAAGAATAAAGGTTTATATCCTAAGTTGGCTATTTTGAGGGTTGGCAATGATCCCAGTGACCTGTCCTATGAGCGCGGAGCTTTGGCAAGAATGGCGAAATGTGGTATCGATGTAGAGGTTTTTGAGCTTTCGGAAGACGTTTCAGAAGATAGCTTGATTTCGCACCTTGAATATATAAGTGACAAGCAAGATATTAACGGGGTTTTGATTTTCAGACCTTTGCCTGGTCATCTGGATGAGAATCGTATCAAACATTTCATTTCACCAGCAAAGGATGTGGATTGTTTTTCACCAATAAATGTTGCAAAGATATTGGAAGGAGACAAGACAGGGTTTTCTCCAGCAACGCCTTCAGCTGTGATGGAAATTTTGAAGTTTTATAAGATTGATTTGTCAGGCAAGCATTGTGTCGTTTTAGGTAGATCAATGGTAGTGGGAAAACCTGTTTCGATGTTACTTCTTGGCCAGAATGCAACGGTAACAATATGTCATTCAAAAACGAA
>JAHRFV010000181.1 GCA_019084435.1 Dethiosulfatibacter sp.
TATATCATATGCAATGGAACAAATCTTATGTTTTCAGACAGGGGATATAGAGGTGTTATTATTATAATCGGTAGCTATTTCAATTGTATCGATATTGAAGAAAAAAAAATTACTGTGGGAGCAGGCACACTTTTATCCTTGACTGCCAAATATGCAGCTGATAATGAACTGAAGGGAATGGAATTTGCCAGTGGAATCCCAGGGTATGTGGGGGGAGCAGTTGCCATGACTGCGGCCGCATATGGCGGTGAAATGGTCAATATTGTCAAATCTGTAAGATGTATGGACTACAAAGGAAAAGTCTATAGTTTTACAAATGAGGAAATGGAGTTTGAATATCGAAACAGCCGAGTTTTCAAGAATAACCTGATTGTACTGTCATCTGTGTTGGAGCTTGAAGAGGGCAATAAAAAAGAAATATACGACAGGATCAATCACCTCGCAGAAAGACGAAGGACGAACCAGCCTCTGGATAAACCTAGTGCGGGCAGCACATTCAAAAGGCCAACAGAGGGATTTGCAGCCAAATTAATTGAGGATTCAGGACTAAAAGGTCTAAGGTTTAGAGGCGCTATGGTTTCTGACAAACATTCAGGATTTGTCATTAATGACAATAATGCGAAAGCAGATGAAGTATTATCTTTGATGAGAATCGTGAGAGAAACCGTTTATCAGAAATTCGGCATTACCCTTGAACCGGAAGTCAAAATAATAGGCGAAGAATTCTAGGAGTCTTATGAGAATTAACAAGGATTATCATATTCATTCTAAATATTCAAAAAATGGACATTGTAAAAACGAAATAGAGACTATCATACAAAAAGCCATTAGCGTTGGACTGGATGAAATAGCGATTTCAGACCATGGGATTAAACATGTCCTGTATGGGACAAGTGAAAAAAATCTGATTGAAGCAAAAAATGAAATCAGGAACTTAAATGAAAAGTATAAAAACATCAATATCAAACTTGGCATTGAAGCAAATCTGATTAGCTTTGATGGATTGACTGATATAACTGATCTAGTTGCTGAAAATTGTGAAGTTATTCAAATGGGCATACACTATGGTGTGATTTTTAAAGGATTAAGAGGATTAATTGAATTTTTCCTGCTCAATTTCCTAGCAAAATTTATCTCCCCAATCAAGGAATACATGATTAGAAGAAATACAGATGCCATGATAAAAGCTATGGATAAATACAATATTGATATCATTACGCATCCTGGAGACAAAATACCTGTGGATATAGACAGGTTATCAAAAAAAGCGGCAGAAACCAATACGATGCTTGAGATTAACAACTCCCACAAACACCTGACAAAAGAAGAAATCATTTTAGCAGCAAAGTATGGAGTAGTTTTTATTATTGGATCTGATTCCCATGACTATGAAAATATTGGAAAATTCTCAGATTCATTAGATAGAGTCATTCAAGCAGGATTGTCGACGGATAGAGTGGTAAATTTGGAGGCGTGATATGAAATTTGTGATTATAACAGGAATGTCAGGGGCGGGTAAAAGCTTGGCGGTGAAGGCATTTGAAGATATTGATTATTATTGCATGGATAATCTTCCACCTAGCCTATTGCCCGATTTTGCGAATCTGTGGCGAGAGTCGTCAAGAAATATCAACGATGTTGCTATAGTTGTTGATATAAGAGGTGGTGTTTTTTTTAAAGATCTTTTTACTAGTCTGGAAATTCTTAAAGGGGAAGGACTTAGATATGAGATACTGTTTTTAGAGGCTTCAGATGAAGCCCTGATTAAGAGATTTAAAGAGCACAGAAGACCACATCCAGCTGATCCAACTGGAAGGATGATAGACGCAATAACTCTTGAGAGACAAATACTCAAAGATGTGAAAGAAAAGGCAGATCACATCATAGATACAACAAGCTTGACCAATGCCATGCTGAAAGAAGAGATAAATGAAATTTTTTTGATGGGACACGTACAGAAAAAGATTACAATCTCAATAGTGTCTTTCGGTTTCAAGGCTGGTATACCGATGGATTGTGACTTGGTTTTTGACGTCAGGTTCTTACCAAATCCTCATTATATCGAAGAAATGAGAGAAATGAATGGAAATGATCAGATAGTACAGGATTATGTCATGAATTTCGAACAAAGCAACGTTTTTCTACAGAAGCTAGAGGACATGCTCAAGTTCCTTATTCCATATTATCAAAAAGAAGGAAAGACACAGCTTGTCATAGGAATTGGTTGTACTGGTGGAAAGCACAGATCTGTGACCATCAGCAATCTTCTAGCAGAAATAATTGAAAAAGATGACTATAGGACAATTATAACTCACAGAGATATTTATCGATAATAATGAGGTAAAATGGAAAAAAACATAAGAACCGCAAATAATCTGATAAGCGGCAATATTACAACTGCTTTGTTCAGACTTGCCATACCCGTAATGGGGACTTCCTTCATACAAATGGCATATAATATGGTTGACACAATTTGGATAGGAAGACTTGGCAGCAATGAAGTTGCTGCTGTCGGAACAGCTGGCTTTTACATGTGGTTAGCGTTTGGATTTATAGTATTGGCAAAAATTGGGGCACAGGTAAATGTGGCCCAGAGCATTGGCAAAAATGATATGGCATCAGCCTCAACCTACAGTGCCGCAGGGCTTCAAAGTGCAATGATACTTGGGTTTCTTTACACCTTATTGGTCTATTTTTTCAGATATAGACTAATAGGTTTTTTTAATATTGATGATGCCTACGTTAATGAAATGGCTGTGAGATATCTTCAAATAGTAGTTTTTGCCATATTTTTTGCTTTTATCAATGAAGTGTTTTCAGGTATTATTATAGGCAGCGGGAATAGCGAGTTTCCTTTTAAAGTCAACATGGTAGGATTGACAACCAATATTATATTGGATCCCATATTGATATTTGGTTTAGGAGTCATACCTGCTATGGGAGCAAGAGGGGCAGCCATTGCAACATTGATTGCCCAAATAACGGTGACCCTAATATATGTTATCTTTACAAGGAAAAGAAACTTTGGATTTCTAAAAACCAAGCTATTTAAGAGGCTGTTTTTAAAAGAAATTATCGAGAATGTTAGGATAGGTTTACCAATCAGTTTGCACAGCATATTCTTTACGTTTTTCACAATGACGCTGGCAAGGATTGTCGCTTTCTGGGGACCGTTAGCAATTGCTATACAGCGGGTCGGGGGTCAGATAGAATCTATATCTTGGCGAACATCTGAGGGGTTTTCTTCCTCTTTGAGCTCGTTTGTCGGACAGAATTTTGGTGCTGGAGAAAAAGAACGCGTCAAGTCAGGTTATTTGACAGCGATTCGAATTATGACCGTGTTTGGTGTTTTCACAAGTATATTGCTGATTGTTTTTTCACGAGTAATCATGGGTATATTCATACCTGAAGCTGAGGCAATAGAACTAGGAAGCTCTTATCTAAAGATACTGGGAGTTTCCCAATTGTTTATGTGTATCGAAATAACCACCCAAGGAGCGTTTGCAGGAATGGGAAGAACAAAACCTCCTGCATTGGTGAGTATAGCATTCAATGCTGCGAGAATACCAATAGCATTGTTTTTGTCCAAAACATTCCTAGAACTGAATGGCGTTTGGTGGAGCATCAGTTTAACCAGTATTTTTAAAGGGATTATACTGGTTGTGTGGTTCGCTTTTATTCTTAAGAAATATTTGCATGATCCAGATACAGGAGGTAGTGATGGCTAATTTATGGAGCGGTAGATTTGAAAAAGGCATGGATAAACTCATGGAAGAGTTCAATGCTTCGATTGAGTTGGATAAAAGATTATATGATGTGGATATCGACGGTAGTATAGCACATGTGACAATGTTGTCTGAGCAAGAGATAGTAACAAAGGCTGAAGCCGAGTTGATCATAAATGCTCTTGAAAAAATTAGAGTGTTGATTTCAGAGAATAAAGTTGAATTCTCTACCAGACTTGAAGATATTCATATGACAGTCGAGACCTTATTGATAGAAGAGATTGGAGAAGTCGGAAAGAAGCTTCATACCGCAAGAAGCAGAAATGATCAGGTAGCTCTTGATACGAGATTGTTCATGCGAAAAGAGCTAAAGGGTATTATAGAAGAAATCAAAATACTACTGGAAGTCATTCTTTCAAAAGCAAATGAGTATAGAGCTGATATTATGATTGGGTTTACCCATTTACAGCATGCTCAACCTGTAACAGTTGGCTTTCATTTGATGGCTTATTTCCAGATGTTCAAGAGAGATTTAGAGCGAGTGGAAGATTGCCTAAAAAGGATGGATTACAATCCATTAGGATCTGGGGCATTGGCAGGCACGACTATCAGTATTAACAGACAGAGAACCACCGAGCTTTTAGGTTTTAGCAACATAAGCGAGAATGCCATGGATTCTGTTTCAGATAAAGATTTTGTTTTGGAGTTTTTAAGCGATGCTGCCATTTGTATCATGCATCTGAGTAGGTTTGCTGAGGAGTTTATCATCTGGAATTCACAGGAGTTCAACTACATAGATATTGATGATGCCTTTTGTACCGGTAGCAGTATAATGCCTCAAAAGAAGAATCCGGATATTGCAGAATTGATTAGAGGAAAAACAGGTAGGGTTTATGGAAACTTGGTTTCAATGCTGACAGTTATGAAAGGAACACCCTTGGCTTACAACAAAGACTTTCAGGAAGATAAGGCTGCTTTGTTTGACACAATTGATACTTTGAGAATATCTCTGAAAATATTTGCTAAGATGCTGGAAAATACAAAATTCAAATCAGAAGAAATCAGTAAACACTTAGACAAAGGTTTTCTGGCTGCTACAGATATTGCTGAGAATATGGTAAAATTAGGCATGCCTTTTCGAGAAGCTCATGAAATAGTTGGCAAAATGGTTAAATTTTGCGAGTTAAATAAAATAGGACTGGATGAGATTAAAGACGAGAATCTTAATGACATCAGTCCGGTATTAACGAATAACATGATTCCTGATTTATCGGCTAGAGCCTGTGTAGATCGAAGGGATTCTTATGGAGGAACAGCAGTGAAGGAGGTCGAAAGGCAGATAAAAGCAGGTAGAGATTATTTGTCTAAATAGTCTGCTAGTTCATTTAAATCTTCATCTTTGTTAATATAATCAATGAAAAAATCATCAAGCTGACAAGCAGTCTTAGCATCTAAGATTGCTTTTTCTTTATTGTCAGTCAAGAGATACAGGCAACTTCTATGATAATATAAGAAAGCTTTTTCAGGATTTTTGTCAATCCCTCTATCCAACCATTGGATTGCTTCAGTATACATTTTCATTTCCTTGTAATAGACTGAAAGGTTCAGATAAATAAAGGGGTTAACAGGATCCAGAGACAATGATATGTTATAATATTTTTCGGCCTTGACCAAATCACCTTTTTTTCCATATATAACGCCTAGATTAAAAGATGATGTAGGATTATCTGGGTTTAAACGGTAGGCTTTTTTGAATAATCGTTCGGCCTTGTCGTCCATATCATACTCTTCATAGAGTGATCCAAGGTTAAGTATAGACCAGTAATCTTCCTTATCCATTTTTATTGCCTTGAGATAGTACTTCTCGCTATTCTTGAAATCGTCTTTTCGTTGGTAAACACCTGCGAGAAAAAAATATGCCTGTTGATAATTTTGATCAATTTTTATAGCGTTAAGATATGATTCGATTGCTAGATTATAATCCTCAGAATCTTCATAGACTAAACCCAATCCAAAATAAACTCGAGATTCATCTGGATTAAGTGTCAGTATTTCTTTAAACAACTTTTGAGCAAGTATCAACTCATCTTTTTCATAGTAGATGAAGGCCATATCAAGAAGCATATCAATGTCTTGATATGCTCCGCCAAATTCTTTCGATTTTTTGAAATATGTTAATGCTTTTTCGATATTATCCTGTTCAAGAAAGCTTTCACCAATGATTCTATAGTTATTGCTCAATCTGTATTTCTTTTTTGAGATGGTTATCATTTGAACTCCTGATTCAATAAACCAATTTGACTTGGTCATTTTCTAAAATAAAACTGATTTCCATGTTATCTTTAATCAATCCTTTAAGATATGATTCTGATATTTCGTCCTCAATCAGTCTTTGTATTGTTCTGCGGAGAGGTCTGGCGCCATATTTGCTACTGTATCCAACCTTCAAAATATGATCCTTTACCTCATCGGATACATTTAAGACGATGCTCTTATTCTTGGCTTCTTCAGCAACTTCTTTGATCATAAGGTCGATTATTTCTCTTAGCTCAATATGACTTAATTCTGTAAAGACTATGATCTCATCGACTCTGTTCAGAAACTCCGGTCTAAAAACATTCTTGACTTCATCATGTATCTTACTTTCCATTGCTTCATAATCTTTATTGCCAAAACCGATTTTATTGCCACGATTATTGGTACCTATATTAGACGTCATGATGATGACCGTATTCTCGAAATTCACTGTTCTGCCTTTTGAATCCGTTAAGATTCCGTCATCTAGTATCTGAAGCAACACATTGAATATGTCAGGATGTGCTTTTTCTATTTCATCCAAGAGAATGACAGAATAAGGCTTTCGCCTGATTTTCTCAGTCAGGAATCCTGCTTGGTCAAAACCTACATAGCCTGGGGGTGCACCAATTAGTTTTGAAACTGTATGCTTCTCCATATATTCAGACATATCCAGTCTGATCATAGATTCTTCATTTTCAAACAACTCAAACGTAAGGGTCTTTGCCAGCTCTGTTTTACCGACGCCTGTAGGACCAACAAATATAAAAGAAGCAGGTTTCTTTCGCTTCTTAAAACCAGAGCGACTTCTTCTGATAGCCTTGGCAAGACTTGATATGGCGTTTTCCTGCCCGATGACCCTTCTATGGAGTCTTGTTTCCAGATTCAGCAGTTTTTCACCCTCGCCTGCAGATAGCTTATGTTATAGAAGCCTGGACAAAAATACCCGTTCATAAGCTATCTGAACGCGAGACTGAAAAACTTCTCAATCTCGAAAGAAGACTCCATAGAAGGGTCATCCAGCAGCAAAAAGCCATATAAATTCTTGCAAACGCTATCAGAAGCAGGTTTCTTTCGATTCTTAAAACAA
>JAHRFV010000090.1 GCA_019084435.1 Dethiosulfatibacter sp.
TACATACTGATCATTGAAGATGAAATTCCATGTCCCACAACATCACAAATATAAAAACCTGTGCAATCCTTATCTATCTTAAAGACATCAAACATGTCTCCGCTCAGCAGTTCTGAGGGTTTATAAAAGTAGTCTATCTGCAGGTCATTATAGATGCCCTTGATTGGAAGCATATTGATTTGCATTCTCTGGGCGAACTCTATATCGTTTCGCATCTTTTCGTTTTTAATGATCAATGATTCTTCCAACTCTTTTTCTTTTGTTATGTCCCTGAAGACTTCCACAACAGCGCTGATGTTATTGTATCGGTCATAGACAGGTGAACTTATCACAAGATAATGTCTATCATTAATCATTTCATGCTTTCTGAATGTTTCTCCTGAAACAAACGTCTCTTCAGAAATGCATTTCTGACACGCTTCTCTTTTGCCAATTCCCTCATAACATTTTTTGCCAATTGTATGGGATATGATGTTTTGTTCAAGATATAAATTGGTATGAATGACTGTGTTGAATTTATTGAGTAATCTAACACCATCTATCATACTGTCCAATATCTTGAACTGTGGAGAATTCATTGATACTTTGAAATCATTGTTACTCATAAGACTGATTCACCCTTCGAATATAGACTTAGACTTTTATTACTTATGTCCTTCTTTTGGAACGATACAGATAAACTCCAAACCAGAATCTTCTGTGGATTTCCATTGATGTTGTTTGTTTGCAGGAACAAGTGAATATCCACCTTCCTTAACAGGATACTCCTTACCTTCTATGGTCAAGACTCCTTGACCCTTTATATAGTAATTAATATGAGGCCAAGGATGATTATGATTAAAGCTGTATCCATTTGGCTCAAGTCTTACAATTCTCATCACATGGTCTTCCCATCCTTCTTCTGATCCAATGATTTTCTTCATTTCCGCGCCTTTTACAGACGGATCCTCGGGTCTAACAAATTCTATATCATCTTTATGTCCAACTATCATTTTTTTCCTCCTGTACTTAGTTTTTAGATTGGTACTTCCGTTATGATTATATCACAAATAAATTTAGTTTTGAAAAAAAGCAATTGATTTATAGCTTTTTTTCGCCGAAGTACTGATAATAGTTTACCTTTACATTACCATTAAAAAGCTTTCTTTTCCTGGAAGCTTTCGCGCCATAATAATTCTCGAATTTTTCAAAGGGCGTTATTATATAGTTTGACCATGTTGTATTGCCGCCAAAAATTTTGCCTAAGTATTCTGATATTTCTATAACTGTTTCCTCGTCACCTATTCTGTCACCATATGGCGGGTTGGTAATCATGACACCATAATCTCCAGGTAGTACAATATCCTTGATATCCATAGTCTCAAAAGAGATGTGTTCTTCCATCCCGGCTCGTATGGCATTTTTTTTAGCGGAATCAATGGCGTCTTTATTGATGTCAGAAGCAAAAATCTTAAGCTTGGCCTCATGATCAATCTGCGACTCGTAATAGAATCTCATGTCATCCCAGGCTATAGCAGGTATTGCCTGCCACTCCTCAGACGCGAATTGTCTGAATAGTCCTGGTGGTGTATTGGTTCCTATCAGAGCTGCTTCAATTGCAATGGTTCCAGACCCACACATGGGGTCATATAAGATCCTGTCTTTGTTCCAAAAGCTAAGTTGTACAAGAGCTGCCGCCATTGTTTCTTTCAAAGGTGCCTCTACAGCACTTTTTCTATAACCTCTCTTAAACAATCCTTCTCTTGAGCCTGTAGTATCGATAGTCAGTATGACATTATCCTTGAGAATTGAAACCTGCACTGTGAATTCAGCGCCTTTTTCAGTGAACCATTCAACATCAAATTTACTCTTTAGTTTATTTACAATCGCTTTTTTAACAATCGACTGGCAATCTGGCACGCTATGAAGCTTAGATTTTACTGATTTGCCCTTGACTGTAAAGCTGCCATCCTTCTCTATCCACTCATCCCAAGGCAAGTCATAGGTTTGATCGTGTAATTCAGTGAATGTAACCGCATTGAACTCACCCATTACCAATAAAACCCTTTCAGCGCTTCTCAAGTTTATATTAGTCTTTATAATATCCTCAATCTCGGCGTCAAAAAAAATCCATCCATTGTCTACCAGCAGATCTGTATATCCCATCTGTATTAGTTCTCGCTTTACTATAGCCTCAAGTCCAAAGGTACAGACTATCGCTAACCTTATCTTTGACATTTTATCATCCCTTACTTTAAATTGACTTTATGATATATTTTCTTTCCTTTTTTCACTATCATCTTGTTATCCGTAAAATCTTCTAGAATTATAGGTCTTGCAAAATCTTGAATTTTTTCATCGTTTAACATTATGCCACCCTGTTGAATCAGTCTTCTTCCCTCGCTGTTGGTGCTGATAAGACCTGTCATTCTAAGGATATCAACAATCGTAGGATTGTCATCCAAGAGAGCTTTTTCCATATCTGTTGATGGCATGTTTTCTGAATCGGTACCTTGCGAAAACAACGCTCTTGCAGCTTCTTGCGCTTTTTGCGCCTCTATATCACCATGAATCTGCTTGGTTATCTCAAAGGCTAGTATCTCTTTGGCAATATTTATTTCTGAACCCTCCAAGGTACCCAATCTCTCTACCTCATCCATAGGAATAAATGTCAATAAAGCTAGACACTTTTTTACATCTGTATCGTCAACATTTCTCCAATACTGATAAAATTCATAGGGTGATGTTTTTTCAGAATCCAACCACAACGCCCCTTTTTCGGTTTTTCCCATTTTTTTCCCTTCACTATTGGTTAAAAGTGAGAAAGTCATGCCAAAAGCGCTTTCACTCTGTTTTCTTCTTATAAGATCAACGCCTGCTATGATATTAGACCACTGATCATTGCCTCCAAACTGCATTTTACAATTGTACAGCTTATGTAACATATAGAAGTCATAGGCCTGCATTATCATATAATTAAACTCGAGGAAGGTAAGCCCTTTTTCCATCCTATTTTTATAGCACTCTGCCGTTAGCATCCTGTTAACAGAAAAATGAACCCCAATCTCTCTTAGAAACTCTACATAATTGAGATTGAGCAGCCAGTCAGCATTGTCAACCATCAAAGCTCTATCCTGGTTGAAATCTAGAAATTTCTTAAATACTACCTTGAATTTTTCACCATTTGAAGCAATCGCCTCTTTTGTCAATAATGACCTCATGCCTGTTCTATCACTGGGATCCCCGACCATTGTAGTTCCCCCACCTATTATCGCTATGGGGCGATGACCATGTCTCTGCATATGAGCCATTACCATTATCTGAATATAGTGCCCTATATGAAGACTATCAGCAGTGGGATCAAATCCAATATAGAAGGTAACTGATTCTTTACCAAGCAACTCTCTTATCTCATCCTCATGTGTGCATTGCTCAATATATCCTCTTTCTTTCAACACGTCAAAAACATTTCTTTCCATCTCTTTACCTCTTCTCAATTATAATCGAACAAAAAACGTCCTTGAAATAATTTCAAGGACGAGCATTGACCCGTGGTACCACCTTAATTCGCCTGAAGCCTTATAGTATTTATCGCCTACCTGCGCCACAGTTTCCCATGGAGGCTCCAGAATCGTA
>JAHRFV010000318.1 GCA_019084435.1 Dethiosulfatibacter sp.
ACGATTTCACTATGGTCGAAATGATGAAGACAAAAACTTGTTATTTGCTATGGGCAATGTTTGGATTAGGAACCATGGGAGGGTTGTTGGTTATTGGTCTGGCAAAGGATATTGGTGTGGAACTGGCCAATCTGGATACTGATGTAGCAACCAACTCTGTGACCATGATTGCCTTGTTCAACGCGGCAGGAAGACTGGGTTGGGGAGCGATATCTGATCGTTTTGATCGCATCAAGGTGATTGCCATTATGGCTTTTATCACTTCAGGTTGCATGGTGATGATGAGCATTGTTTCCTTGAATCATATCACTTTTTTTGTTTTTCTGGCAGGGATAGCCGCTTGTTTTGGAGGTACCATTTCAGTATTTCCAACTGTGATTGGTGAGTTTTTTGGCATTAAAAACTTAGGTGCTAATTATGGAGTGGTTTTTCAGGCATACGGATTGGCGGCTTTGGTTGGTCCCGTTATTGTCGCCAATGCCGGATCATTACAAGAGACCTTTGTGTTCTCTGCCATTGTGGCATTGATTGCAGGCATTCTAGCACTATTTGTCAAAAAGCCTTTGAAACAGATAGTGTTAGACAACTATACAGAATTAGAACTGAAAGAGAGGGTATAATCGTTTGATGATCTCCTTCATTAAATTCAAGGTTTCTTTTGACAATTTCGTAGGGTTTGGTCTATATTCTGGTGCAACTTTTTAATGATAATCGAATATCGCTAATTTGTATTGATCTTTGAGTGATTAGACATTAAGCATAAGAAAGACCTTAGGGTCTTCAGACTGCTGACAAAGTCAAAAATTACGAAAATGTAAGAAAGAGAATTCTCGGAAAAGAGGATTCTTTTTCAGTTTTTTGATATAATAGAAGCATCAAAAAGCGGAGGAATTCAATGCTTACAAGGAATGATAACGTGCAACTGAAAATGGAAATAATCAGCTTGGAAGAGCTGATTCCAGAAGATCATTTACTGAGAAAAATAGAAAATAAGATAGATTTCAGTTTCATCTATGACCTGGTGAAAGATAAATATTGCGAGAACAACGGAAGACCGAGCATAGACCCGGTCATCCTGTTTAAAATGATATTTGTGGGCTATTTATATGGTATACGCTCTGAAAGACGTCTGGTGGAGGAGATCAAGTATAACCTGGCGTACAGATGGTTTTTGGGAATCGGATTGAAAGAAAGCGTACCGAACAGCTCAACC
>JAHRFV010000187.1 GCA_019084435.1 Dethiosulfatibacter sp.
TCTGATCAAATGCTACTCAGCATTGGAAACAGGTGGTTCTGTCAATATTATCAAAAAATATTTTTCAGATGACCTGATAATCAGTTATGATAATATGGTCAATGTGCTGATTGGTTGCACCCCAAGACTCTTCGGGGTTGATAATGATTCTATCTCCAAATATGTCTCAAGGACAAAAGAGCTTCATAAAAGTATCGATTCATCCAGAGTTAAGCTCTTGATATAAAATAACGCACCCGGCAGGGTGCGTTTTCTTATGGCAATGTAATTATTTTCTCGTCTGATTCCCTGTAAAGAACAAATTTCCTGCCAATACTGACGACGAATTCAGCACCTAGGATTTCGGCTAATTCACTCGCTGTATTCTGAGCCTCAAGGTCAATGTTGTTCAAAACCTTAAATTTAACCAATTCTCTAGCTGTCAATGCGCCATCTGCCTGGCTAATCAGATTTTCTGTAATTCCATTTTTACCTATATTTACTATTGGATCAATGCTGATTGCCAATGATTTTAACAACCTTCTCTGTTTTACTGTAATCAATTTTTTCAACTATATTAAATAAAATCAAATTCTATTCCACATATTTCGACGGAGTCACCTTCGGATGCACCAAGCTCTCTAAGTCTGTCTACAACGCCTTTGTCATTTAAAACTTTCTGGAAATTCCTGATAGATTCTGTATCTTCAAAGTTGGTAGATTCAACCAGAACATCAAGAAAGTAACCGTCAGCCACATATATCTCGTTTCTCTTATAGACATTGATTGTATCCTTTTTAACAACATTATGAAGCTTGACCACTTCGGATGCGTCATAGAGTGTTTCTTCAGGTGGAATTGATTTCATCATTTCCAATGCAGCATAAAGAACTTCTCTAATGCCACTGCTTGTGGCTGCTGAGATCTCAAATATCTGATAACTGTCTCCTAGTTCACTTCTTACCAGCTTTATGTTTTCTTCCACTCCTGGTAAATCAATCTTGTTCAAGACTATGATCTGTTTTTTTCCCGCTAGCTTTTCACTATAGGTGCGTAATTCTTCATTGATCATATGGAAGTCTTCAATTGGATTTCTACCTTCCTGCCCTGAAATATCTATCACATGCAGTAATAGTCTGGTTCTCTCAATATGTCGCAGGAACTCATGACCCAAACCTATGCCTTGAGATGCACCTTCAATAAGACCCGGTATATCAGCCAATACAAAGGTCTCTCCGGATGGCATTTTGACCACGCCTAGATTTGGTTTCAGGGTTGTGAAGTGGTAATTGGCTATTTTAGGGTTTGCACTGGTTGTAACAGATAAGAAGGTTGATTTGCCTACATTGGGAAATCCAATCAAACCTACATCCGCTATCAGTTTCAATTCAAGAACAATCCATCGCTCCTCGGCGATACCACCCGGCTCAGCAAATCTAGGCGTTCTTCTGATGGAACTTTTAAATTTTGTGTTGCCCCTTCCACCTCGACCACCTTTTACTACTACGAATGATTGTTGATCCTTGTTCAGATCAGCGAGTATGATTCCGGTTTCCTCATCCTTAACTAATGTCCCAACGGGTACTTTTAGGATCAGATCTTCACCCTTAGCCCCGTATTGTTTTTTATTTCTACCATCTTCTCCATTAGGCGCTTTAAATAATCTTTTGTATTTGAAATCCATCAATGTTCGATAGCTTTCGTCAGCGATGATAATGATATCGCCACCTTTACCACCATCACCACCGGCTGGACCGCCCATTGGCTCGTATTTTTCTCTTCTGAAGGCAACTGAGCCGTTTCCGCCTTTGCCTGCCTTCACATGTATTTTCGCAACATCTACAAACATTTTATCACTTCCTCTTAACGCAAAAAAAACCTACCTTAAAGGTAGGTCAGATTTATGCTTCTTGTGGGTATACGCTTACTTTTTTTCTTTTCTTGTCTTTTCTCTCAAACTTAACTACGCCATCAACAAGTGAAAAAAGTGTATCATCTCCACCTATACCAACATTGTTTCCTGGATGTAATTTAGTTCCTCTTTGTCTCACAAGAATGTTTCCCGCCAGTACAAACTGACCATCAGCTCTTTTTAACCCGAGTCTTTTAGACGCACTGTCTCTACCGTTTCTTGAACTACCTACACCCTTCTTGTGTGCAAATAATTGGATATTCAATTTTGCTATCATCGCTACACCTCCTTATAATCAAGGCTTAAATATTGACTATAATCTTCTAATAGTAGTTTTATTCCTGTTTCGAATGTCTTCAGTATAATGTCAGTCTTCATGTTTGTCCGGTTCAACAGTAAGCTCATATCTCCTAGGTTTTCATCTATGGCATATGCCATATCTTTGTCCCCTATCTCAGCTACAACTGCCATGGAATTCAAGGCTGTATATGCTAATATGGATACAGCTGAGCAGATAATGTCGTAGCCACTTTCATCGTAGCCAGCATGGCCGCTGATTTCGTATCCAAGATATTCACTTTTGTCACGAACAATTATGATTTTAATCATAGCTTAACCAACTATTTTTTCGATTTTAATCTGTGTGTATGGTTGTCTATGTCCTTGCTTCCTTCTGTAGTCTATCTTCGGTTTGAACTTGAAAACAATGATTTTTTTAGCTTTTCCTTGTGCTTCAACCACCGCATCTACAGTAACGCCTTCAAGATATGGCTTTCCTACTGTAACACCATCTTCGTTCGATAAGAACAACACCTTGTCAAAAGTAACAGCATCACCTTCAACTAGATCCAGTTTCTCGATTCTGATTGAATCTCCTTCCTGAACTTTGTATTGCTTACCACCAGTTTCAATTATTGCGTACATAATAAAACACCTCCTCTACCCAGTCTCGCCTTAGCAGGTACTTTCGTTTTAAACCTGTTCAGAGCGGCTGCTTACAAATAAGTATTATACCTAATTTATATCACTTTGTCAA
>JAHRFV010000241.1 GCA_019084435.1 Dethiosulfatibacter sp.
CTAAAGACTTTAAAGCAAACAATCCCATAAACACAAGTACTGCCAGATAAAATACTTCAGGTGTAAGTCTTAAAATACTCTCTACTGTGAAAGCCAGTGTCCTCAGTCTATACCAATAATCGAAGATTTGAAACGTGTCGCAGCACAGTTTGATTAAATATTCTATTTGACTAAGACAGGATTAACCAGTATAATGACGCAATGTTATGTTGATAGGAGAAAGTGTATTATTGAAAAATAAAAAAGATTATTTATTTAGAAACATTATCAAATATGTGCCGTTTATTCTAATGGGAGTATTAATAACAATTGTGGCATTAAATTTTCAAGATTTTACAGTAGAGAGTATTTTAAGACTTACACCTGAAGTATTTTATCTGGCAGTACTTGTGTTTATGGGATTGTTTGCTTTAAAGTCTTTAGCCGTTGTTATACCTCTGGCTTTATTATACGTAGCTGTTGGACGAACATTTCCAGTGCCAATAGCTATACTGGTAAATTTAGTGGGATTGGCAATTGCGTCTACTATCCCATATCTAATAGGCCATTTTTCAGGCAAAGAGTTAGTTGACAGTTTGACGGTTCGTTATCCCAAAGTAGAGAAAATAAATACTTTGAAAAACGAAAACGAATGGATTTTTACATTCATCATTCGTATTGTGAGTTTTATACCTTATGACATAGGTAGTATTGCCTTGGGTTCATTTAAAGTTAAATATTGGCGGTTTGTCTTAATATCTTTAATGATCAAGTTGCCAGGCATTGTAGCGCAGACCTTTTTAGGGGCTACCTCTCAAAATGTAGGTTCTTATGGCTTTTGGATATCATTAGCCGCTACAGTATTGATTACTTTAGGATATTATCTGTTCTATAGATGGTATTCTGGAAATCTGTCTAGAAGAAGTCTAACAACAACCCTTTAGGGGGTTGTTTTTTGTAGTTTTGAATTCTCAAAGCCATTGTGGTACAATAATTCTGGTATTATATTGTCCTGAAACTATTCAAAGGTTGGTGCTATCATAAATATAACAACTGAAAAAGCCAAAGGAATTTCTTTAAAAGAACAACTGAAGTTTTTTGTTCCATTAGGTATGACACAAGCAATCATAGCTTTAACACACTCATTGTTCAATGCTGCTCTTGCCAGGTTTCCATCACCAGAAGTCCTGATTTCAGCATTTGCAGTGGCAAAAAGTATCCTACAAATGATTCAGTATCCTGTCTCCATGATTAAGCATACTGTGACAGCTCTAACAACAGACGCCAAGAGCTATTATAAAGTTAGGCGATTTATAGCTATTGTCGGCATAGGCATAGTGGTTATGTTCTTTGTTTTTGCGTTTACCGGATTATCAAGATGGGTAATGAAGACTTTGATTGGTGTCGAGGGTCAGGTTTTGGAAGAAGCGGTTGTTATGTTGAGGATTTTGGTACTATTCCCTCTATTTGTCACTGTCCGCGACTTTTATCAGGGAGTGGCAATAAAGCTTCGCATGACACCGGTTGTAACAATGGCTTCCTTGATGCGAGTTATTTTTGTTGGAATCATGGTGTTTCTTGCAGATTTTTTTAGTTATATGCCAGGCTCCTACTATGCTCCCGGAATTTTTGCTATTGCATTATTTGTTGAAGCTACAACTGTGACAATAATTATTCATAAAGGAAAACTAGATATTCCTGAAGCAATAGAAAGACAGGGCAAAAGGTTAAGAGATTTGGGAGATGTACATAGAGAATTGAATAACAGATTCATACTCATGTTTTTTCTGCCTTTAACAGTTACGGCATTACTTAGAACTCTAGCGACACCAATCATCAATGCTGGTCTTGCGAGAACTGTTAATCCGGAAATTGGTTTATCTGCTTTTGCTGTCGGTTGGTCGGTTGGATTCCTAGCAGTGGCACCACTTATGATGTTTCACCAAGTTCCCCTAAACTTTCTAAAAGAAAATGATACTCCAGAGAACTACCAATCTATCAAGAAGTTCGCGGCTATAGTTGGGGGCACAATGTCATTAGCTATTGGCATAACAAGTTTTACTCCATTAGGTAATTTTGTGTTTCAAACAATCATAGGAACCGATGAATTAATCAGTAAGATGGCAATTGATGTATTAAGAATAATGACTCTGTTACCGATCTTCTTTGTCATCAGACAGTATTTGTGGGGGCTGTTTCTCAAACGTCAGAGCACGAAGCAGATCAGTATCGGGAAAATGGTTAATCTGGTATCTTTGATTTTTGCAGTATTGATGGGAACTTATGTGAATCCGGAAAATCCTGCTATTATAGGTGCTTATGCAATGGTAATTGCTGAGATGGTGGAATGCATTTTCCTGTTTATTGTCAAACGAAGATTATTAAGCACATCTAAATTGTATCCTATAGATGTTATTTAATGTAAAATAGTAATGTATTGAGATGTTTCTTATTAAATCTAAGTAGCGAGGTATATATCAAACATGAGCTTATATCAATTTTTAGCAAGCGACTCACCACTAAAAGATGTACAAAATCCCAATATTGAGATAATCTCCTTAAATGAAATGGCTAAACGCAATCTAGTTGTTCCTGAAATTCTGTTAAACAACAAGAATACTGACCCTAATGAAAAAATCGTACTCATTTGTGAATCAGAGGAGTTGCTTCATGAAATAGAAATACGTAAGGATAACCCGAAGGGGTATGCCCATCCTTACACATCAAAAAAATATGTCTCAGAAATCACATTTAGATACACCGATATTCGTGCAGAGCAATTGATAAAATACATCAGTGAAAATCTGCTTATCAGCGATGAATTAGAAATCTGGAGTATATGGTTAGATGATCTAAAAGAAGGTATTATCGAGACGAAATCGCAGAATGATTTGACGTTAGAGGATCTCAAAAAAGTTTTGGGTCCAGGGTATTATGAAATGCCAAGGTGTTTGAAAATTAAAAAATGAAGTTATAACATAGAATAGATCTATTTGATCTAAAAAAATATTTTTGGAGGTTAAGATGATATCTAAAATCAACTTGGTTACAATATGGACCGACAATATTGAACCGATGAAGAATTTTTATAATGACGTTATGGGATTTGAAATCATAAATGATTTGGGAGAATATGTAGAGTTCAAAAACGAAGGAGTAAGATTTGCCTTATGTGAAAGAAAGGTCATGGTTAATTTCTCAGATGAGTACAAGATTAGGGCAAATGGCCAAAGATTTGAACTAGCATTCCCATGTGAAAGTGTTGAGGATGTAGACCATTCATACATGATTCTTTTAGACAAAGGTGCGGTTGGTGTTAAGTCGCCACAGAATATGCCCTGGAATCAGAGAACTGCCTTGTTTAAGGATCCTGATGGCAATATTCATGAGTTGTTCGTTGATCTGGAGTGAATGAATCAATAAGCAAAAAACCAAGGAAGGGTGATTATTGTGAAAGTAATTGTTATAGGTGGTGTTGCAGCAGGAATGTCAGCTGCTTCAAAACTAAAAAGAGTATGCGAACAAGCCCAGGTTACTGTTTATGAAAAAGGTGGGATTCTTTCTTATGGCGCTTGTGGGTTGCCCTATTATCTGGCTGGGTATTTCGATGACGAGACGAAAATGATTGCAAGAACCAAAGAAGAATTTGAAAAAAGAGGTATTTCGTGCGAATTATATCATGAAGTCATTAAAGTGATACCTAATGATAAACAAGTGGTGATAAAAAACCTTCTGACAGGTGAAATTTTCAACGATAATTATGATAAATTATTGGTGGCTAGCGGTGCACCAGCTTTCGTACCGCCATTTGAAGGAATTGAACTTGATAATATTGCTACATTAAAAACCTTTGATGATGGCTTGAAACTCAAAGCGATTTTGGCTAGAGAAGACATAAAAAGAGTTGCGATTGTTGGCGGTGGCTTCATAGGTGTCGAAATGTCAGAAGCCCTTAGGGCTATAGGCAAAGAAACCTATGTTATTCAATCAGGAGATGGGGTTTTGAAGCCGTTTGACATGGAATTATCGGAAATGGCTGGAAAAGAGATGGGGAAAAATGGTGTCAAACTCATATTGGGCGAGAAGGTAACAGCCTTTAGTGGCGATAAATCTGTCCATAAGGTTTTGACGGATAAATCTGAATATGAAGTCGATTTTGTACTTGTCGCGGTAGGAGTCAGACCGGATTTGACCTTTCTTGAAGGCTTGGATTTTGAGAAAGCCGCTAATGGTGCACTTTTGGTTGATAGTGAAATGAGGACAAGTGTTGAAGATATTTATGCAGCGGGCGATTGTGCTGCCATCAAACACATGCTAAAGGATGAACACGCTTACATTGCTTTGGGGACAACTGCCAATAAAGGTGGAAGAATAGCGGGTGAAAATATTGCAGGAGCACATGTTCAGTATGTAGGAACATTAGGATCTGCTGCTATCAAGGTTTTCGACCTTGAGCTTGGCAGAACAGGAATTGGTGAGAAAGAAGCGAAAGAATTAGGAATTGACTATAAAACAGTGGTAGTCAAGGCACCAAGCAGCGCTCATTACTATCCTGGAGCATCTCCATTATTAATAAAGGTCATTTATGAAAACAGTACAGGTAGAATATTAGGTGCACAAGCAGGTGGAGCCAAGGGCGCCGTACACAGAGTTGATATGTTTGCCATAGCGATCCAGGCTAACATGACAACATATGAATTAGGCAATGCTGATCTTTGCTATGCACCACCTTTCGCCGGCGTCTGGGATGCCGTTAATATAGCTTGCAATGCTGTAAAATAAAAACAAACTTAACTCTAAGGAGGCACAATTTGTTTTATAAAAATATGGCTGATGTATACCATCATATCTTTCCAGCCAAAGATAAAACTGATTTTTTAGCATTACAATTCAAGCAGGGAGGCTATCTTTTAGACGTGGGATGTTCTGATGGTCGGGTGGCCTATGAGATGACCAAGAAAGGTTTTTCTCTGGAAGCAATTGATCTAAGCGAGGATATGATTAGGATTGCTAGTGAAATAAGTGACATGGGATCATTATTCCATGTTAAGCTGATGGATATGAAACAAGCAGCAAGTTGTTTTGAGAATAATACTTTTGATGGGATTTATTGCATTGGTAATACGCTGGTACATTTGTCCGATAAAAACGAGATATTGTCAGCATTAAAAGGATTTAAAGACCTACTGAAGAAAGATGGCAAGCTAATTATACAAATAATAAACTACGATTATGTTTATCGCAACAACATACAAAGTCTACCGCTAATTGAAAACGAAACGGTTAGATTTGAGCGCTTTTACACACTTCATGATAATAGTGTCACATTTAAGACTAAATTGAGTATAAAAACTACAGAAAGCATGTATGAAGCTGAGACAACCCTTCTGGCGTTGAGAAAAGAGGACCTGGAAAGCCTCTTAAGACAATCAGGGTTTACTGGATTCTCGTGGTATTCTAATTACAAAGGAGATCCTTTTACTGATGATGGCTTGCCGTTGATAGTCGCTGCAGAGTAGATTGTTCGCGATATATCAAATTTTGTTTAGGAGATAAAAAAGATGAAAGACTTATATCTTGAGATTTTAAAGGAAGAGTTGGTGCCTGCTCTAGGTTGCACTGATCCTATTGCTGTGGCATATTGTTCAGCTAAAGCTAGAGAGGTTCTGGGTGATTTTCCGGATTCGATAGAGGTGGCTTGCAGCAGCAATATTATTAAGAATGTGAAGGGTGCGATTGTACCTGGCACGAAGAATATGAAAGGTATTGAAACTGCAGCTATATTAGGAGCGATTGTGGGAGATGCCAGCAAGAAGCTGGAGGTTCTGACCCTTGTTCAAGATAAAGACATTGAACTGTTAAAAGAATTGTTATCTAAAAATATTTGCAGCACGTATCACGAAGAAGAAATGGGAAATCTGTATATTAAGGTAATCGCCATCAAAAATGATTCTATGGCTGAGGTTACGATTGCCGATGGATATACGAATATTGTTTCAATCAAAAAGGATAACCGTGTGATTTATAAAAGAGACAGTCAAAATCATGATTCAAATCAGCAAATCAGTCGTGATTTTTTGACAGTACAGGGAATATATGATTATATTACTTCTGTTGATACAATCACTCTCAGTAACTTGCTTGATGGTCAGATTAAAATGAATTCAGCGATAGTTGACGCCGGACTGGATAATGATTTTGGAGCTAATGTTGGAAAGGTACTGATAAGCAACTATGGTAAAGGAGTTGAAAACCTTGCAAAAGCATACGCAGCAGCCGGTTCAGATGCCCGTATGGGAGGATGCTCCCTACCTGTTGTGATTAACTCAGGTAGTGGGAATCAAGGTTTGACAGCCTCAATACCGGTCATTACTTATGCAAAGCATTTGAAGGTTTCAGATGAAAAGCTCTATCGAGCATTAGCATTAAGCAATCTGATTGCTATACATATCAAAGCGGATATAGGCAAACTATCGGCTTTCTGTGGCGCAGTGAGTGCGGCCTGCGGGAGTGGTGCGGCAATAGCGTATTTGAATGGAGACAGTTTTGAGGTAATTGGTATGAGCATTACAAATGTTCTAGCGAATACATCGGGAATTGTTTGTGATGGTGCTAAGGCTTCTTGTGCAGCGAAAATTGCATCATCTGTTGATGCAGCAATCATGGGCTATCATATGGCTAGAGAAGGACAAACTTTTGCAGCAGGCGATGGACTCGTTAAAGAAGATGTTGAAGCAACCATTAGAAGTATTGGTAAAATGGCTAAGTACGGCATGGTCCAAACAGATAAGGAAATTCTTAGAATCATGTTGGAGAGCTGATAATTAATTCAGAGGAGGAAAGTTTTATGATGCCAGTTATTTTTGTAGGACATGGATCACCTATGAATGCCATTGAAGACAATGAATTCACCAAAGGCTGGGAAGACATGGCTAAGAGCATACCAAAGCCAAAGGCCATACTTTCTATATCAGCGCATTGGTACATTGATGGCACCAGAGTTATGGATACTCTCAATCCAAAGACCATACACGATTTTTATGGGTTTCCCAAAAAGTTATTTGATGTTGATTATTCTGCTAAAGGGCATCCTGAGCTAGCGAATGAAACCATGAGATTGATTGGAGATGTATGCTCAGTTGATAACTCTTGGGGGATTGACCATGGGACATGGTCCGTCTTAGTTAAAATGTATCCAGAGAAAGACATACCCGTATTCCAGTTGAGTATTGATAGAAATTTTTCTGCTAAGCAGTGCTATTCCATCGGTGAAAAGATTAAAGCATTGAGAGAAGATGGCGTTCTGGTTTTAGGAAGCGGAAATCTGGTTCATAATCTGGGGATTATGGATTGGTCCGAAGATAAAGGTTATGATTGGGCAAATCAATTTGACAGTATTATAAGGGATGCTATAACTGAACGAGCACATCATGTGATTTTGGATTACCAAAATCTACCGCATGCAAATCTTGCTGTACCTATAACAGATCATTTTTATCCATTGTTATATGTTTTAGGAGCTTCTTCAGAAAAGGACGAGGTTAAGATTTACAATGAAAAGTGTCTGTTTGGGTCGATATCGATGACAAGCTATATTATGTCAAACTAACATAGCTTTTTACTAATTAATGATTGAGAAGGGATTGAATAGATGATGAGTACAAATGATAGTATTGATAAGATAATAACCCCTGAAAAATTGCTGGCCTTATATAATGATGTCAGAGAAAAAGGTGAGCGGGAAAGCTTTGACCAAGCATGGCACTTCTGCAACAACCAAAAAGATGCAGATGAACTAGCAGACCTCACAGTGAAAGGAATAAAACAAGCAACCACCTCTTTATACTATTGGTATGAGGATGGAAAAGAACCAATACCCAAACCGGGAGACCTTGATATCATTACAGATTTTGAGGGAAATCCAAAGTGTGTCATAGAAACAGTTCGAGTGGATGTGGTGGCTTTCAAAGATGTGAGTGAAGAGTTTGCACAAACTGAAGGCGAGGGAGATAAGAGTCTGGAATACTGGCGAAAAGCCCATATCAAATTTTTTACAGAAGACATGACAGCAGAAGGTTTGACTTTTACTGAGGATATGAAGGTGGTATGCGAAGTGTTTCGTGTAGTGCTGATTGTTTGATCCACAGGATGTTCAGTTTTATTGGTAAAATAAATACATTATTGAGTATTTGTTGTTGACATAAAAATCTGATAATAGTAAAATGATAACGTTATTAATATAGTGCCCATGTAGCTCAGGCGGTAGAGCGTTTCCATGGTAAGGAAGAGGTCACCAGTTCGAGTCTGGTCATGGGCTCCAATATACGACATTAAGATTAAATATATTTTGAAGGAGGAACAAACATGGCAAAAGCTAAGTTTGAAAGAAACAAGCCCCACGTAAACATAGGAACGATAGGACACGTAGACCACGGTAAAACGACATTGACAGCAGCGATCACATTGGTGCTGCACAACC
>JAHRFV010000251.1 GCA_019084435.1 Dethiosulfatibacter sp.
TCATCTATAAAAATCCTTAGAGCGTCCAATTCCTGTCTGACGATAGTCAATATGTGTTTCCTGTCCAACTCAGTATCAAGCTTTTGAATGGCTTCTCTTCCCATAATCGTATCAACTTTTGGAATCAATCTGTACAATTGGTTTTTATCCATTTTATTCTCCACTACAACAATTCTATTCTATGGCCTTTGTATTCTTTCACTTTTCCTATGATGACCAATTCAGGATAGTGTTCTAAGACACCAACATTCTCTTCCGGTATTGACATCAGCAACCCACCTGAGGTTTGAGGGTCAAAGCATACGTCAGAGATAATTTCATCAAAATAACCACTGTCCTTTATACTGCTCTTGTAGAATGATCTGTTTTTGTAAGCACCACCGGGAATCAACCCCATGGAAGCATAAGTCATTGCTCCCTCTATAACAGGTATGCTTTTCATGTCAAAAGCTATTGACACGTCACTATTTTCTGCCATCTCGACAGCATGACCAAACAATCCAAATCCGGTTATATCTGTGCAAGCATTGGCATGCATTTCTATTGCTGCTTCTGATGCACGTGCATTGAGAGTTGTCATGACTTCCACCGCAGCCTCATATGACTTTTGGTTCGCCATTTCGCCTTTGATTGCAGTATTGATGATACCTGATCCCAACGGCTTTGACAACAATATGACATCTCCAACTTTTGCGCCGCTATTGGTTAGGATTTTGTCGCAATCCACGAATCCCATCACAGACATGCCATATTTAGGCTCATCATCCTCAATGGAATGTCCTCCTGCCAAAACCGCTTTTGCTTCTTTTACCTTGTCAGCTCCACCCTTGAGAATTTCAGACAATATGTCTGGAGAAAGGCAGCTTGGGAAGCCCACTATGTTAAGGGCGAGTACTGGTTTGCCACCCATAGCATAAACATCACTGAGGGCATTTGCAGCTGCAATTTGACCGAAGGTATATGGATCATCCACAATAGGTGTGAAAAAATCCAGGGTTTGAACGACACATAGATTATCTTGTGCTCTGTAAACTGCAGCGTCATCAGCTTTTCCCAGACCGACAAGCAAATTTTTATCTTCGAAAACAGGTATTTTGCTCAAAACTTGAGCCAAGGTCTCAGGACCTATTTTAGCCGCTCAGCCAGAGCTTTTTGTCATCTGTGTCAGTCTTATCTTATCAATTGACATACCTTTCACCTCACTTTAATGTTAGTTATTAGTTGATTGTAATGTAATCTTTTATATCAGCATATTTGCCGGATGCTATACCTGATACGTTCATAATTTCTTCTATAGATTCAAATCTTTTCCCGTTTCTATACTCTATTATCCTTTTAGCCAGCACTTCACCGATACCTGATAGGGATTCAAGCTCTGACTGACTAGCACTATTAATGTTTATCTTTTGGTTGGAACCGGTTTCTGACGTGGTTGGATCTTCAATAATCGGGTTTTCATAGATTTCGTCAATTTCAGGAATGTAAATCTTTTGCTTGTCTAAAACAATATCTGCACGATTTAAATATTTGGTGTCGGCATTGTCCTTTAATCCCCCTGCAGCCTCAAGCAATACATAAAGCCGAGTACCCTGCTCGACCATAAAAACTCCTGGGTTGTTGACCGCACCATCTATGTCCACATAAATCATTTGGTTCTGATCTTCAAAAGAATCCTCTGATAAAGTCTCATCGGTCATTGAAGTTTCTGGAATGATTGAACCCTCATCCTGACCCGTTTGATCTTCCTGATTGTCTTGAAGAGCAGTCAGCATTCCATCACTTTGCATGGTATTGAAAAGAAAATAAAATGCTCCTGCAAATAGTACTACTGCCATGGTTATGATCGACCTTTTGTTTAGATATTCCATAAGTACCTCTCTAGCATTTTAATCTATCATAACAAAAAAAACAAAAACTTACAATTTTAATCAATATTTGTTATACTATTTTTGGCATTTAATCAGGAGGGACATATGAGAAAAACAGTAGCAATGACTTTATTGCTAATTATTCTTTTTACCAATATCAGCGGCTATGCCATTGACAATCTAGATTGTGACGCTTCAATTCTAGTTGATGCGGAATCAGGCAAGACTTTGTTTGAAAAGAATGCACAAAAGATCAAATACCCTGCCAGTCTGACAAAACTCATGACGGCAGTAGTTTCTATAGATATGATGGGACTTGACGATATACTGGTTGTTGATGATCTGACACCCTTCACCATCGACGGTAGCCACATCGCCTTGGAACCTGGAGAAAGAATAAGCTTTGAGCATATGATTAATGCTTTACTTATCGCTTCAGCCAATGATGTTGCTGAAGTCATCGCTATCAATTGCTCAGGTTCTGTGGAAGAGTTCGTTGTTCTAATGAATGAAAAAGCCAAAGAAATCGGAATGAAAAACACTAATTTCATGAATCCACATGGTCTACACGATGACAACCACTACTCAACGGCGGAAGATCTTGCTAAACTAGCTGTCTATGCTTATCAAAGCGACCTAATTAGAGAAATAATCCAAAAGACAAGCTACATCATACCTCCAACTAATATTAAGACTCAGGAGCGTTATCTAAACAACAGCAACCGTTTGTTGTCTGCCGTAGGTTATGGCAACCAGATACTGATTGATGGGTTCTATGTTGATATCAAGTATGATGGTGCTACAGGAATGAAAACAGGATATACCCCTGAAGCTAAAAGCACATTTATCGGTTCTGCAATGAGAGGTGATGTATCTCTAATATCAGTTGTCCTGGATGGTTATGTAACAAATGTATATAGTGATACGGTTAAGCTTTTGAATTATGGGTTCAGAAATTTTCATACAATTGAATTAATCTATGAAAACACTCATTACAAAAATACAAGCATCGACAATGCTACAATAGATGAAATGCCTTTGATCGCGAAAGAAGGTCTGAGTGCTTTGATGAAAAATGGCACGAAAGATCAAATAACCGAAGACCTGAACCTCTATCCTCTTGAGCTTCCAATCAAGAAAAACACCGTTGTCGGCTATGTGGAGTTTATGATCGATGGCGTCTCCTTAGGACAGGTCGAGCTGATAACACCTATAGAGATAGAATCAGTTGAAGAGAAGACCATCAATAGTTTTGAAATAGGACCCACGTTTAAAACCGCTCTGTTTGTTATCGCTATTCTGATACTTCTAATTTTTATGCTGCGTCTCTATAATATGTTCCGTCTACACCGACACAGAAAAAACAAAAAAAAGAGAACCGGCATCTAAAGCCAGTTCTCTACTCCATATTTTTCAATATCAACTTCATCACCATCAGCCCAAAGCTGCTCAAGTTTATAAACCTTTCTTTCATCCTTGTGGAAAACATGAACTATAATATCACCATAATCCAGAAGTATCCACCTTTTTGTATTGAATCCTTCCTTGTTCATGGCATGAATTCCAAGATCAGACATTCTTTTCATTACCTCTTCGGCGACTGCCTCAGATTGCCTCTCATTATTAGCAGAACAGATGATAAAATAATCGGTGAATGACGCTATTCGCGAGATATCGATGACATTGAACGCGTAGCCCTTTTTATCATCACATGCCTCAAGGATTGTTTTGATTTGCATTTCAGTTTTATTCAAATACTACCTCCTGAATCTTATTTGTATTTTTCAACCATTCAATGGCTTCAATTGTATTTTTGTTTATTGAAACATTCTTTTCCTTCAAAAA